>PBRM01000293.1 GCA_002725915.1 Gemmatimonadota bacterium
CGGGTGCGCCGTTCTCACCGGGGCGGGCGCGGTGTTGAATACTGCTAAGGTGCGGCCCGGAGAGTCGGTGGCGGTTTACGGCGCTGGTGGCGTGGGTCTCTGTGCGATACAGATGGCCTCGATTCTGGAGGCCTATCCCGTTATCGCAGTGGACCTGACCGACGAGAAATTACAGCTGGCCCAGGAATTTGGAGCGACGCACATGGTGAACGCGTCCAAGGGGGATCCGGTCGAAGCCATTCAGGAGATAACCAACGGTGGTGTGGACTACGCCTTCGACGCAATAGGTCTTAAGATAACCAACGAACAGATACTGCCGTCCACCAGAGGGGGCGGCCCCGGCGCCGATAACCACGGTGGCATGGCGGTGCTGATTGGACTGCCCGGATGGGATATGACCATCGACTCACGGTTGTTCGTGACCCACCAGAGGCAGTACCGGGGCAGCCTGGGTGCAACCTACCCTGACAAGGACTTCGCCATGTTCTTGCGCTGGTATCAGGAAGGCAAGTTCCCGCTGGACAAACTGGTGACCCGCCGCTACGCCCTGGACGACATCAACGAAGCCTGCGATGCGCTGAAGTCAGGCGAGATTGCGGGAAGGGCGATTATAGAGTATTAGCTTCTAGTGCCCACGGGGAAGCTTTACTTCGACCAAATAGATTGCCCCGCTCCGTCATTCCCGCGCATGCGGGAATCCAGTGAACTGGCTGGAATTAACGCAAAATTTGGAAGCGAGGCATCTCTGGATTCCGGCCTGCGAGTTTGTGAAGAAATCAGATTTCGGGCCGGTCCAGTCCCAGATGCAGGCATAAAAACGACCGTTTGAGTGGGTTCCCACGGATAAATTCAGAAACTCCTGCGCCGGAATGACTGGATTGGAGCTTTTACTGGGCGATATGAGGACTAAACTTGACTACCTTGGCCCCCGTCAGTTAAATTCAAGGAACCGAACTCGGCCCGAAATCTCTAGGTAAGGAAGGTTCCGGCATGCCTCTCTACGAATACCATTGCCCGACCTGTGAGAATAAGTTCGACAAATTGCAGCCCATGAGTTCTAGCGGAGCCGACTGCCCCAACTGCGAGCAACCGGCCAAGCGAATCATATCGGTTTTCGCTGCTGTGTCCGGGAGTGATTCGTCGGGCGACACTGGCTTCAGTCCATTGCCTCCCATGGGCGGCGGCGGATGCTGCGGCGGTGGTTGCGGCTGCGGGCACTAGCCGGTACCGGTCCAGCACTTCTGTTGATAGATCTCTAACTGCGCCGCCCCGGATGATGTTCATGCCCGGGGCGGCGGGCCTTTCTATTTCGATCTCTTCCTCAAAGTAGCCCTGAGATTCCCTTCCCTACTGAACAGTTCCTCTCCCAGTTTTACGCCGCCACAGTAGGTGGCCACCGGCGCCCAGCGTCAACGCCACCGCTCCGGCCACTGTCAATGCGGCTACTCTCATTGTCGCATCGAACCAGAACCCCTGAGGGAAAATGATTAACAGGTAATCCGTGCGCGGGTCCAGTTGCCATAGGTCGTTGGTAAATGCAACTCGGTGGAATCTCAAGAAAAGAGCGTCGAACCCGGTCATCGCAAAGGCCCCCACGACTACTACTAATACCACCATCAACGCCACACCCCGAATCACCCGTTGGGCTAGCACGTCAAGAAAGCCCCGCCGATAGACGGCCACTCCCCAAGCCGTTGCCGCCAGCAAATAGATTCCCGACACGATGGCGGCGGCGTAGACCCACCACACCAACCGCTTGACGTCGCGCATGTGTTGGACCTCTCGCTGGTTGAAAAGCTCTCGCTCTTCTCCGTACACCTGGGTGTTCACCAACAGAGGCTCATCAGTGGAGTTGAAGTAGTGCCTGATCTCGCCGCCAACCTGGCGAAGATCTTCCTCTGTGATGCCGGATGTCAGTGAGATGCGGTATTTCTGGAATCCCCGGTTATAGACGCCGGGGTCGTTGAAAGCCCAAGCCACGCTGGCGGTGACTAGAAACAGGGGCACGGCGAAGACGAAAAGAAAGGTTGGGATCCAGGCTAACCGGTTCATCCTAACTCCCGATGGGTGGTGCTAAAGGTATCACCCGTTGTCTTGTGAAGCAACGCTGCCCACGCCTATAATTCGTCCATGAGCAACAAACAGATTCCCCAAGGCGACCTGGGCACCTTTCAGACCTTCATGGACATCGTCGAAACGCTCCATGCTCCGGGGGGCTGTCCCTGGGACCGGGAGCAGACCCATGAGTCATTGAAGAGGACGCTGTTGGAAGAGTCGTACGAGGTTCTGGAAGCCATCGACAAAGGTGACCCGAAGGGTTTGTCCGAAGAATTGGGAGACCTGTTGCTACAGGTGGCGTTTCACTCAGTGATTGCCCGGGAAGCTGGAGAGTTTTCTTTAGAGGACGTGCTGACCCGCATAAACGAGAAATTGATACGCCGTCATCCTCACGTGTTTAGCGACGGCACTGCTTCGGAAGCCAGCGAGGTGGAGGCTAATTGGGAACAGTTGAAAGCGGTCGAGAGGGCGCAAGAAGGAATCAAAAAGTCGCCGGTGGAAGGCATCCCCGGTGAGCTTCCCGCTTTGACCTACGCTCAGTTGATGCAGGACCGGGTCGGACGGTCCGGCTTCGAATGGGAGGACATCTCCGGCGTGTTGGACAAGGTGACCGAAGAGGTGGAAGAACTTCGCGCAGCAGTCACCGATGAAGAAAAGATGCATGAGATGGGCGATTTGATGTTCACCATGGTCAACCTGTCCCGCTGGATGAACATCCACGCCGAGGACGCACTGCGTCAGGCCAACCGGCGCTTTCAGGGCCGGTATCTTCAGATGGAGGAATTGGCCGATCAACGAGGTCAAGACTTCAACGGCCTGCCTTTGATGGAGAAGGAGTCTCTGTGGCAGGAAGCCAAGGGATTGGAGGGCGGTTAGAGGGCTAAGTTCACCGTTCCCAGCCGCCCAAAGTCATCGAAATCCGGCTGATGCCACTGTGGCACCGAATCGCCGCCACCATTAACATAACTATATCTTCTGTCTTTAGTTTGGGTGGTGGTTGTGATGTTGGATCTGAATCGCTGGCTCGTTCTTGCCTTCTTTATCGTTCCTACGTTTGCCTTGACCCCGTTTCTTCTCGTTGCCCCAGGTCTAGGATGGACCCGGCGTCGAGCGGCTGCGGTTCTTCCTAACCTAACCTTCAACCCCCGGGTTTCATTCCCACCTCAATAGTCTTAGGTGCCGGCCCACATGTTTTAGTCTCCTCTTGATGGTTGAATAGTCTTATGAGGGAAGCCCCCGTCGTCTTCTCTGAGACCACAGGATCTGAGGAGTAGGTAATGGACTCACAACCCTGGCTTTTAACCGTGACAATTATCCTAATGTTGGTTGTAGTTTCTTTTATTCTCGTTCTGGGTTGGGCTTGGCGATCGCCTCTGGTCTTGATCGGTATGGGATTGAGGGCCATCGACCGGTGGACCTCCCGCCTCCGAACAAACGTTAGCTTTCCAGTGCCCAACGAAGACGACGATGACTACTTAGAGACGCGGAGCTACGCTTAACTACTAGTACGGTCTGTGTTCTACTTTCGACCAAACACTCCATTGACCGCCGCCCGTAGTTCGCGGCCTTTATCATTGAAGTGCTCGATCTAATCCGGCTCCCCCAGGTAATCCCCCATCAAGTAGGATGGCTCCAGGTAGTAGAACCCTCCGCCCATCAGCCGCTGGAACTGATTAGCCAGCAAGGAGATACCCGCCTGTTGGCTGTTCGCCCGGCCTAGCAATCTTGCGGAGAAGGGACGCTTGGGTCGAACCCAAAGGGGCCGGGGGCGGGCATCTCCCAACTGGGCAGCGATTTCCAAAGCTTCGGCGAACCCGCCGAAGTCGTCCACCAAGCCCAGGTCCTTGCCCCGAGTGGCGGTAAATACCTCGCCGGTGGCCAGTTCCCGTACTGCCGACTCCTCCAAGGATCTTCCCTGGGCTACCACGGTAACGAAATTGTCGTATATCTCGGTCAACAATCCCTGAAACTTCCCCTCTTCTTCCGGCGTTGGGCTGCGCCAAAACCCGGTCATGTCCTTGAGCCTTCCCTCTTTGAATACGGAAAACTCCACGCCCACTTTGCCCAACAGTTGTTCCAGGATGGGGCGCAGGTAGATGACGCCGATGCTACCGACCATGGCGCTGGGCAGAGCAACCACCCGGTTGGCGGCGGAACACAGGTAGTAGGCTCCGGATGCTCCGATACCCCGAACGTAGGCCACTATGGGTTTGCCCTCGGCCACTTTCAACAAACTGTGATGCAAGACCTCCGAGCCCGAAGCTGAACCTCCAGGGGAATCGATATCCAGCAACAAGGCCCGGTATCGCTTACTTTGAGCGATGCTGTCGAACAAACGCTCGTAAGCGGGCGTCCTAACTTGATTGCCGATAACGCCATGAATCTCCACAACGGCGACTCCGGGACGCTTTCGGAACGGCAGAGCCATGCCTAACTCCTCCACGAACTAGATGGTCTTATTCTATCGTACCAATGGGATGCCGATAGAACCGCAGAGGTTCCTTGGGGTTAGGTGTAGGGGCGTGGGAATAAAAACAACCCCGAAGGGAAGTTACTTCCTTCGGGGTTGTCTGATTCATCAGGAACCTAGGACTCCCATCCTGCCTCTGAATTTATCGTCGGCACCCCTCTCCCTCAGGGAGAGGGGACGAGGGTGAGGGCTCCTAGTCGTCTGCGGACGCTGGCTCGGCGATGCGGTTGTCCACCAGGTCGGCGGCGCAAGCCTCGTCGCTGAGTAGATTCCACCGGGTTAGCCAGTTGTAAGTGTCCTCCACCATCTCATCGGTATACACGGCCGGCTTGGTGTAGCGCAGGCGGGGCAGGTGGAAGTCTTCGGGGGTCAGTCCGCCGTATTTGGCAGCAACTGCCGCAAAGCTTGGGTCGTCGATCAGGTAGTGGAGGAACTTCCTCTTGTCGGCGTTAATCAGGTCGACGGCGTTCTCCACCGCCCGGTTGATCGCAGCGAAGGTTTCTTCGTCCATGTCCTCGCTGGCGTTCTCCGCTCCCAGGTAGTGACCCTCGGCCACAGTCTTGCAGCCCAGCTTCTCACCCAGGGTGATCCAAGGCTCCATGACCACGGCGGCGGCCGCTTCTCCGTTCAACATGGACTCGAATCGCTGCACCGGTGAACCGTAGTGCACCAGCTTAATTTTGCCTTTAGGAAGGTATCCTTCCAGCAACCGCAGCCCAACGTAGTGGGACCCGGCGTGGAAGTTTACGGCGATGGGTCGGTTCCCCAGTGTCCCCGGATAGTTGTGAGGCGAATCAGGAGCAACCATTATGGCCTGGCTGGCCACTGCGGAACGCAGTGCGATTATCTTGGCTCCGGCTTTGCTTTCATAGGCCCGACGGACCTGACCCTCTTCTCAAGCCCGGTAGATAGAAACCTGTCCTTGTTCGAAGGTCGTGTGGCCAAGGATGGGATTGATGTCTTCCGGGTTTTCCGTGCGTGCCACCGGGTCGGGCCTGAGAGCTTTAACAAACTCCATGTCAAGGCCTTCGGCCTCGAACAAACCGTTATCTTTAGCTACCAGCCATGGCAGGCTGAAAACAACACCGCTGATTTCGCTTACGACCTTTTTCATGAGCAACTTCCTTTCGTGAAAGTTTCGATAAATCCGGGCCAGTCTAGCATAGGGGAATGGGCGTGTCGATTTGCGGTGGTGGCGGGTCGAGAACTTTATTTTGCCTTACGAAGACGTGACCGTTGACTACATGATGGAGAACATCTGGATCGTGGGAGACCCCCAGGAATGCGCCGACCGCATCCGCAAGCTTTATGAAGAAGTTGGCGGGTTCGGCAGCCTGCTGGCTATCACCCAGGACCCGGAGGACCCCCAGTGGGAGCACGAGTGCCTGGAGTTGCTGATGAATGAGGTCGAACCACTGGTCGCCGACCTAAAGTAGGCGGGCCTTAGGAGCGCCGCCTACTCATGCCCCGGCGTTCTACCTGAACGCCGGGATAACGTGCTTGCCGAACATCTCGATGGACTTCATCACTTCCTCGTGGCCCACTGTCTCCGTGGCCATGAGGAACTGCATCTGATCGACCCCGGTGGCTTCATGCAGCTTTAAGGATTCGATACAGCTGTTGGGGTCTCCTGCGATGATGACACCCCTCTGGGCCAGAGTTTCCGCGTCGAACTCCTCCCAGATCTTCTGGGCCAAGGCGTTGCCTCCTGATAGATCGACGGGACTGCTCGGCGCGCCGTTAACTCCTTGAACTTCCACGTACCGGGAGAAGTTCTGGGACAAGTGCTCCGGAACTCCGCCCCATTGATCCAACAGTTTGCTGTAAACGTCCTGCTGGTCTTGGAAGTAGGGCCGTCCCGGGCCGAAGAATGTCTTTAATGACTGAGTGCACAGTTCTTTGGCCGCTTTATCGTCCTCGCCGCAAAGCCCGAAGCAGGAACTGAGCCACTGGTTGTTGACGGTGGCACCTACTGGAGTCGCGTTCTTGATGGTTTCCCGGTAGGCGCTGATATGGGGTTCCAGAACCGAAGGGGCGTTCACCCCCAGGGCCATGACCCCGATACCCTTCTCAGCGGCTAGCTGGTAGGTGGCGGGCTGAAGCGCCGCCACCCAGATGGGCGGGTGGGGCTTCTGGTAGGGCTTGGGAAGAATCTCCCTGGGAGGGACGTTCCAGAACTTACCTTCCCATTGGAAGGTCTCCGATTCCCATATCTTGGGAATCATGTTCAGCGACTCTTCCCACATATCCCGGGTGAACCGGGGGTCGATGCCCATGCCCGTCTGCTCGTAGGGTGCGGAACGTCCGGTGCCGAAGTCCACGCGTCCGTGGGAAAGCTGGTCCACCATCGCCACCCGCTCGGCGACTCGGATGGGATGGTGATAGGGCAAAATGACCACCCCGAATCCCAGGCGGATGTTCTTGGTTAGCCGACTCAATGCGCCGAATATCACCTCGGGACAGGGCGATGAAGAGAAGGTGGTGAGGAAGTGGTGCTCGACGAACCACACGGCGTCGAAGCCCATCTCGTCGGCTAGGATGCACTGCTCGATGGTCTCCTCGATGACGGCGTGGTCATCAAGCGTAGGCCTTTGCATTTCGTAAGCTAGCGAAAACTTCACGGAAAACCCCCATTTGCGCTCGTTCCTTTGATTGGCCCCAGTGTATCGGCAAATCGCATGGCGGGCAACCAAGCGTAGAGGACATCTCTTGTGGGCATGAGTATGATTTGCTACGATAAGGTTATCCTAATCATCAGGAGTTATACTTTGGCCAATAAAGTAGGAGAAAAAGGCCAGGTTGTCATCGACAAAGCGATCCGTGACCGGTTGGGCATCGGACCGGGTTGGTTGGCGATACAGCGGTTGGT
The DNA here is from genome assembly GCA_002725915.1 of Gemmatimonadota bacterium. GTDB lineage: Bacteria > Latescibacterota > UBA2968 > UBA8231 > UBA8231. The sequence continues at coordinate 7,398 of PBRM01000293.1, forward strand.
GGACAATCACGTGGAGATTTACTTCGTCACCCCGGAGCACAACAGGTCCTTAGCGGGTAGCTTGGCGCCTTATACCGATGTTCATATCCCTCTCGGCCCAGAATGGAACAAGGCTAAGGAAAAGGCTTGGGACCTAGAAGTTCAAGAGAGGTATGGATCGCCGGATGGCACCGATTGAGCGGCTTTCTGGATACTTCGGTAGTGGTTCGTTACATCACCGGTGATCTCGAAGGCCTAGCGCAAGCGGCTACTGATATCGTCGATGGTGAGCAGGAACTGTGGATCACTGACGTTGTGCTGGCCGAGGCATCCTACGTCCTAAGCTCGGTGTACCAACTGACTCGAGAATTGATAGTAGACCAACTTATAGAGTTCGTTCAGAAGCAAAATATCATTGTTTACGCCATAAGCAAAGGTCTCCTCATACAGGGGTTGTTGATGTGCAGACCTTCGGGCCGGGTGTCCGTAGCGGACGCCCTGATCTGGGCTGCGGCGCGTAGTAGTGGGTCAGGAGTGGTCTATTCTTTCGACCAGCGGTTTCCCGATGACGGGTTGGAAGTGCGGAGTTCGGCTGCTGGACCGTGATTCCGGTTCAGATTCCGGTCTGCCGTCAGCTAATGGTCTGGAGCATTCCCCCGTCGATCACTACGCTGGTTCCGGTTATGAAGCCTGCGCGGTCAGACGCTAGGAACGCGATCAAGTCGCCCAATTCTTCTGGCTTTCCCAGGCGTCCGATGGGAATCGCCTCAACCGCGTCCAGCACGACCTCGTCACTGGTGCGGCGTTGCTCCTCCGCAGTGGATTCGAAGGTTGAAGCCAGAAAGTCGGTCTGCACCGGTCCGGCGATGACGTTGTTAACAGTTATGTTGAACGGCGCCAGCTCGGTGGCCAGCATCTTGGTGTAACCCACCAAGGCGAGTTGGCTGGATGCGGACAGCGCCGACCCCTTGCCCGGTTGCTTCACTTGGACGGGCAGCAGGTGGATGATGCGTCCCCATCGCTGCTGCTTCATGAAAGGTATCACCTCTCGGGTCAGCCTTACGGCGCCCAGGAAGTTCTCCTCAAAAGCTGCGGTTAACGCTTCGTCATTGAATTCCGATGGGCGGCCGGGAACGCCGTGCCAGACGTGGTTGACTAATATCCCGATCTGGCCGAAGCGATTCATGGTGTCTCTAACTACCCTGCGAATGTCCCGGGCCGACGACAGGTCGGCGGGAATGGCCAGGACATGGTGCTGCGAGCCGATGCGGGCTAATTCAATCTCAGTGCGGCGCAGGTCGGCTTCAGTGCGGGCCGAGATCGTGACGCTGGCTCCCTCGTGAGCGAACGTGGTCGCGATCGCCCGGCCGATACCCCTGCTGGACCCGCCAATGATGGCGACCCGGTCCTTTAATCCCAGATCCATGACCAGATGGTATCCTCATTCAGAATCATTCGGAAAAATGCTGCCCCATGATAGTCTTCACCGGAGGCGCAAGCAAGACGGAGAACGACAATCGCCTGATCGGGGAACGATACCCCCAATCAGTTCGGTTGCAGATGGTGATAAGAAGTTGATTCGCAACTCGTCCCTGTTGCGAATCAATCCGGGACCGCAGGTTTCCAGTCAAAAATAGTGCCTTTTCATCCGATAATTTCAGGCCTTTCCGTGGCGGTAAAAGACAAGGCTTCGCGACGGGAGTCAATTTTCCGGCTGCGAGCATTACCGGTTTATTACCCGTTTCTGTAACCTGCCGTAGACCGGGTGGATGTGCTAGATAACCGAGCCATCTTTCAAACTTTGGACGTCGGCATCGGAATAGCCCAGTGAACTTAGAATCTCTTGGTTGTGCTCTCCCAATAGAGGCGGGTGCCGGTCAAGTCCGCCTGGGGTGCGGGAGAACTTGATGGGCAATCCCGTCTGCTTGATGGTACCCAAAGTCGGGTGGGGCATTTCCTGCAACATGTCCCTGGCCAACACCTGGGGGTCGGCGAAAACGTCGGCCAAGTCATTGATGGGGCCGCAGGGCACGTTCGCGGCCTGCAGATCCTCTACCCACTCTGACACCGGCCGGGTGAGGAAAATCTCCTGAAGCATGGACACTATGGCGCCCCGGTGGGCGACCCTCACGCTGTTTACAGAGTAGTCGGGGTGGTCCTTCAGGTCTTCTCGTCCCATTCCCTGGCAGAACCGTTCCCAGATTCTCTCCGAACCGACGGCGACGTTGATGTATTTGCCGTCGCTACACATGAACGCCTGATAGGGCACCAATGTGGGATGGGCGGCGCCCATGCGCTTTGGTGGCTCGTCGTTGGCGAATAAGAAGGCGGCCTGGTAGGTCAACCAGGCAACCTGAGCGTCCAGCATGGAGATGTCGATGTACTGACCTTCCCCAGTCTTATCACGGTGGTGCAAAGCCGTCGTGATGGCGAAGGCGGACCACATGCCGGCTCCAATGTCGGTGACGGCTATCCCAATCTTTTGCGGCTCGCCATCTGGCTCGCCGGTGATGCTCATCAGACCGCCAACGCCCTGCATGATTTGGTCGTAGGCGGGACGGCTCCTATAAGGACCGTCCTGACCGAATCCGGATATGGAGCAATAAACAACGTTGGGATTCACGGCTTTGACCGCTTCATAGCCCAATCCAAAGCGATCCATGACCCCCGGCGTGAAGTTCTCCACCACCACGTCGGAATCCTTGGCCAGCTTCATGAAGACATCTTGGGCTTTGGGGTCTTGCAGATTAAGGGTTAGGCTTCTCTTGTTGCGATTGATGGAGAGAAAATAAGCGCTCTCATCACCGATGAACGGTGGTCCCCACTTTCGGGTGTCATCCCCTGAGCCGGGAATCTCAATCTTAATCACGTCCGCCCCGTTGTCTCCCAGCATCAGTGTGCAGAATGGGCCTGCCAGAGCCCTGGTCAGGTCTAGCACGCGGATGCCTTCAAGTGCCTTCGTCAATCTTGTTCCTCCGTCCGTTCCGGTACAGGCTTTATCCGCCTATGGCGAATCTCGCTGCGTGAGCCTGGCCGGTCAAAAATCCTCACCAATGTTAACACAGAGAGAAGGGACTAAAGACTAAGATGTGGCAAGATCTGAGTTATATAAAGAAGGTCTGATTGGTTGTAGAAGGCCGATAGTCTGCTCCTACGTGAGTACGAGGACCGGACTATCGGAGGGTAGGTCAATGGGGTTGATGCATCGGCGATGGGTCTCGTGAAGAGTAGTCCGATCCTCTCTCTCGATGCTGGGCCTGGCGTTGGATCCGATTTCTCAGGCTGCGAATTACGCCGCTGCCTCCTCGCCCAAGGTTAAGGACTTGGCGAAGTGACGTCCGCCGTGGGATACCCGGCGGCGCGTGGTTCCGTCCATATGCCACTGCGGCAACGGAGCAGGCAAAGACGGTTCTGCCACGAGCCGTAGTGGCTCGCCGGGTTGATTGGCGAGTTCTCTGTTCAAACCGCATTGCAAGCAAGACACGGAGGAACCGTACTGATCCTGGTCAACGTATAAGTCGCCGCTGCAGCGGGGACAGCCTTTTAGCCAAAACATGGTGGCCTCCAACAAAACCTGATTGAAAGTACTTTGACTATTGCTGGCAGCCGCTCCCGGAAAGTAGGGTAAAGACACCTGTCACCCTATTGGTGAAGCCCCACCGCTGGTATGGGTGGACCGGACCGGACCGGTGCCACCGGTGTTTCAGATCTCATGAGAACAGTTGAGGTTTGACAACATATAATGCCCCACCTAGACTTGTTTTGAGCCCGTACCTATTGATTTTTAGAAGCCGCCCAGATGATTCCTCAGGGTGCTTCAATGTAATGATTGATTCGGCGTTGGAAGGGAATATGAGCGATAGACACTTTGGCTTGCCGGCTGTGGTTTCTGCGATTCTGGTTGTCTTGATTGGTTTGACTGCGTGTGGTGGGGGGGCGGTGCCGACCGTTGCCCCGGCGACAGCGGTTCCTGTAGTCCAGCTTGATCCCACAGCGACACTACCAAACCCTACCGCAGCCCCGGTGGAGGAGGGTACTACAATACCGATTCCTGTCCCAGCCTCAATGACACCGCCTTCGCCCACGTCAGCGCCAGCCGACACTCCCACGCCTAAGCCTACTGACACTCCTGTGCCAGTTCCGACAGCTACTCCAAGGCCGGTTTCGGCCCCGACGGCAACATCTCCGCCGCCTTCTTTCGATGGGACTTATATCCTCATCGTCAATCAGCCCAGTGGTGAGACCTATACCGGCAAGACGATAAACTTCAAGATCGGCGAGCGTGATGCTGCGGAGTCCACTGTCTGGGAGCAGGGTGGCGTTGACGAATTAAACCTGACCGCTTCCAGCGCCGCTCAGGGTGGAGGTAAGCAGGTTCTGGTCATAACCTTGGCATCTCGCAGCGGATTGTCCCGCCGGGGAGGAATATTGGCTGCGCCATTATTGCAAGCGCCCCCGTTGGCACCCCACGTCTTGGTGGGCACGGCGTCTGTCGATGGGACGTTGGTTCCTGAAGGCAGCGTGGTTTCCGCCTGGATAGATGGAGTTCAAGTTCCTGGGTCCGAAGCGCCGATCGAGGCTAGCCCGACGGCGCTGGCCGGTGGATCAGGTTCTGTAGGACAGACGCTGGAAACGATCGGGGAGAACCTGGTACGGGTTTGGAAATTCGATCCGGAGACTCAAGCCTGGACGTTCTACGACCCAAGAGCCCTGTTCGGCAGCTTCAATTCCATCAAGGAATTATCAGCGGGCCAGTTCTATTATGTGGTGACGAAAGAGGGGCAGACAGCTGCCCTCAATGGACAGGCGCGCACGCTATTCAAAGGCTGGAACCCGGTAGTCTGGTAGGAAGGCGTAATCGAAAAAAGTGAGGCATAGATGCCCTATTTTATGTACGTTGCTCTGCAAGGTGACGACAAAATTCTCACCTTCAAGATGGACCCGGATTCGGGCAAGCTGGAACCCCAGGGGGAGCTTGCCATCAGCGGCGGACCAGCGCCTCTGGCAGTGGACCCGCAACGAAGATACCTTTATGCGGGGAGGCGGGGGTCCAAAGAGCTCTCCAGTTTTAGTATCGACCAAAAAACCGCTGGACTAAGCCTTATCGGCACTGTCCCTCTGGAAACGGACTCCGTCTACCTGGCCACGGACCGGAAGGGCCGGTTCTTGCTTTCGGCTTACTACGAAGGTTCGATGGTCACCGTTCATACCATCGGAGAAGACGGTGCAGTGATGGCCCCCCCGGTCCAAACACTGCCCACGGCCCGGGGCGCTCACTCCGTCCAGACGGATCCGTCCAACAAATTCGCCTTCGTGCCCCACATCGCCGCTGGCCGGGGCCCCAACGCGATTTTTCAATTTCGCTTCGACGAAAATAGCGGCACCCTTTCTCCAAATGATTCGCCCAGGGTGGCTCCGGAGGAAGAACTAGGGCCTCGCCACTTCTGCTTCCATCCCAACGGCAACACCATCTACTTCTCCAACGAGCAAGGCTGTAGCGTGACGGCCTACCGGTTCGACCGTACGGCGGGCACTTTATCCGCCTTCCAGACCATATCGACTTTGCCCCAAGGCTATCAGGGTGATAACACCTGCGCCCAGATACAGATATCCCCCAACGGGAGATTCCTGTACGCCCCCAACCGGGGCCACAACAGCATCGCCTGTTTTACCGTTGACCAGGTGACCGACGAACTGGCGCCCATCGGCCAAACCTCGTCGGAAGAAATGCCTCGAGTGATTGGCCTGGACCCTCAAGGCAAGTTCCTGTTTGCCGCCGGACATGCGTCGGGCCGCCTGGCTTCCTACCGGATCAACAACGACACTGGGAATCTGGAACCTCTGGAGAGTTACCCCTTGGGAGAACGGCCCATGTGGGTGATGATTATCGAGCTGCCCGGATGAGCAGTACCGCCGTTTCAAGGTGCACCTGGTCCAAAAGCGACCTGATGATTGAGTACCACGACCGGGAGTGGGGAGTGCCCCTACACGACGATCAGATGCTCTTCGAGTTTCTGCTTCTTGACGGCGCTCAAGCCGGACTGAGTTGGGAAACCATCCTGCGGAAGCGGGAAGGCTATCGGGAGGCGTTCGACGGGTTCGACGCCAAGGCCATCGCCGCCTACGGCGAGGACAAGATCGCCGAGTTGCTGAACAACCCCGGCATTGTCCGCAATCGCTTAAAGGTCAGCGCCTTTGTCACCAACGCTCAAGCCTACCTGACTTTGCAAGAGGAATCAGGCGGTTTAGACGCATACCTGTGGGACTTCGTTGGCGGTACCCCGGTACGAAACGCATGGACCGGCGACGATCAGGTCCCTGGTAAAACCGAACTGTCGGACAATATCAGCGCCGACCTGAAGCGCCGAGGATTTAAATTCGTCGGGTCAACTATCTGCTACGCCTTTCTTCAAGCGGCAGGCTTGGTCAACGACCACTTGGTCACCTGCTTCAGGTACCAGGAAGTGGATGCCCTCTAACCTACCCTCACTCCTCGCAGCCTCGTCGAAACACCAACCCTGAATCCCTTCCGCGCCTCCGGCTACACCCACGAAGTATCCGGTTTCAAATTCATCAGCACGAGTCTTGCAGCTAGACGTGCGAAATCCCGCAATGTTTTCGCGTGTTTTCCCACGATTCATTGCGTGTTGGCGGCCTGGGAACATATTTCACAACAATGTAGTCTTAACTATAGATATGTTCTAGAAATATGGGCCTAGACAGTCGGTTAGCTACGGTGCGTAATTGCTGAATAGACGTAGTTATACGTCGTAATGCTCGGATATGTAGCAGTCCTGAAACATCTAATACCGCCTGTTCCTACGTTTAGGGTTACGGGCTTTTGGTGACCGATCGAGGCTATTGAACAAAAGTATTTGCGGCCCTGAAATCGTCGAGGCTCGGTAAGGCATCGCGCATCATGATTTCAGGGGAGATTCGGGGTAATGAAAAAACTCACGGTTTCAACGTTCGTCGCTCTGGCGGCTCTCATGGTGTTCATGGTTGCGGCAGGTGTTGCCAGTGCCGACGCCCCGATTGTTAACAGTGATTTCGGAACCAGAGACCTAGCCGGTTGGGTCCAGTTCCCGACGACCAACGGTGCGATGGCCGGCGGCTCCTTCCTTCCGGTTTTCTTCGACGTGCTACAAGGCACAGTGTCTCGCGCCGTCCAGTTCGTCGTGGGACAAGATGGTACTTCTGGTTTGGGGCAAGAAGGCGGCGGGATCTTCCAGGACGTCGACCTGGATACCGGCGGCGGTTTTAATAGTCAAGCGGGAATATTCCAGCTCCTAGTGGATGGAGTTGTGGTAGACACCCATGATTTTGAGGCCATTAGCTTCTCCGGTGAAACCAAGCACGATAGCTTGACCGCCGCACTTTCAAACGTGTCCTCGGGAACTCATGAGATTCGCTTCCTGATTACGCGAGCGGGTCTTCCAGACACTTTGCTTGGCCAATACATAGATAACGTAGCCGTGTCGGTACGTGCCAATGGTTTGGCACTGAGCACCGAGGCTAGCAACGGAACAGTGGGCTTCGATGACGCCGTCGTGGCTATAGGGTCGAGACTGGATATCCCCCTAGGGGTGGCATCGGATGCGGTGGGCAACTTGTTCATTGCCGACGCTCTTAACCACCGCATCCAGCGGGTGGACGTCTCCTCCGGCATCATTACCACGGTGGCGGGTAACGGGATCCGGGGCTACTTAGACGACGGTGTTGTTGCAACTACCACCCAGCTGAATGCTCCCAACGGTGTGGCAGTTGACGACGCAGGCAACTTGTTTATTGCCGATTCGGGCAACCACCGTATACTCCGCGTTGACGCGGGTACGAATTTCATCTCTACGGTGGCAGGCAACGGCACAAGAGGCGAAGGAGGACGAGGGGCCCGGCTACCAGCGCAGAATTGTTTATCCCTGCGGACGTGGCGGTGGATGTTTCGGGTAATCTGTTCATCGCTGGGCCATTCAAAAACCGGATCCTGAGGGTGGACGCTGGGACTGGGACGTCGCTGCGGCCCTCACCTACGTGCATGAGCAGGGATATCTACATCTGGACGTCAAGCCCTCCAACGTGATGTATTACAACGGACACGCTACGCTGTTCGACTCTAATGTGGCCGAAGAATACTCGCCGGATGAAACCTTGCGTAACGACGCAGGCACCACGGAGTATATGGCGCCGGAGCAGACTTACCGGCGTGAGGTGGGCTACTATACTGACGTGTTTGGGGTGGGTGTTCTGTTCTACCGGTTACTCAGCGGCGGAGAGTTGCCGTACCAGGTAATCGAAGTTGATGACGAAGACGAAGAAGGGGATGGAAAAACCAAGCGTGAGCTGGACTACTATATCGCGCCGGTGCACCCATCGGTCCATAACCCCAAGTCTCCCAAGACCTGGGTGATGTAGCTGTGACCGCCGTGAGCGCGGAAATCTCGGAAAGATACTCCAACCCTCAAGACTTCAGTGATGCTCTACTTCTGGCGGCCGCAGACCTTCTCCATTAAAGACCGGTTGACCCACTGCCAGACCATCTGGCACACCGGAAGATGATTGCCTACGCGAACTTCCAGATGGACAACGCGGTCTTGCCGTAGATCCACTCCAAGTCGTCCGCGCTGGCAAAGGGCATATGCTCCTGAGGATAGTTCAGGGCGTTGCTGTATCCTTCCCTTAAACTGACCGGAGGGTAGTCGCTGCCCCAAGTCATCCGCTGGGGACCGAAAGCGTCGTAGGCCATGTCCATGAAGGGCGGGATGTCCTTGTACGGATATGGCGGCGGGCAAATCTCTCCGATGCCGTGAATCTTTACGTAGGTGTTGGGGAACTTGGCCAGATTTAGCATCTGCCGGAATTGGGTATAGGGTGGTTCAGGCTTCCGAGTCTCCCCAACCGCCCAGACACCAACTCCGCCAAGGTGCTCTATAACGATCTTCAGGCTGGGTAGAGCCTCCACCAGATCCCAGAATTCATGAGACGCAAAGACGTCCGTCGGCCCGCCCACGCTGACCGACATGCCCAGCTCCTCGGCTTTGCGCCAGATGGCTATGGGATCGTCGCCGGGAGAGCGCTGGAAGTTCCGCAATCGTATCGATTCGGCTCCTTCGCCGGACCATCTCTCCAAGTCGTCCAGGGCCCCCGGACTGTCCACGTCCACCCGGCAGACCACGGAAAACTTCCCCGGGAATCGGCGCATGGACTCTATGACGTAGGTGTTATCGGTTGTAGTGGACGATTGCACCAGGACTGTTTTCTCGACCTGGTTATGTTGCATCTGGGCCAGCAGAATCTCCACCGGCTCGTACATGTGCAAGGCGATGTGGACGTGGCTGTCTACGATTAACAAAGCGATGATCCTCCGGCAATGAGATTAACTTAGACATCCCGTAGGGGCACGGCTGGCCGTGCCCCTACATCGCAACAAGTCATTCATGCGGGTGGGTGGAGCAATTCCCCTTTTATGGCCCGCCATAGATATAGAGCCGCCCGGAAGGCGATGAACGACTTTTCCAGGTCAATCACTTGGCGGGCTTCAAACTCCGGGATAGCTTTTCCGAACCGCACCGTCCAAGCTTCGGTGACCGGCTCTCCGGTCATCTCCGCCAAGGCGTTGGCATAGGCGGCAACTTGCAAAGCGTATTCGGGATATAGACCATTACTGGTTTTCCAGTCCAAGGCCACCAAGCTACCGTCACGGTAAGCGATGGCGTCCATGGCTCCGGCGTAGCGGTACTTGTCGGAGAAGACCATGGTCTCGGTCAGGTGGAGATCCAGGTTGGCATCGCGCCGCCATTCGGTGAAGTTGTTGACCACCAACTCCATCTCGGGCGGGATCTGGGGCTCAAGACCCTGAACGATCTGGTCAATGGCCACGTGGGCCTGAGTGCCGAAGTCGGCAGCCTGGTCCCTGACCTGTTCCGGACGGCGGCGGGCTTCGGAGATGACCTGGGAGATCCATTCCGGGGTGATGGCCTCTTGGGTGCCGGATCGCTTCTTCAATGCTGTCTCCACCGACTCCAGCGCCATGTTCCTGGCCCAAGGCACCAAGGCTGGCTTGTTGATGACGTCCAATACGGTGGTTACAGAAGGAAACAATTCGTCGTATCCTTCCACCCGGTAGTGGCGACCGCCGGGCGCTCCGTCGACTCTAGCGATGGAGGGAGTATCTAGTAGCATCGTTTCTTCACCAGCCTCACCGTCGCACTTAATCTTACTCAGCGCCGGAAAAACAGAGCATTCCTGCGAAGTGTCCATCAAGGCTTTTTAGCCAACTAAGATATAATAGCAGACCTGTGGCGCCGTCCTGTCAATCGTCCGGCGCTCAGCGAGCATTCCATGAAGGAGTGGAAAAACAGGCTGCTAGGCAGACCTGTTACATTTTTACAAAACCAACGGGGAATAACTGGGTTAGAGACTGCCATCGTTCTCTTCGCATTCGTCGTAGTAGCCTCGGTATTCTCCTTCGCTGTTCTCAACACGAGACTTTTGAGCTCGGAAAAGAGTATAGAAGCCACCCTCGGAGGTCTGGAGGAGACGTCTGCAATGCTGAGCCTCCGGGGGCAGGTCATAGTCGTCGCCAATACCGGCACGACATCTGTCGATAGCGTGAAGTTCACTAGAGCCAGCTTCTACCGCCTCGGAAACCGTAGACCTCTCCAACACTGGCACCGTGATAACCTACCTCGATGAGAACCAAGGCATCAATCGTGGAAACCCTCAGAGTTTCGATGGCGATGCCGACACCGCAGAGTGTTCCTGGCTCTCAAGTTGGTTGATTGGTTCGGGAGACATCGTTGATCCCGGTGGACAGGTGGAGATTACACTCACTCTTACTGATCTGACGCCCCTGTTGGCTGCGAAGATAGAATTCACCGTCCAAGTTAAGCCCAACAAGGTCGCCGTGGTAATCGTAAACTGTGTTATGCCTGGCGAACTGAAGGGCGTGATGGAGCTCAATTAGCCTGACTCAGGGCGAGTTCACCAGACGGCTTTAGTTGGCTACCGAAAACTTTCGGGCTGGGGAAATAGGGATAGCAACGGCGACACGGTGGTCAGCGTGCTCATGTCGATGCTGTCGATAGTCGTGCGGCCGCACATGCCCATCGTCGCATCCAGTTCGTCCCTCAGCATCTCCAACACGGCTAGAACTCCGTCTTCCCCGTCCACCGCCAGACCCCAGAACAAAGGCCGGCCAATCAGTACTGCGCGGGCTCCCAGAGCCATGGCCTTGAAGATGTCGGTACCCCTCCGGATACCACCATCCATGTAGACTTCTATGCGCCCGTCCACGGCTTCCACCACTTCCGGCAGAACCTCGATGGTCGCTAGTGTAGTATCCAGGTATCTGGCTCCGTGGTTGGAGACAATCACGCCCTTGGCCCCGTGCTCGGCGCTTTGCCTGCCGTCCTCTGCGGCCATTATACCTTTCACGACCAAGGGCAGCTTGGTGTTTGACGCCAGCCAGTCCAGGTCGTCCCAGGTGGCGGCGGGGTCGCGGATGTCGCTGGGACCCGCCGGGGCGTCGGCGCCGAACTTCCAGGTGTGGGTGGATAGGTCGAGGTGGGCGTAGTTGGGAGACACGGGGCCGACATAGTTATTCCTTAGGTTGCGCTCGCGTTTGGGCTTAATCTTGGCATCTAAAGTAACAACCAAGGCCGAATATCCTGCGTCCTCGGCGCGTTTAGCCATATCCAGGGTCAGTTCCCGGTCCTTGAAGAAATAGTACTGGAACCACAAAGGNCCGGTGGCTACCTCGGCGACATCTTCCATGGTGCGGGATGCGTGGGAACTCAANGCCATCAGAGTGTCCATCCTGCCGGCGGCCTTGGCGGTCGCTAGTTCGGCATCGGGATGGGCGGCGCTGTGATTCCCGGCCGGGGCCATGATGACCGGGAAGGAAATCTTGTTGCCCAACACCGTGGTGCTAAGGTCGCGTTCGCTCACGTCCACCATCATCCGAGGTTTCATCATGATGGAATCGAAAACTGCTCGGGTCCGCCGCAGAGTTATCTCGTCGGTGGCGGCTCCGGCGATGAAGTCGTAGTCNCCTTGGTCGATCCGCTGCTTGGCAATCTCTTCGTATTCGTAGATATTTACCGGGTTCGTGGTCATGATATTCACCTCAAAAGAGCNGGAATTGGGAATCCGGTATCAGGCTGTGACTCNCAGGAAGGAGCGCGTTGCCTCGATAAATTCATAGGGTTTGTCGACGGTCACCACGTGGCCTGCGTCGGGGATGTCCACCGACGTGAACTGCTTACCCCGCTGCTTCATCTGTTCGATGGTTTCATCGGCGACCAGACCGCTTTCAGCACCCCGAACTTCCAAGATGGGGCAAGTGATTGAGTCGATCGCCTTCCAATAGCGGTCCCAAAGCTTGGTGTCGCTCTGGTCGGGCAGCGGAATGTTGAATAGAGAAGAGTCNGCNTTCCAGGTCCACTTGCCGTCTTCCCGCTGGTGCATCTTGTCCTCNGCGTCCTTTCTCAGGCNGGCGTNGGAGGCCCANGGGTTGTATTGGCGCATCCAAGCGATTGCTTCGTCCAGGCTGGGGAACTCCAAGGGAGTGACGGGACGGGAGGCCGCCCGCTCCTGCCATCCAGGGCTNGGTTGGGGGCTGATGTCCACGATGATGATGCGCTCCACCCGGTCTTGATGGTCCGGAGTGTAGAGCAAGGAATGCCAGCCACCCATGGAAAGCCCGGCNAGGACGAACTTGGANAAGCCCAAAGCGTCAACAAAGCTTGCTAGGTCCTCCACGAACCGGTCCCTTGCGTAGCCGGTGCTGGCCCATTGGCTGCCACCGTGCCCCCGCTGGTCCACGGCTAGTACCTGGTAGTGGGGGGACATCGCTTCCGCGAATTCGTCCCAGATGTGGGCTTGACCGGTGTGGCCGTGCAGGCAGACTAAAGGGGGTTTCCCAGACGTGCCCCAGTCCAGGTACCGTAGCTTAACGCCGTTCACCGTTACGAACTTTTCTTCTGCTTTTACTGTAGTCATTNTTCTACTCCGTGCTTGTTGAATTANCTGATTGGACGGAACGCTTCGCCACCCATATATGTGGCGATGGGGCGGTTGCCGGAATAGTAGTACGTAATNGCCTCGTCGTCCAGTGTTGAGCCAAGACCGNTGTTGATGAGCCTAGATGTCGCCGCTGCGGTCGCTCAGGAGATCGATTCCGGGTTTAGATGGACTGTGCTGTTTAGGTACAGGACCTCAAAGCGTCCGTCACCGTCCATGTAAAAACGGGAGATTGCCGTGTTGTGATGGCGGTAGTACATGTGCCCCTCGGATATCTGGCCGAATATAGCATTTAACAGGGCGTTCATAAATGCCCCATGGGTAATTATGGCCACCCGATCTTCCGTCTTCGCCATTTCNCTCAACTGCTCCGAGACCTTGGTTGCCCTGACCAATAGAGAGGCNGGGTCTTCATGGTCTTTGTTCCACCATCCAGTNTCATCGAAACTCGTCGGCAGAACGTAATCGGGGAATTCGGCTAGAATCTCGGACCTGGTTCTTCCCGGGTAGCCAACCAGCCCCTCGTCGNCGCCGTGGTTCAGGAACATCCCGCCCTCTTCGTGGATATCCACCCAGATCCGGGGAGCCAAGCCTGATGCCCGGCTTACCGGTTGAACGGTTTGCAAACTGCGGTACATGGGACTGGTGAACAGCGATGTGATGCCAAGCCCNTGACGCAACTCATACTTGGTGTTTCCGGTGGTCTCGCGGGACAGTTCTTGGTTCTCGCCTCTCGCCACGTATTCCCCGAGNATCTCCGCTTGCCGTTCGCCCAAGTCTGTTAGCGGCGGGTCTACTGACCGGTCGCGGATATTCGCCAAGGCGTTGTTCCCTGACTGACCGTGNCGAATGATAAANAACTCCATTTNATAAGTCCGCCTTTATATAGGTTAACGAGGGCACTTACCTCTTAGNCAAGTAGCNTCTCGCTTAGGTTTCGGGAAATTGGGGAATNNTTTNCCGGGCGAATCGNTCCATGGTGNCCAGGACTGTATCCACGGTTTCTTCGTGNAGTTCGGGGATGCTGTAGAACGTGTCCATCACCAGGTGGGTAACTCCAGCCGACGCAAAGCGGTTTATCCCCTCAATTACGCTGCTTTCAGTGCCGACCAGTGGCCAATCAGAGTGGGCTGCGCCATCCAGAATCTTCATGGGATGGCGGGCGGCGATCAGAATCTTGCTGGGGTCTCGGCCCGCCCTTTCCGCCAACCGANGCAGACGGNGCGCTCCTTCTTCCAGCAGTTCGAAGCTGGGGCGGGAGGGATGCCAGGCATCGCCGTATTCGGCTGCCCGGCGGATGGACCTTCGGCTGCCACCGCCGATCCAGAACGGAGGATGGGGACGCTGCACCGGCTGAGGAAACGAGTTGATTCCGGAGAAATTAAAGTGCTTCCCCTCAAAGTTGGGCTGGTCAGCGGTCCAAACGTGCTGGAGGACCTGTATNACCTCGTCGGCAACTGACCCGCGCTCCTCCCATGGTGCTCCCAAGGCACGGTATTCCTGCTCTGCGGAGCCAACTCCCACCCCCAGTATCAGACGGCCATTTGAAAGCTGATCCACGGTGGCGGCAACCTGGGCCATATGCAACGGGTTTCGGAAGGGCATGATGATGATGCTGGTGCCCAGGGTGATTTGCTTGGTGACGGCCGCAGCGTACCCCAGGACTGTAAAAGGGTCGAAGTAGCCCAAGCCGAACCGCTCCACGTCTTGATCGGGCACTGCGGTATGTTCGCTGACCCACACGGAGTCAAACCCCATGGACTCGGCTTCTTGGGCCACCCTTATGATTCCTTCGGCTGAAGCCACTTGGCGGTAGTGGGGCAACATAACTCCGAACTTCATATGCCGATTCTCCTATCGTCAGGAATGGATGGATGGCCGGTCACGGCACGACGTCTTTATCGCTTACACGGTCATTATAAGCAGACCGAGGCTGTAAGGCACTACTTCAACGAACCTGGACAGGCATCGGCCCGACACCGGAGGAAACCGGGACAGAAACANGGACGAAACCCGTGTACCTTGAGGGTATGCCGGCTATGCGAATGAGGGTGGACTTCCTTGATTTCCCGCAGCTGGAAACTACNATGTAGCCTTGGTTTTATCGACTGCAANAGCGGAGGGAAAGCGAGATGAAGTTCGTGATGCCGANTAAGAGTCTTTTGGTGNTTGCAGTAGCAGTGGGTATACTGGCCGCGCTTCCGATGTTCGTCGTTCTCGCAGCCCAAGGCCAAATCACCGAGGTGAACCCGTCTGGAATANCCAGCGTTCAAGGNATTGTAAGCGTTGGGGACCCNGACGATTCCAGGGACCTGAAGATACTAGCGAAGGCGTCTGGAAAGTGNTAAACGGGCAAGGACAGGAAAGAGCCGTAAAGGCAAGTTTTTATTTCAGTGCCGCTGACACGGAAGGCAAAGGATCGCCGGTGTTCGAATGCCGAGAGGAAGGTGGGTCTTTGTCTCGTTTAGTCGAGGACTGCGTCGGGAAACTAGACGGTGCAGAAGAGGATTTAGCTGGCCTAGGTCCCAAGATAATATCATTCGGACCGGCGGCTGAAGGGACAATCGGAGCATTTAACTTGGGCGCAAGCCATTATCCCGGTAGCGGCACACTCTGAGGCTGATTCTCTACTCCGGCCCNGGCTATTAAGATCCATGGACTCGCCGTAACGGTCACTCNCGCCGGGGGATAGTTCCGTCCCACTCGCTCAGCGGCGCACACTGCCAACGCCAGTTGGCATCCTGGGGGGCTACTNNCGGAATCTCTAGNCGCCCGTTGGCCCACCGNANTGCATCCCAAGCCCCGATGTCCTTCGGAGCCCAAGGGAACAGCCGGGCGAGAACCCTGGCGCAGATCTCCTCAGGCGGCTGGAAGTCCACCCCAAAGCCGGCTGTTATGTCTAAGGTGTGAATCAGAATCTCGTCGCAGGACATTCCTGCGAACCCGCTGGGATCCGCCATGCCGGNCGGATGGAAAGCCCGGGCCGACGCCGGAGCGGCGCGAAGTACATGCTCCAAGATTGCNGCGTTCACTTGTACGGACAGCAACGTCTCCCCAGCCGTAAGCTGATCTTCTCCGCCACGGAGCCTGGGCAACCTATCTTGAGCTTGGACCGCTAGCTGGGACGCATAGAATAGCTGGGCGCTGGGGATGTGTTCCAGAGTTTGGCGGCAAGACCAATCCAGCCCGCTGGCCAGGATGGACCAATCCCGGTCCACCAGACCGGCAAGCGCCTCGTGGCAGGCCGCTGCTGAAGCCCGCACATCGTCGGGTCCCACTATTTCATTCATGATTTAAGCTCCTCTGTTTGATGTCCGAATAGTCGTCGGNCCTACAGAATAGGTTCCGGAACGGTTTTCATGGGAATACCACAANAACCAAAGGNCCTCGAAACTAGTCAAGGGCCTATTGCAAGCTGNATATGAAAAGTTGGTGCCGGGAGAGGGACTCGAACCCACACACCTTTTAAAGTAGCGGATTTTAAGTCCGCCGCGTCTGCCATTCCGCCATCCCGGCTAATCGCGCATCAANAACCAAGACAGGCTCNAGAGACGATAGGTTTTAGAGGCCGTTTCAGTCCGTTCGGACGGGCGAATGGTGGTGGGTGATATTTNNTCGTTGGTTCAGANCCGGAGGGTTGCTTCNCACGGAGCGAGNGACTTTTTGTGCTCCGGNTGTCTAGCAATGAGTTATCATTCTTGAACTGGTCCAGGGGCTTTATTGAGTTGGAGGCGACGGGCGGATTCGAACCGCCGAATAGAGGTTTTGCAGACCTCCGCCTTAGTCCACTTGGCTACGTCGCCCCGAGCAACCAGNTTGGTGCCGAGGGCGGGATTTGAACCCACACAGGCTCACGCCCACGGCCCCCTCAAGACCGCGTGTCTACCAATTCCACCACCTCGGCCTATTGGCGCGCGAANCATTATATCATGACATCCGCCCGGAAACACGCCCAGGGACGCCTGGGTCTAAAGCTACAGNAATCGAGGGTCATGGNTGTTTTTGATATAATTGAGAGCGTTACCGATGGCGCGTCCGCCGACCGGTGAAAACATCCCCNTAACTTTTAGGAATTGTTCCGATTTGAAGCGTGCGAAGCTCGGTATGGAGCGNTATGGCCTTTACTGACCGAGACGATAGGAAACAGGTTCGCTTGACTGGATTCGACAACGAGCCGATGGCCCGGCTAGCTGAACAACGGCTCTGGCAGTCGGGTATACCCTGCATNACTCGCAGCATGAGAGGCGGCCCCGGACTCTGGGGTTCGGCCTACAATCTTCCTCATGACATCTACGTCTACGAGGCGGACCAAGTTGAGGCAAGGGAGTTGCTAGAACTGCCGGAGATCCCTGAAGGTGAATCGGAAGCCGCCCAGTCTCGAGGGCTGTCCGGCATCTGGTTGGCAGTGACCGTCGCCGCCATNGTTCTAACTCTGGGGGTTATGATNCCCTGGTTCTCCAACCTAGCTGGTTGATTCTAGAGACGAACAATACCTGATCTACGTGCTTTGCGGAGTTCCTTNCTTATATATCTGGTAAGGACTTAGCGAGACATTCCCCCAAGGGTATAAAGAAGAGCCCGGCCCCGATACATCGGGGCCGGGCTCTTACTATTTCGTAGNCCAGAGTTCTAGGGATGTGGGAGGCGGNTNGATATTTAGTCNCGGCCCCTCAGCTTGGGGTCGAATATGTCCCTGAGGGCGTCTCCCAGCAGGTTGAACCCCAGCACCACCACAAATATTGCCAGGCCAGGGAATATACCTACCCAAGGAGCGGTTTTGAGGTGTTCTTGAGAAGCTCTAGTTAGCATCCCTCCCCAACTTGGTACGTCAGGTGGTGAGCCTACCCCTAGGAAACTCAGGGAGGCCTCGATAATGATAGCGAACCCCAAGTAGTAAGTGGCCATTATCAGGTAAGTGGCGAAGCAGTTAGGTGCGATGTGCCAGAAAATGATGCGCGTGGAAGAGGCACCTATCGCTCGGGCTGCTAGGACGTAGTCCAATTCCTTGAGTGTCAATACCTGGGACCGGATGGTACGGACCACCGGCGCCAACATTCCTATGACGATGGCGATGATTACGTTATTTAAAGAGGGACCCAGAACAGCCATGATGGCCAAGGCAATGATGAGACCCGGCAAGGCCATCAAGGCGTCGACGAAACGCTGAAAGGCCATGTCAACCTTGCCCCCGGCGTAGGTACTGGCAATGCCCAAAAGGAAACCAGCGGTAATCCCAATCAGGACGCTGCCGACACCAACGTAGAGGGAAACCCGCGCTCCGACGATTACGCGACTGAAGACGTCCCTACCCAAGGCGTCAGCTCCCAATAGGAAGGGGGCCCCTGGGCCCGGGGAGCCGGGTGATGCGTGGACGTAATCGCCATGTGTGTCGCGTTCATCGTAAGGTGCAATCACAGGTGCCAAAATCGCCAATACGAACATTATCACGGTGATTATTCCACCGATCGCTCCCAATGGCTTACGCCTAGAGAAATCGACTAACCATCTAGTCGATCGAGCCGTCTGCGTGAGCAACGCGGCGCGCTTGGATGGGATAGGAGCAACTACTGTATCGCGGTCGTCGATCATGGGCTTCTCCGATGTCGAGATGATATCAACTATATCGGATCCTGGGGTCTATTATCCCGTATAAAATGTCGATCACCAGATTCAAGGCCAACACCACCGCCGCTGCGAGGAGGACCACGCCTTGCAGGACTATAAAGTCCCGGTGGATGATTGCATCCACCAGGTACAGACCTATCCCTGGAATCACAAAGATGGACTCGATGATAATCACTCCACCTAATAGTCGGCCGAATTGGTAGCCCGAGATGGTGATTACAGGAAGTAAGGCGTTCTTCATAGCGTGCCGAATGATGACAGTCCGCTCCCGGAGACCTTTGGAGCGGGCGGTCCGCATATAGTCCTCGCGCAACACCTCTAGCATCGCTGAGCGTGTCACCCGGGCGGTGAAGGCCATGTCATGGAAAGCCAACGCCAGTGCCGGAAAGAAAAGCTGTTGCAGGTTGCGCAGGGGGTCGCCAGTTAAAGTGGCGTATTCCAATGGAGGCAACCAATCGAGCCCATAAGCTAGCGCATACACCGTGAGAAGCCCTATCCAGAAACTCGGCATAGCTATCCCAATCAGAGCGAAAACCCGGCTAGCGTAGTCTATTTTGGTGTCTTGCTTCACTGCAGAGATGATCCCCAGGGGTACGGCCGCCACGAAGGCCATCAGGATTGCTAGCACAGCCAACTCTATGGTGACCGGGAACCGTTCTTTCAGGTCGTCGATTATGGCATTCTTGTACCAGAGAGACGTGCCCATGTCGCCTTTCATCAGGTCCCAGACCCAAGAGCCGTACTGGACATGTATGGGACGGTCCAGTCCCATCTTCTCACGAAGCTTGTCTATGTCCGCTGTGGTGACTTTCCCCGTCCCGTCTTCGTCTCCGGTAAGGAGCATCATGGCCGCGTCCCCAGGCACGATCCAGAACAAGGCGAACACCATGATTGTGGCCAAGAATAGTGTTGGTATGAAGAGGAAAAGCCTTCTGCTAGCGTACTGCCACATTATTTCTCCAGGAAATCACTTTGAGCTGCATCTGGTCGGACAATTGCGCAGTTGGAATCGGAAAAAACGAGGGCGGGTAAGGCTCCGCCCTCGTTCAGGGTCGAGACTAAACTAACATATTGGGCCGTAGATTTCCGCGTTTATTAGACCTACGGGACGTATCCCGGTGTGGTAGGCATTTTAGCGTCTGGGTCCCAATACACATGGTCCCACTTGTGGACCAACTGGACTGTCATCGGCGCATGCCAGTTCCGTAACCGGTAGTCGAACGTAGCTCCAGACGAATTCCACCACAGAGGCACTATGTGGCTCCGTCCTTCGTGTAGCACGTCGGCGAATTGTTTAATGAACTCCCGGCGTTTGGTCGGGTCCTGCTCCATGTTCTGGTCAACCATCAGTTTATCGGTCCTGGGATCGTTCCAGTTGTGAGGGTTGCGGAGCACGTCCTGAAGGAAGAACTGGTTGATGATATCACCGGGGTCCGTGATGATTATCCCGGTATTGACCAGTGACATGGAATGGTTGCCGTCTCTCATCTTGACGTACATCGTCGCCAGGTCAACCGCGTCCAGAGTTATGTCAGCGATTCCATCACGTCTGAACTGGGCGGCGACCTGTTCGGCGGCTTTCATGCTTGACCCGGCATTAAGCCCGTTGATCTTGAGGTTCGGGATTCCGTCGGGGAAACCGGCCTTGGCCAACAGTTTCTTGGCCTCGGCCAAGTCTACGTCCTTGTCCGTCCGGTAACCCGGTTTACCCTCTTTGGCGAACTTGGTTGAGTCCTCCACGAAACCAGGGCTAAAGAATGTACCCGGGACTCCGAAACCTCTATAGGCGACCTTGCCAAATTCTGGCCGGTTCAGAGCAAGATAGAATGCCTTTCTCAGATCGGGATTGTCGAAAGGAGGCCTATCGTTCCTCAGCCAGAGAAATGCGATACCGACGCCGTCCAAGATGGAGGCCCGCATCACACCGTCAGTATCGATTTCCAGCTGTTCCATATTCCACGGGGTATTGCCGCTGGTCCAGGGCAGGAAGCTCCCGAAGGCCTGTCCAGCCTTCCATGCGGCCAACCGCCTGGCCTCGTCCCTAACGGTGAATACCTTCAAACCATCGAAAAAGGGGCGGGGACCTTTAAAGTAGTCGTCGTTCCTTTCGAATTCGAAATTGTTGTCTTTCTTCCAACTCTTGAAGATCCACGGGCCGGAGCCGTATGACTTCTCGGGACAGCAGTTAAAGTCGTCCTGAGAAACTGTCTCCAGGGCCTTGGGGTACATCTTGAAGTAGTCGGTAGCCATGTTGGGGATGAATGTGGCGGTGGGGAACATCAGAGGGACTTTGATGGTGTATTTATCGACCACCTCTGCGGCCCCGTGTTCGTGGACCGTCCTAAGGTAACCGGTCCGGGCCCTTAGAGCGTCTGGCATCGTGATGCGGTCTAGAGTGAATTTTATGTCTGCGGAGGTGACTTCTCCGCGGCCCTTACTCCACTGGACGCCCTCGTGGATTCGGAACGTGTAAACGTCGCCTGCTTCGTTCACTTCCCATGTCTCGGCTAAATCACCGATAATCTCGGTGGGGTTGACAGGATTGTATTCCACCAATCCATTGAATCGTGGACTCGATGGGGTGAGGACAGTGTTCAAGCTACCGCCGTAATGGACATCCCAGAAACCCGGGTTTCTGATAGCCATTAGAGGGAAGACGCCTTTGTAATGTTTCCCAGCGGCTATGTCCTCCCACGCCTCCCTTTCTTTGGCCGAAACAGGCGCCGGTGCGGGGGTCGCAATGACCATGACATCTTTGTAAACCTCTTTAACGACCTCTTTCTCTACGATCACTTCCTTGGTTACTTCTTTAACGACCTCTTTGATTACCGGGACTTCTTTAATGACCTCTTTGATTACTTCCTTCTCCACCACAACCGGTTCCGCTGAGGAACCGCAAGCGGTGGCGAACAGCAGGACGAGCAAAAGAGGGGTAAAAAGGACCGCGCGCTTGTTCATAAACCAATGATGCATCTCGTACCATCCTTCAGGTTAAGTTGTAGCCGTAACCCGGATTGGGAACTGGGAAGACGTATTATTCAGACAACGCGTAAAGGTAGCCCGAAAAAGAACCCGGCTTCGATTGCTGGCAAACCTATCAAAGTTGTGGTTCAATATAAACTATCAGCAAATCAGATGTCAATTACATA
>PBRM01000007.1 GCA_002725915.1 Gemmatimonadota bacterium
CTGGCGCGCCACCACGTTGAAGCCGTAGTGGATGGCGGTATAGAGGGCGAAAAGGGTTATGGAGAGCAGGAAGAGCAGCTTGAGGTATTTCGAGCGGGCGAAGTAGCGGATGTTCTCCGCCAGCGAGACCGCGTCCTCCTCCCTGGCGGTGACGAAGTAGCGTCGAACCAGCGGTCTCATGAGCAGCATGACGGCGATCATGATCAGGGCAGCCAGGGCGTAGAGCTGGAAAGACAACAGCAGCCCGCCCAGAACCCGCACCAGAAAGCCGCCGGCGATATCTCCGAGTGTTGTGGTGGCCGCCAGCAACGGAAACAGAACTTTGGCTCGCGAAGTATAGCAGATGCCCCCAGCCACGATCCATATCTGGAAGTTCGCCATGCTGCGCACGAGCTCGGAGGAGACGAACAGGAAGGGGTAGAACCCGGAGTCTGACAGGTATCCGGGCGCTCCTCGCTCGACCATCGCCAGGACGACCGTGTTGACTAACAGCACCGCGGTAAGCACGGCCAGTATGGCGAAAAGCAGTCGCTGTCTGGCCACCTTCGGCGTCAGGTACGCCAGCAGCGCCATCGACAGGGCGAAAATACAGGCGATCCAGGTGTACATCTCGGGCAGGCGTTCGACCCCGGCCCGAATGTTGAACACCCCTGCTGAAACGCTCTTCACGATGCTGTCGTCCACTGCCACCAGAAAGAAGACGGACGCGGCCAGAGCCATACGGTAGAGCTCGTTGCGCCGCAGATTCAGCAGTCTCAGGAGGTGATTCACGTCAATTCACGATCTCGCCTGCTATACGATATGTCCATACTGCGAGCCTTACGGCAGATCCATAGGCCGACAACTCGCGCGTATTTCCTGTGAATAGTCAGCGCCCGCATTGGTACGGGCGAGGCGATGCGGACGCGAGGATAGGCCCGGAGGATCGAGGCAGAGAGATTACAGTGAGTCGGAACCGGGCACGATGCGGATCTTGAGTGTGGCCAGCGCGTCCCGAAAGATAGCGTTGATCTCCCCCTGCTGGTCGTAAGAGAGATTTCGTGCCGCCGTGAAAATCACCCACTCCAGGTATTCACCTTCGGCTTCGGAAATGATCGCGGTCACGGTCCGGGGCGACACGTCGCCGTTGTTGACGACAAAAGTGACCTGGTCCACGAGCCCGTCCTCCAGAGGCCCTGCCAGGCTTCTGACTACAACCCTTACCGGAAGCTTGCCCTCGGAGACGATCCAATTCCTCTCTGCGGTCAACACGAGCTCGAATTCCCCGTCGGCGGTCGACCTGCTGACCTGGTTGTCTGGCTCCGAGCAACCGCCGAACGCCATCGCCAGAGCCAGGCTCAGAGTCACCTTGACCGCTTTCACAACCAACGCTTGGCTCCTCATCTGCCGTTCCCCTCCAGAATCTGTTCGATGTCGTGGACGGTGCGGTTGAAGACCCGCTCGAAGGCCGGGTAATACTGGCTCGAAGAGGTCTCGTAGAACAGTTTCGCCACCTCGCTGCCGATCAGGTGATAGCGACGGCTGATGTCACCCCGCGTCGGGAACAGGATCTGCAGGCCGGGACGGAACGCCCGCAGGGTGAGGGGAAGCCTGTCGTTGAGCTCCAGTAACCGCTTCAGGATCAATACCTGTTTGAGGTGTGCGACGTCGTCCTCGTCAGCCAGCACGATCGTCCACTGCAGCGGAGTTCCCTCCCCGTCGTGGAGATTCACCGATCTCAGGAAGGAGACGTTCTCCCGTTCGCCAGTCGGTACCGTGGTGTCGCCAACCACTGCCACGGGATAGACGAAAGGTCGACCCTCCCGCGGCGCGGAGTGGGGGGAAAAAGTCAGCGTCACCGCCCTCTCCGGCACTTTCAGCGCGTTCTCCAGAATGTCGCCCAGGCTTCGGTCCTCGAGATCCCCTCCCCCGTCGACCCCTTCGGCGGCAACGAAGAAGAAGGTCTTGTCCAGGTCGATTTCCCGCGTGTACTCCAGTTTGTCGACAATCTCCCCGAGCATGCGGCGCACCAGCACATCTTCACCCGGGATGTCCCCCGCCAGCAGCGTCCGAAACGGCTCCCGCCGCTGCAGCAGCATATCCTGCCCGGCGTGGTGGGTCACCTTGGAGACGAGGTCCCGAAGTGCCTGGCTCTCTTGAATGAACTTGAGGTCCCACACATCGTCGTCGCGGACCCTGTAGGCGTTGCGGAAAAGCCGATAGTCGAATCGGTCGAAGATGTCGGCGTCCTTGGGGATCAGGTAGCTGAAGCTGCTCTCCTCCCGCGGCACGATGTGGGGGGTGATGACGACGATAACCTCACGCTGCTCTCTTTCGGTACGCTCCCGCGAGAACAGCCTGCCCAGCAAGGGAAGGTCAACCAGCACCGGGACGCCGACCCGCGTCGTCTGCTCGTTGGTCGACATCAGCCCTCCTATGATGAAGGGCGTGCCGTCCGCCACACGCACGAATGTCTCGACGACCCTGTTGTCGACGATAGGCGAGAATTCTATGTCGGAGAACGCTCCGGTTTCCACCAGGGCGGCGGACTCGGGTGATATGGAGCTGATAATGGTCTCGATCTGCAGCGTCACTTCGAGACCTGACGGGTCGATACGGGGCCGCAGGTTGAGGACGATGCCTATGGGGAAATACTCGATCCCCCTGACCACGGTCGCCGTCGTCGCCGCTGTGCGGACGACGGGTATCTGACGCCCTACCTGGATGCGAGCCTGGCGATCGTTGAGCACCAGCACCGAGGGGCTCGACAGGACATCAGCCCTGCCGGACTCCGACAGTGCCTCCAGGGAGGCCTTGAAAGAGATGAAGTCCGTGAAGGTGTTGCGAGAGAACAGGAAGGTACCCAGGCTCTTGCCTGTCTCCGTGCGCTCGAAGCCGCCCCTGAGGTCACCGGTGGCGCCGCCGAATTCCACCCCCAGGTCTCTAAGACGCGAGGTGTTCACCTCTATGACGAGTGCCTCGATGACGATCTGCTGGGCGGCGACGTCAATATGGCTCTGGAGTAGATTCACCAGCTTCTCCAGCGCCTCCGGATCGTTGCGGTCGTACACCAGCAGCAGCCGCTCCTCCGGCGAGCCGCTGGTGGTGCTGTGAAGGTGAGAGCCCCCCAGCTGGGGCGCTCCCTGCGGGGCCTTGCCCCTGCCGGCGCCGGTACTGGACGTCCTCCCCTTGGTGCCGGTGGCGGCGGGAGCCAGAAGACTGGTTTTCGAGGCGTTCATCACTCCGATGACCAGAGGAAGCTCCCCCTTCTTGTCCCTGACGAGATCGAAGAGCCCCCCCTTGGTTTTGCTCTCCGAGAACTCGACCGTGCTGTATCCGAGGGCCTTGAGCAGTGCGAGGACTCGATCGGCCTCCATATAGCCGAGGCGGAACATCTCGTAGGCCAGCTCCACCTGATCGGCGCCGGCGGCACTCTTGCGAGTGAGGGCCTCCAGTCCCTGGCGGATCCCCGTCACATCTGAATCAAACCTGCTGCCGTCGGCACTGTACACGGCTAACTCGTATCCCGAGACCGCGCTTTCGACTATGGCAATCTCTATCTGGGTCACTCCGCCCTGTCGCCGAGCCTCACGGGTGTAGACACGGCTCTCCAGGACTCCTTTGCGGCTCGCCAGCACCGCCCCGACCTCCCCCACCTGCTGCTGGTAACCCAGCGGCAGCAGCACTCGCAGATCCGCGCTATCCAGGAGCTTGCGCGTAGCGGCCAGCGATCGATGTGGAGAGGCGATGAAAGTCACATCCTCTTTTCCCCGAGAGGCTGACGGAGCCGCCAGGACACAGGCCGACAGCAACCAGAGGGCAACCGATCGAGCCCTTACACCTTCGTCAGCGCTCATCCGTCTCAAGTACATACGCGATACCTCGATCTCCAGGTGCGATGCGCGATTAGCCTGCCGCAGTCCCGACTTCGCGACTGCCCTCGTCTGCCGCCAGCGATGGGTACTGAATGTGGAAGTACCCCTGAAATAACAGACGATTATCCCCGTCCCGTCAAGTGCCGTTGCCCTAACCGCTCGGGTCTTTCCTTGTGAAATTCTCCGCTTTAGTCTTGATGAATTGAACTCCATCTACGAAATTCAGACGCCGCTGGCCACCACCACCTCCAGGTGACCCACTCCTCGCCAACCCGGCTCTGACCGGTCGG
Organism: Gemmatimonadota bacterium; assembly: GCA_002725915.1. Taxonomy (GTDB): domain Bacteria; phylum Latescibacterota; class UBA2968; order UBA8231; family UBA8231. Next base: position 4,145 of record PBRM01000007.1, read on the forward strand.
CTGGCCGCTCGCAGCTGCGAGCGGTTCTGCCGCGCCACTGGTCGCGGCTGGGAGCAGCCTCACCGCGGCCCACGACATGCTTGAGGGCGTCTTCCCTATTCTCGCGACCTGCTTCGACGCCGACGGCACCATCGACTACGGCAGCCAGAAGCGACTCATCGAATTCTGTCTCGACTGCGGTGTGCACGGACTTGTCATGCTCGCCAACGCCTCCGAGGGTCACCTTTTATCGGAGGAGGAGAAGCGTTCCCTGGCCGAATTCGGACTCCGCGAGGTCCGCAGCAGAGTCCCCGTTATCATCACCGTCAATCATCCCTCGGCATCAGCCGCGTCGGCCATGTCGGTGTTTGCCCGCGATCTTGGCGCCTCGGCGGCGATGATGCTGCCGCCTTTTTTTGGNCGCTGGCGACCCGGCCTGGATGAGGTNCGCCGATACCTTGAGCTCCTGGACGGNGCCGCGGGGCTTCCGCTCGTGGTCCAGGATCACGCCCTCACTGACCTGAACCTCCCCGTGCCCTTNCTCGTCGATCTGGCCAACTCCCTGTCCGGCGTCGAGTATTTCAAGCTCGAGTCGGGTAACATCATCCATAAGGCCCGCCGACTGCTGGAGACCGGCGACGGCGCCGTGAAAGGTGTCTTCGGCGGCAACAGTGGCGTCTTTCTCCCCGAGGAGCGCGAGGCCGGATGCCGCGGCACCATGCCGGCCTGCTACATGCCCGATGTCTTCCGCNGGACGTGGGACCTGCTCNAGTCCGGTAGCCNCGGCGAAGCGCTCGACTATTTCACTCCCTTTTCCCGNCTCGCCGCCTACGAGAAGGATGTCTGCAACCGCTGTGTGTGGAAGGAGCTCCTGGTGGCGCGTGGGGTCATCGCCTGCGGCGCCGTGCGCNAGCCCAGACCGGCCTTCGCCGACGACTGGCAGATCGAGCAGCTCATGGAAGTGGCGAGGTCGTGCGGCCTGATCGGTTGACTCACTCATTCATTGCTCACTCACTCACCATCGCCACGACACCCCGCAAGGAGAAGGACTGAGANTATGGAAATCGCCCCTGGAATCCACCGCATCGAGACCCCCCTCGCGGACCGCTTCGTCTGCCTCTTTCTGTTGGCGGGCGAGGAGTGCAGCCTCTTGATAGACACCGGCATCGACTCTACTCCGGCGGAGTGGCTTTTCCCCTACATGGCGGCCACCGGCCTCGACCCGGAGAAGATCCGCCACGTGCTGGTCTCCCACGCCGACTTCGATCACAGCGCCGGCAACGCTTCTGTGCGCGAGGCGGCGCCCCACGCCCGCTTCATGTGCCACGACCTCGACCGCGTGATGGTGGAGGATATCGAGCGCCTGATCTGGGATCGCTACGGCGAGTTCATCGCCGATCACGGCATCGACGACGGCGACGAGGCCCGGGAGTTCATCCGCTCGAACTCGCGCACCGTCCCCATGGACCTCACCCTGCAGGGCGGCGAGACCATCCGCCTCGGCAGCGACTGGCGGGGGGAGGGTCTGCACACGCCGGGCCACAGCCGGGGCCACCTGAGCGTATACGACGCTCGTAGCCGGACATCCATCATCTGCGACGCCACCCTCTACAACGCTGTGTTGACATCGGCTGGCGCTCCGGCCTTCCCTCCCACCTACCGCTACGTCGATACCTATGTCTCCTCCATGGCCCGTTTCGGGGGCATGGAGGTTGAGACTCTACTCACGGGGCACTACCCCGTGTACCGCAAGCAGGAAGTGGCCGAGTTCCTGGCGGAGAGCCGCGCCTTCGTTGACCGAGTGGATGAGGTCCTGATGGGGGAGCTGAAAGCGGGTAGCGCACAGGGAAGGACGATGAAGGAGGTCATCGCCTCCATCTCATCGCTGCTGGGAGAATGGCCGGACACCGCGAGCCAGGCCCTCGCCTTTCCGCTGCTGGGACATATAGAACGCATGGAGCGACGCGGACAGGTCGAGAAGGTGCGGCGCGGCGACCTGGCGGCGTATCGGGCATTGTGAGTGCGACTATGACGGACCGAGAAAGCCTGGTAGTGAGAGCCGATGGTTTTCGGGGCTACATCGGCGTGGCCAGGAGGGATGTCACGCCTCCCGTGGGCATCTACGCCCGTCAATGGGGCGCCGCCCGTCACGATGTCGCCGAGGGTGTTCACCGGCCTCTTGCGCTGACCGCCCTCGCACTGCGCGAATCGAGCGTCTCATCTGCGCTCGTCCTCCTGGCCATGGATGGCGGCTGGTTCAAAGTGCGCGAGGACGAAGAGGGTATCCGCAACGCGGTTGTCGACAGTCTGGGTCTCGACCCTACCCGTCTGATCTTTGCCCTGAGTCACACTCACGCCGCCTGCTCGCTTTCGTCATCAGACGCTGACAGGCCCGGAGGACATCTGATCGCTCCGTACCTGGAGACGATTGCCGTCAATGCCTGCGAGGCCGCGCGGGAAGCGACGGCCGCGGCTGTGCCCGGCAGTCTCACCTGGTCGACGGGGCGCTGTGACCTCGCTGTCAACCGCGACCTGCCAGACCCCGATCCGGACCAGGACCGCTTCGTAGTCGGCTTCAACCCGGCGGAACGGCCGGAAGACACTCTCGTGGTCGGGCGCGCTACCCGGGACTCGGACGGCGCCTGTCTAGCCACGGTCGTCAACTACGCCTGTCATCCCACCACCCTGGCCTGGGAAAATCGCCTGCTCTCCCCCGATTACGTCGGTGCCGCCAGAGCGGTGGTGGAGTCGGCCACCGGCGACGCGCCCATGCTGTTCCTGCAGGGCGCTTCCGGGGAGCTCTCCCCGGCCCGGCAGTACACCGGCGATACCGAGATAGCCGACCGCCATGGCGCGCGTCTGGGATACGCCGTCCTCAGCGCCCTCCAGTCCATGGAGCCGCCGGGACAGGGACTGCGCTACGCTGGAGCGCGCGAGTCCGGAGCCACCCTCGGCATCTGGGCGAGCGAGCCGTACGATCTGCCCCGGGTGCTGGCCAGTACCACGTTCTCGGTCGCTCTGCCGATAAAGCCGATGCCCTCGGAGCGGGAGATCGAGAAGTCTCTAGCTAAGTGCGAAGATCGCGTCCTCGGCGAGCGGCTGTCCCGCGAGCTGGCTAAGGTGA
>PBRM01000008.1 GCA_002725915.1 Gemmatimonadota bacterium
GAGATCGCCAGGGAGGTGGCCGGGAAGGTCGCTCCCCTGTTGACGGATGGGGAACGCATAGCCGGTGTGTCCGCGGCGGGACCCTATGTGAACTTCAGTCTCAACCGCAGCTGTTTCATCGAGCATGTGCTGAGCGAAATCGCCGCGCGGGGGGAGAAGTACGGGTCGGGCGATCAGGGAGCTGGGAAGACGCTGGTCATCGACTTTGCCTCGCCCAACCTGGCCAGGCCGGTCCATATCGCCCATCTGCGCTCTATCGCCATCGGCCAAGCCATCTACCGTATTCACGACTTTGTGGGATGGAAGTGCGTGGGTATAAACCACTGGGGCGATTACGGCACCAACTTCGGGCAGTTGCTGGCAGCGTACCTCATGTGGGCAGACCCCGAGAAGGTGAAGGCCAACCCGGTAGCGGAGCTGCTGGCACTCTATATCCGCTTCAACGAGGAGAAAGAGCAAAATCCGGATCTGCAGGACGAGGCCAGGAAGTGCCTCAGTCGGCTGGCCAATGGCGATGCCGAGATGGTCTCCCTGTGGCGCTTTTTTATCGACGAAGGACGCCGGGAAGCGGAGCGGATCTACGACATTCTCGACGTTCACTTCGACGAGTTTCTGGGGGAGAGTTTTTTCGCCGACAAACTCGAAGACGTGGTGGAGTTGTACCAGAAGGCGGGACTGGCAGAGGAGAGCGACGGGGCGCTTATAGTCCGTCTCGATGGCGACGGTGAAGATATTCCGGCGCCCTGCATGCTTCGTACCAGTAACGGCACAAGTACCTACCACAGCCGCGACATCGCCGCCCTCCTGCACCGGCACGAGAAATACGCATTCGACCGTGTGGTGTATGTCACCGACATGCGGCAAATCCTGCACTTCCGCCAGATTTTCAAGGCTCTGAAGCTGCTGGGAGTGGACTGGATCGGCGGCGCCTCTCACGCCCCGTTCGGCATGATGAGCTTTCAGGGGGAGGCGATTGCGACGCGCAGCGGCAACATCGTCCTGCTCGAGGACGTCCTGGAGAAGGCGATCGAGCTCACCGCTGACATCATCGACGAGAAGAATCCGGATCTCAAGGGCAAAGCGGAGGTCGCCCGCCAGGTGGGCATCAGCGCCGTCATCTTCGCCGACGTCAGCAGCCGCCGCGCCCGGGACATCGTCTTCGACCTGAACGAGATGTTGAGATTCGATGGCGAGACCGGCCCCTACATTCAATACACCCACGCCCGCTTCTGCAGCATCCTGCGCAAGCACGACCAGCCAGCTGATCCGATGGCCGACTTATCGATGCTGGGCCAGTTGGCGGAAATGCGGGTGGCGCGGCAGCTGGAGGAGTTCCCCCGCCAACTGGAATCGGCCTGTGACGAGAGCGAGCCGTCCTACATCGCCAGTTCTCTCATCGACCTGGCGACGGCGGCAAACAAGTTTTACAACGAGCTGCCGGTGCTGGTAGGCGACGACGAGAACCTGACGGCGGCGCGGATCCGGCTGGTGGACGGGATACGGACGGTGATGCGAACCGGGCTGTTGCTGCTGGGTATGAATGCCCCCGAAGAGATGTGACGGTTCGGGGAAAGTAACGTAAAGAGGTGATCGTGACCGAGCCGGTGAAGAGGAAGCTGGTGTGCGATACGTGCGGCCAGGAGGTGGACCAGGTGCGGCGCGACGTCGTCGACGCGGACTACAACGCCATCACCAAGCCTCCCCTGTGGAATTGCGAACGCTGCTACGAGCAGAAACGCGCGTGTCGGAGGGAGGGGGGAAGGGATGGCGCGGGAGGAGGCTCGCCTTGAGCAGCGCCGCCCCGGTGTTTCTCACCGGTTTCATGGCTACCGGCAAGAGCAAGATCGGTCGCCTGCTGGCCTCCAGGATGCGACGGATCTTCATCGACACCGATCAGATGATCGAGGCTCGCGCCGGCAAGGAGATAGCGGCGATCTTCGCCGACGAGGGGGAAGAGAGCTTCCGAGCCCTGGAGCGCGAGTGTGTGGTGGAGGCGGCCTCACGGGAGGCCGTCATCGCCCTGGGCGGCGGCGCCATCGCCCAGGAGGAGAACTTGAAGGCGATCGGTGACGCCGACGGGGTCCTCATCTGCCTCGAGGCGGATGTGGACACGATCCTGGAAAGGGTGTCTCGAAGAGATACCCGCCCCCTACTGTCGGGGCTGAGTCGGGAGGAGAAGCGGGAGAAGATCAGCTGCATGCTGGCTGAGCGGGCCCCTTTCTACGGACGTGCCCACATCACCGTGCGTAGTACCGACGATCGTCAGCCGGACGATACCGTGAGTGAGCTGATGGAATTGATGAGGAGACGGGCCGAGTGCTGACTATCGACGTCGGGTCCCAGGCAGGGGAGTGGGGTTATCCCATCCACGTCGGGCACGGGATTCTGCCTCAACTCGGGCGACGCTGTATGGAGCTGGGTCTGGGGCCACGGGGAGCCGTTGTCGCCGACGCTGCCCTGGGCAGCCGCGTCGACGCGGTTGTAGAGATTCTCCGGGAGGCCGGGTTCGATATGATGACCGTCCCCCTTGCGGGCGGGGATGCGGGGAAGAATCTGCGGTCGGCGGAGCAGATCTTCGGCCGTCTCATCGAGGCGGAGCTGGACCGCAAGTCGTGGATCCTGGCGGTTGGAGGGGGGGTTGCGGGGGACATGGCCGGTTTCGTCGCCGCCACCTTCCTCCGCGGCGTCGACTGGGTGCAAGTCCCCACTACCATCGTCGCCCAGGTGGACGCCAGCATAGGCGGCAAGACTGCGGTCAATCACGAGCTCGGCAAGAATATGATCGGCTCCTTTCACCAGCCGCGCATGGTGCTCACCGACACCGAGTTCCTGCTCACGCTGCCGAGGCCCGAGCGCGTGGCCGGGTTGGCGGAGGTGGTGAAGCACGCGGTCATACGAGACGACTCGCTGTTCACCTTTCTGGAAAAGCACCTGGAAGAGGTAGTGGAGATGGAGATCGACGCCGACGGCCTGGACTGGCTCATCGGCCGCAATGCGGAGATCAAGGCGGCCGTGATCGAAGCCGATGAGAAGGAGGGGGACCTCAGGGCCATCCTCAATTACGGCCACACCATCGGCCACGCCATCGAATCCGTCGGCCACGGCATGGATCCGACAAGCGACTACGGGCGGTATCGCCACGGCGAGGCCGTTATTCTGGGGATGGCGGCGGCAGCCGAGATTGCCCAGCGCAGGGGATTGTGGTCGCCCGCCGACCGCCGCCGGCAAGACGCCCTGCTGGAGCGGTTGGGGGTGCCTCCGGGGATCGCAGGGTTGCCGGTTGACCGCATCGTCAAGCGCACGCGGGCGGACAAGAAGCGGCTGGATGGCAACCTCCGCTTCGTGCTCCCGCGCCGCATCGGCGAGGTGGCACTGGTGGACGATGTGGACGAAGAGACCGTGCGGGCAGGTGTGGTGTATATTCAGGAAAGATACCCATGAGATCAAAGGAGAAGCACAAGATCCACCTCGTCAGTCTGGGGTGCCCGAAGAATACGGTAGATTCCGAGCGCATGCTCGGACTGCTGGGGGGGAACGACTACGCCTTGACGACCGATCCCCTCGAAGCCGATGTCGTAATCGTCAATACGTGCGGCTTCATCGGTCCGGCCAAGGAGGAGTCGGTGGACGCCATCCTGGCAGCACACCGACTGCGTCGGGAGGGCCGATGTCGCGGGGTCGTCGTCACGGGCTGTCTGTCCCAGCGCTACGAAACGGATCTGCGCCAGGAGCTGGCCGAGGAGGCGGACGAGATCCTGACGCTGTCACAGGAGACCGATATCGTCCGCTACGTCGACCGCCTCCTAGGCCGCGACCGGGAGCGCTACATCGACAGTTTGCCGCGACTGTCGCTGACCCCCAAGCACTGGGCCTACCTGCGCATCTCCGACGGCTGCGACCATAAATGCTCCTTCTGTGCCATCCCCGGCATCCGCGGCAACCACAAGAGCGAGCCACTCGAACAGCTGGTGGCCGAAGCCGAGAGACTGGCCGCGCAGGGCGTGCGCGAGCTGGTGCTGATCTCCCAGGACTCGGTGCGCTACGGCCAGGATCTGTACGGACGCCCTCGACTGGTGCCGCTGCTGGAGGAGCTGGCCGGGGTGGAGAGGATCGAGTGGCTACGGCTGATGTACACCTACCCTGCCTTCTGGACCCAAGAGATGGTCCGTTTTTTTGCTGAGAACCCCAGAGCCTGCCGCTACGTCGACATGCCGCTGCAGCATATCGCCGATCCGGTGCTGGCACGCATGAAGCGTGCTACCACCAAAGCGAAGACCCTGAAGCTGTTGACCTGGCTGCGAGAGAGTATACCGGGAGTGGGTATTCGCTCTTCCTTCATCGTCGGCTTTCCCGGTGAGACGGAGGAGCAGTTCGAAGAGCTGCTGTCCTTTGTGGAGGAGACGCGATTCGACAACGCCACCTGCTTCATGTATTCGGACGAAGAGGGAACAACGGCTTTCGATCTGGACGGCAAGCACTCCGAGGAGGTCGTGGCAGAGCGATTCCGGCGGTTCACGGAGCTACAGGACCGGGTCTCAGCCGAGATCAATCACGGCCTGATGGGAACGAGGCAGACGATGCTCGTCGATGGGAAAGAGGAGGAGGAGGGAGGGGGATACCACTACTGCGGCCGCCTCGAGCGGGACGCTCCCGAGATCGACGGTCAGGTTACCGTCGATGCCGCCGATTCCGACACCGGTATCGACGGGCAGGAGTCAGCCGATCCGGTGGGGAGGTTTGCCGAGGTAGAGGTGACGGAGGCCCACCCGTACGAGCTCGCGGCTCGATTCGTGGGACGGCACTGGTGAAGACGGGAGGAGGGGGAGGGCGATGGTAGACAAGAAGAAGCTGAGACGGCGCCCGAGCAAGGTCGAGCTGGGAGAGACCGAGCTCGCGATCCAATGGCTGGATGGTGAGCACAGCCGCTTTTCGCTGGCCGACCTGCGGGGCAGTTGTCCCTGTGCTGTGTGCTGCCAGGCGCGCGGCCAATCCGAGCAGGAGATGCAGCTTCCGGGAGGCGAACTACCCGTATTGACCGGAGGGGCGGCCACGGCGACCGCGTCGGCCCGCGAATTCATCTATGTAGGCCGCTACGGTATCCGCATAGAGTGGGCGGATGGCCACAATACGGGCATTTACACTTTTGAGTCCCTGAGGGAACAAGCAGACGGCTGAGGGCGCTTCACGCATCGCCCTGTGTGATCGTCGCGCGCTTTTCCAGGGTCGCTCTCGACAGCCACAGCTCCCACAGCAACAGGCAGACGGCCAGTAGCAGGCACTCGCGCCAGAGTTCCTGTCCGTACCGGTTCAGCAGGACCGCCTCGCGCAGGTCGTCGTCCGGGCGGATCATGCGGATGCGGTCGGGCCCGAAGATGCGCGCCAGCTCACCTGCGGGAAACGGGGTCAGGTCCGACTCCCTGGTGTCGACATTGACGGGAAAGCGGTCCACCACTTCCCCCTCAGTCAACAGGCGCCACAGGCCCGACTCCGACAGGACCGGCACCCTCCATAGGGTCCGCCCGCTCGACAGCTGCGCCTCGAGGTGGAATCTCCTTCCCGATGGAGACTCGGCCTGTACGCGAGCCCCGGCGGAGAGCGGGGAGGGCAAGTGCCGGTGCGCGGTCTGCCCCACCAGATAGCTCCTGCCCTGATCGGGTGGCAGACTGAGGTAGCGGCTCAGGCGGTGCAGGAGGGGGGCGAAGATCCCCCGCAGCGGCAGGTCGTTCCATTCCAGATCCAGGGGTCCAGCGAAGAGGAGGACCCGTCCTTTGTCCCCCCACCCCTCGACCAGGGCGGGACTGCCGTCGTCGAAGAGAATCAGGGGTTTGAGATCCGGCTTCGGGAGGATCTCGAATGAGGCCCAGAACCGGGGTAGTTCGGGATCGGAGACAAGCAGTCCCTCAAACAGCGGATGGTAGGGACGGTCCGGATCCAGACGCTGATACTGCGGTCCGTCACTTCCGGGCACACCTACCACGCCCTTTACCGTGGCCGGCACCAACGCGGGCAACAGGTGCCGATTCAGGTAACTGAGGTCGACCCGCGTCGAGGGAAAGATGATGATCCCGCCACCGTCGGCCGCGTAATCTTGAAGGAGGCGGGTGCGCTCGGGGCTGAGACGCACGAGGTTGCACAGCGCGACCACATCGGTCGCTGCCAGGATCTCCGGGCTCAGGTCTTCCACCAGCGCCTGCCCCACGTCCAGCACGGGGTCGACCGACGACCCGGCGGTGAGGGCCCTGCGGGCGTAATAGGTGTCGCCCCGCTGGCCACCCACGAGCAGGACTCGCAGGGATTCGGGCACGTGAAGGGCGAAATACCGTCGGTTGTCCAGCGTCAGTCCGTCGTCCTCGATTTCCACATAACCAGACAGTGGGCCGGGCACGCGGGGGGTGAAGGTAAAGTCCGCTTGCAGGAACTCGTCGGCGGGCAGGTCGAGCTCACGCCGCTGGACGCGCTCGCCATTCACGTACAGATCAGCCGTGATCGCGGTTGCGGGGCGAGAGGAGGAATTTCCAAAAACGACCTGGATGGTATGCTTCCTGCCGGCTGTCTGCACCCAGCTGTCCAGGTGGAGATCGCGGATATAGATATTGGCGCGCTCGCCATCGGCCGGATCGCTTATGTAGACCGAAGCGCCTGGCAGCCAGTCGACGTCCCTGGGAGTCACCTCCGCCCAGTTGTAGCGGGCCAGGTCCGTCAACAGGAGGATCTCCCGGTTCCAGTCGGCTCGCGACGTCAGCAGTTGTGCTGCCCGTTCGAGGGCTGCCTCGATGTCGGTGATTCCCTCACCCGGCGCCAGCTCCCGCACCAGCTCCCGCATCCGGTCCGGGTTCTCCAACGTCTGTTCGGGCCGGGCCGCGAAAGGCAGGAGAGTGACCTCGTCGCGGGGCGAGAATAGGCTCAGAAGCCCCGTCGCCTGCGCGCGAAGGAGATCGAAGAGGCGACCCGTCGGTTGTCGGTAGGCGGCGCTGTAGGAGCGGTCCAGCAGGATGACGGCCGCCGTGGGCACGGAACTGCCCAGGAGCCCGGCTCCGCGCTCCTGGTAGGAGGGCCGCGAAAAGGCGAGGACGATGAGGGCCACGACGAACGTGCGCAGCAGCAGGACCAGCCACTGCCGCAATCGAAGGGAGCGCATGCGGGTCTGATCGAGGGCGCGCAGAAAACGATGGTTGCTGAATGGAAGGGGGCGGGTTTGGCCGCGGTGGAGCAGGTGGATAGCCAGAGGTATGGCCGTGGCCACCATCCCCAGCAAGGCCAGGGGATTGAGGAAGTGCACGCCGGTGCCTCTTCAGCCCGCGGCGGGGTGTTCTTTCTCTGCCGTCTCGATGATTTCGAGGATCTCCTCAGAAGTCGACGCGTCGATGAGCTTNTTCTTGAACTCGTCGTTCTTGAGGAGACGGGAGATGCGCGCCAGGGCCTTGATATGGGGCCCTGAGACGTCGGCGGGCGATACCAGGAGGAAGAAGACATAGGCGGGTTCGCCGTCCAGCGACTCGAAGTCCACGCCCCGCTTGTGAATGCCCAGGGCAGCCGCGAGGCCGGTGACGGCGTCGGACTTGCCGTGCGGAATGGCGATGCCGTCGCCGATTCCCGTGCTCATTATCTTTTCGCGATCCAGCACCGCCTGNAGGACCTTCTCCCTGTCGGTNATGGCGGTCCCTATCTGGAGGCAGCCGACCAACTCCTCGATGATGGCCTCTTTACTATCGCTTTCGAGGCCGACGATGGTGGAATCGAGGGAAATGATGTCCAACAGGGTCATTCGCGTTGCTCCGGAGTACGCGTGAGTCCGCAGTTCGGCGGGCGCTGAGGTGCCAAGCTGGTCAGATGGCAAGTTTATGATTATGACGAATATAAGTCAACATCTCAGCGACGGGTGACGCTAAACGCCAGTGGTTCGGTCCCTTGAAGGCAATGTGGCGAGCGGCTATCTTCACCGACGGCGGCGACGCAATCGACGGCACCCGCTGCTGTCACAGATCCAACTGATGGACCGGGCGTCACAGGAGCTCGGTNCACACGGAGGGCGAAACGGGTACTCAGCGCACGGCTCTCTTCATCGCCTACCACTACCCGCCGGCGCGGTCCTCGGGGATACAGCGCACGGTAAAACACGTGCGCTACCTTCCCGACTTCGGATATCGGGCCAGAATCCTCACCACATCGGCTTTCGGGCGCACTGAGCGAGAGGGGGCGGGGGGAGGCGTACTGCGGGCGTGGGAGCCGCTGGCTTGCTATCGCTGGCTCCTGNACGGCGCGGTTCGTCNAAACAAGAGCACCGCGGCAGCACGGCGGAGCGACCCGGGTCCCGCCAGTGGACTGGTTCGACTGCTGCGCCGATGGGTGATGATCCCCGATGGCCAGGTCACCTGGCTGCCGGCGGCTGCGGCCGTCGGGCTGCAGCATCTGCGCTCAGATCCCGCACAGGTCATCTACTCCACCTCTCCGCCGGCAAGCGCCCACCTACTGGGGATGCTGCTNAAGAGTCTGACCGGGCTGCCCTGGGTTGCGGATTTCCGCGACTCGTGGGTCAGCGATCCCCTGGANCCAGCTGTGTTCGACGTACCCGGGCGGCGGCGGCTGGAGCGACGCATGGAGAGGGCGGTAGTGACCGCCGCCGATGCCGTCGTCACCGCCACCGAGATCAGTGCCGGTCTGCTGTGCGAATTCCACCCCGAGGTCGCCCGGAAGATACGGGTGATCACCAACGGCTTCGATCCCAATGAGGAGAGCGCTTCGTCAGTTGGAGCCGGTGAGCGGTGGCAGAGGAAGGAGGGAGAGAGGGAGGGAGGAGCCGCGCCAAGCAGCGATCCCGGGCGACTCGACATCGTCCACACAGGGAGCTTTTCTCTGAGCCATCCGCAGCGAGGGCCGCAGCCCCTGTTTGCCGCCTTGCACTCGCTGTTGCGTGAAGACGGCAGCTGGGCGGGCCGTATCAGGTTAGTTCTGGCAGGGAGGCTCACGGTCGCCGAGATAGCGGCGGCTTCGGATCTTTGCGCGGCTGGCGTCGTCGACGTGCGAGGGGAGATGGGCCGCGCCGCCTGCCTGGACCTCCAGCGTCGGGCTGGTGCGCTGCTGCTGCTCGATCACCGGAGGCAGGGGGGAGCGCTGTCCTCCAACGTGCCGGGCAAGCTCTACGAATACCTGGCCGCAGGGCGACCGATTCTGGCGCTGTGCGGAGAAGGCATGGTGGCTCGCCTGGTCGATGACCTGCAGGCGGGCATGCGCGCCGTGCCGGACGAGCCGGAAGCCATCCGACGACTTCTAGTCGACGCCTTCGAGCGCTTCCGGACGGGCAATTTGAGTTTTGCGGTGCCGACGGAGAGGCTGCGGCGCTTTCACCGCCGGGAGCTGGCTCATCAGCTGGCTGACTGTTTCGACGAAGTCGTTGGCCGGGTGGTCGAAGGAGGGTCACAGTACCAGGGACAT
>PBRM01000009.1 GCA_002725915.1 Gemmatimonadota bacterium
CTGGGTTGATGCGCACAGAGACCTCTTTACCAGGGAAAAGTCGGCCATAGGAGGCGAGTTGGTGCANCGANCAGGCATTGTACAGTACGCCNTGGCTTATTAGATCTTGCAGATTGTCGGGCAGTTGCTGCGCGGTAATCTGGATTTCTTTGGCCGACACCCCGGCGCGCATGGCCCTCAGTGCTTCATAGCCGCTGCTGGCGTCAATGTGCAAACCCGCGCGATTGAGAATGCGAATGACGGCCGCCGCGGGGCAGGCTTTCATGGCGTAGCGGGCGGTAAGGCCATAGGCATTGGGGAAGGACAAGGCCTTTTGCGCTTGTGCTTCAAGGGTCTTTTGGTCGTAGACAAATGCGGGGGTGCCGAATTGTTCTTGCACGGCGCGGATCTGGTCTTCAGAAAGGAACGAAAGCGTTTCCATAGTAGTCTCGGTTTCNGGGCTCTAACTTGATATTTTTCAATGAAATTTATAGCTTAGATTATCGCGACCTCACCTCATTCTGTCAAGATTTCAATGCCTACATATATTCTCGGTATTTCCGCTTTTTACCACGATAGCGCGGCTTGTTTGATCCGCGACGGGGAAATCGTCGCCGCAGCCCAAGAGGAGCGTTTCACGCGTGTGAAACACGATCCNGGCTTTCCCGGCAACGCCGTCCGTTATTGTCTGCAAGAGGGCGGTATTGAAGTAAAGGACTTACACAGCGTTGGGTTTTACGACAAACCCCTGATGACTTTTGAACGCCTNTTAGAGACCCATTTGGGCACCGCCCCCTTGGGGATCCGCCTNTATTGGAAGAGCATGGTGGTGTGGCTCAAGGAAAAANTGTGGATCCCGCAGTTGATTCAAAAGGAGTTAGGCTATGATGTGCCTGTGCTCTTTGGCGACCACCACGAGTCGCATGCGGCATCGGCTTTTTATCCCTCNCCCNACGAAGAAGCGGCGATTATGACCCTCGACGGGGTCGGCGAATGGACCACGACCAGTTATGGTTATGGTCGGGGCTCCGAGATCCACACGCTGGCCGATATCAAATTTCCGCATTCGCTGGGTTTGCTTTATTCGGCTTTTACTTATTTCACAGGTTTTAAGGTCAATTCCGGCGAATACAAGTTGATGGGCTTGGCTCCTTATGGCGAACCGAAATACGTCGATCGCATCCTGGACAATGTCATCGACCTGAAAGAGGACGGTTCCTTTAAGCTCAATACTCGTTATTTCAACTATATATCTGGCCTGACGATGACCAGCCCGGCAATGGGCGAACTATTCGGGGGGCCTCCTCGGCAACCCGAGACCCCTTTGACGCAACGCGAGATGGATATCGCGCGCTCTTGCCAGGTCGTCACCGAGGAGGTAATGCTGCGCATCGCCCGCACGGTCCATAAGGAGACCGGGCTCAAGAATTTGTGCATGGCTGGCGGGGTGGCGCTCAATTGCGTCGGCAATGGCCGCNTTTTGCGCGAGGGCCCCTTTGAAAATATTTGGATCCAACCGGCCGCCGGCGATGCNGGTGGGGCTCTGGGAGTTGCTTTGGCACTGTGGTATCATCATTTGGGCAACGAGCGGGTGGTAGACGGCGAGAAAGACGCGATGCGTGCTTCGCTATTGGGGCCGGTTTACGACGATGACGAGATCGGCCGTTTTATCGAGGGGCAGGGCGGCGTTGCGCTAAAGCTCTCTGAGGACGAGTTGCCGGTGCGTGTGGCTGAACAGTTGGCGGCGGGCAAGGTAATGGGTTTTTTTCAGTGCCGAATGGAATTCGGGCCGCGTGCCTTGGGTGCTCGTTCGATTATCGGCGATCCACGCTCGACCGAGACGCAATCGGTGATGAACCTCAAGATCAAATTCCGCGAGAGCTTCAGGCCTTTTGCCCCGACTGTCTTGCGCGAACACGTGCACGAATATTTTGAACTGGACGCCGATTCGCCTTATATGTTGCAAGTGGCTCCGATTAAAGAAGAACGCCAGGTCGCTATGAGCGAGGATCAGGAGCAGCTTTTTGGCATTGAGAAGCTGAANGTNCCGCGTTCGGATATGCCGGCGGTCACCCATGTGGACTATTCGGCGCGGGTGCAGACGCTACGGCGGGAGGACAATCCGCGCTATTACGACGTCATCAAGGCGTTTCAGAGCTTGACCGGCTATCCGGTGGTTGTCAATACTTCGTTCAATGTGCGCGGAGAGCCCATTGTCCTGAGTCCGGAGGACGCCTATCGATGTTTTATGCGCACTGAGATGGATTTTCTCGTCTTAGGCTCTTATCTGCTCGACAAGCAGGACCAACCGCAGTGGCACGAAGAGAAGGACTGGCGCGAGGAATTTGAGCTTGACTGAGTCTAAAAGTTATTGGGGGATAGAGGTTCCACAACGTGTCGATTTGCGCAAATTCGGCTTGGTAATGGCGGCGGTCTTGGTGTTGGTCAGCGGGTATTTGTGGTATAAAGACGCGATGGACCCCGCGCAGGTCGTATTTTCCGTTGCTGCGGGCTTTCTCATCGTCGGCTTGGTCCTGCCCGTCGTCCTAACGCCGATCTATTTTCCCTGGATGTGGTTGGCGCGCATCCTGGCGTTCGTCAATACCCATCTTTTGTTGGGGTTCGTTTTCTATACGCTAATCACGTTTATCGGGTTGGGTATGCGTCTTTTGGGTCGCGATCCGCTCGATCGCAAAATTCTCCCGGACAGCGACAGCTATTGGCAGCGTCGCGAGTCTCCTCTGCTTTCGCGCGAGCATTATTTGAGACAATTCTAAGCGTCTTTCGCGCAAGCATTGTCTCTCGCTGTTTTAAGCGACCATGGGCCTTGATCTTGTATAGAGCAGCCTTTATATTTAGCCCCCTTAGAGGTCACCGATAGAAAGGCCTCAAACGAAATATACAGAAGAACTTAGCTCGTTCGCCGACGATGAGCGGTGGATGGGGGAAGCCTTGCGCGACGCCAGAGAAGCCGGTCTGCGCGGCGAGGTGCCTATAGGCGCGGTACTCGTCGGCGATGGCCGGATTTTGGGTCGGGGTGGCAATGCCACCGAAGCGTTGCAGGATCCCACGGTGCATGCAGAAATGCTGGCGATTCGCCAGGCCGCTGCTGTAGTGGGATCGCGTCGTTTATTGTCGACGACGCTCTATGCGACGCTTGAACCTTGCGCGATGTGCGCTGGGGCGATCGTTTTGGCGCGAATACCTCGGCTGGTTTTTGCAGCCGATGATGCAAAAACCGGCGCTTGCGGGTCGCTTCGCAATGTCGTAGAAGACTCGCGGCTCAACCACCGTTGCGAAGTGCGCAGTGGAGTGCTCGTGGAAGAATGCTCTGATTTGCTCAAAGATTTTTTTGCCGCGCTGCGATCAGCGAAATAAACAGATATAGCAGAATATAGATTGAGGAGAGGTGCCAGAGTGGTCGAATGGGCTGGTCTCGAAAACCAGTGTGGCCGTACGGTCACCGAGGGTTCGAATCCCTCCCTCTCCGCCATCTAATAAAGTGGTGTATGTGGAGAGGTGACCGAGTGGTCGAAGGTGCACGACTGGAAATCGTGTGTAGGGTAACCCCCTACCGAGGGTTCGAATCCCTCTCTCTCCGCCATNNNTTTCGNCGTGCGNTTNTGANCCGGNNGGGGCAGTAGCTCAGTTGGGAGAGCGCCAGGTTCGCAATCTGGAGGTCGTGGGTTCGATCCCCATCTGCTCCACCAAGGCTCACNANCTTTTTNCGATTGCANGTTTCAGTCTTTGGCTTGAAAGGTCGTGCTAGATGGGGAGATAGCGGTGCCCTGTAACCCGCAATCCGCTATAGCGGGATCGAATTCCCATCAAGAGGTNTCGCGCCTGTGGACTGANCGGTGGAAAGTGGTGTCGAAGGTCAGATTNTGCGCAACGCACGGCTTCCGAACTCCGTCAGGACCGGAAGGTAGCAGCGGTAGGAATGTCTGTGCGTGTGCCGCAGAACTCTCTGACTGGAGCTAACTGTCATCGCGACGACGACAGGACGAGGTCGAAGATGGGTGCACGGCCTTTTTCTATATCAATCCACGATCCGGGCGAAGTCGCCGGTCTCCCCGTCCCTACGAGCACAGAGCACATGGCGTACCAGGTAACGGCCCGCAAATGGCGCCCTCGCAAGTTTGAGGAGGTGGTGGGCCAGGACCATATCACGGCCACGTTGGCCAATGCTTTGGAGAGCGGCCGGGTCGCACACTGCTACCTGCTGTGCGGCCCTCGGGGTGTGGGCAAGACGACGACGGCGCGTATTCTGGCCAAGGCGCTCAACTGCCAGCAGCGCGCGGGCCTGGATCCATGCGACGAGTGTCCGTCTTGTCGAAGCATACGCGAGGGCACAAGCATGGACGTCCTCGAGATCGACGGCGCTTCCAACAACAGCGTGGACGATGTGCGGGAACTGCGCGAAGTTGTGCGCTACGTTCCCACGGAGGGCGCCTACAAGGTCTACATTATCGACGAAGTGCACATGCTGACGACGGCGGCGTTCAACGCTCTTTTGAAGACCTTGGAGGAGCCGCCGGAGCGCGTCGTTTTCATCTTCGCCACTACAGAGGTGCAGGAAGTGCCGGAGACCATCCTGTCCCGCTGTCAGCGCTTCAACTTCCGCCGCATTCCCTCCGGCCGAATTGCCACCCATCTGGAGATGATCGCGCGAGCCGAGGGGCTGACGGCTGAAGAGGATGCCCTCTACCTGCTGGCACATCGCGCCGACGGGGCGATGAGAGATGCCGAGAGTCTTCTGGATCAGGTGGCTTCGTTCCAACAGGGAAAGGTGACCGCCGCGGGGGCTCGCCAGATCCTCGGCCTGGTCGATGGCGATGCCTTTTTTGATCTGACCTCCGCCATCGCCTGCGGGGACGCCTCGAAGGCGCTGGACGGATTCGGCGTCATCGTGGCCGAGGGGGGCGACGTCGAGGAATTCGTCCGTGGTCTCGTGGAGCACGTGCGCCACCTCCTGTTCGCAAAGGTCCAGGGAGGGGCCGACAAGCTGGAAGTTTCCGACCGCTCGCGGGCCCGGTACGAGGAGTCGCTGGAGGAGATCGAAGAGGAGGATGCATTGCGAATCCTGCACTCGCTCCTCGAGTTGGAAACAGACCTGAGAAAGTCGCTGCAACCGCGATTCAGAGTAGAGATGACGCTGGTGCGGCTGGCTCGCATGGGACGGGCCGTAGACGTGGGCAAGCTCATCGGCAAGCTCGAGGCCTTGTCGCCAACTGACGGCGGAGCACGCCGCCTCAGGACTGACGATAGCGGCCCCGCCGGCCGAGGCGCTCGAAGCCCTCACCAGGCCCCCGCCCCGCCCCCAGCTCCGAGCGCTCGAGTGACCGCACCCTCGGCGCTCTCACCGGAAGCCGTCGAGACGCCTGGCGCTCGAGGGGCCGCCACCGTGCCGGACGAGGACGACCACACTCGGTCTCCCTCCGCCGATGCGGAGCCAGATCCGATCGCGCCGGAGGCAGCCGGCGAATCTCAAGTCGGACCGTCCGGCGCCCCGCAGGTGGCGTCCGCCAAGGGGGAGTCTGGTCAGGTTGTGGCGCAGTGGGAGCGGATCGTAGCCGAGGTGCNCAGAACTCAGCCGTCTCTGGCGAATTTTCTGGCATTGGCCGCGGTGAAGGAGACTGAGGAGGGCGGGGTCGTCGCTCTTGGATTCTCGCCAGCCGATAGCTTCGGCGTCGGCCAGGTAAAGGCGAATCTCAATGCGGTGGAGGCGGCCTGCGAGGTGCTGGTAGGCCGGGCGGTGCGCATTCGCTGCGCGGTGTTGGAGGATGCCGGCGACGATGGCGCGATCGGCCAGACGGCCGTCGGAGAGGGGTCAGCGAAAAAGCAGCTGGACCCGGTGGTCAAGTCGGTCATGGACACTTTTGACGGCGAACTGATCTGAGCAGGGGAATGGGTCCCTCGGCGCTGGAGGATCTCATCACCGCTTTTGGGCGATTGCCCGGAATCGGCAGGAAGACGGCACAACGTCTGGCTCTCTACGTCATCAAGGCCCCCAGGCAGGAGGCGGACGCCCTGGCCTCGGCGATCGTGGCAGCGAAGGACGGCATCGCATACTGCGCCAAGTGTTTCAACTTTACCGACAGGGGACAGGAGCTGTGCGAGGTGTGTCGGAATCCGCGGCGGGACGGGCAGGTCATCTGCGTTGTGGAGGAAGCCAGCGACGTCATCGCGCTGGAGCGGAGCCAGCTGGTTTCTGGCACCTATCACGTTCTGGGCGGTGCCCTTTCACCCCTGGACGGGGTCGGGCCCGATGACCTCCGCATCGACGAGCTCATGAGGCGTGTCGGCGATGGTGGTGAAGTGAAAGAGGTGATTCTGGCTCACAACGCCAGCGCCGAGGGAGAAGCCACGGCGGAATACATCTACCAGAAAATGTCCGCTCTCACCAAGGTGACGCGCCTCGCCCGCGGCTTACCGGTCGGATCCGATCTGGATCTGATCGACAGAGTCACCCTCGCCCATGCGCTAGAGGGCCGCCAAAACTTCTGAGGTCGAGGCCCGTTTCAAGTCTCCACTCACCCCATCTGCCCATGTCGAGCCTGCCGCCAAAGCCATGAATAGGACCCAGCTCATAAATCTCCCCAACGTTCTGACGATCTCCCGGATCTTTTTGACCGTTCTGTTTCTTGGGGTCTTGTTCGCCGATACGTGGTACTGGCGCAGCATGGCCTTCGTCGTCTTCGGCTTGGCTTCATTAACCGATCTCTACGACGGTCGGCTGGCTCGCTCCAGGTCTCAGGTGACGAGCTTTGGCACGTTCATGGATCCCCTGGCCGACAAGATCCTGATTACCTCGGCGCTGGTGGCATTCGTGCTGGGTCGTCTGGTGAACTCGTGGCTGGTGATGCCCATCGTCGCGCGAGACGTGCTGATCACAGGCATGAGACTCTACGGCGTATATCACGGGCGCCAGATGGAAATCTCGAGGCTCGCCAAATGGAAGACCGCGGCCCAGCTCTGCGCCGTCGTCGTCATTCTTTTTGTCACCGGACTGCAGGAAGTGCTGGGACAGTTCAACTATGGCGGTCTCCCCATGGAAGGGGGGTGGGTCCCGGTTCTCTTCAACGGTCTGGTGGCAACCGTCCTTCTGCTTACGCTGCTGTCGGGATTTCACTATTTTTTCCGCTCCGGCTACTCGTACAAAGAATCCTGAACAGCCGCCTTGGAGCGTTTTGCCAGGATGGCAGGGACGGCCAGAAGATCGATCGGGACCGTCCTCTTCTCCGGATACGCGCCCATCGCACCCGGGACGGCGGGAAGCGCCGTCACCGCGGTGGCTTACTACTACCTGTGTGCATCACTGAACAGCGTGGAGTGGGTGCTCGTTCTGGGGGCAGTCTTTCTTGTGGCTGTATACACCGCCGGGGCGCTGGGTGCCGAGTGGGGGGAGGAGGACCCCGGCAGAGTCGTCATCGACGAGGCGGCGGGTTATCTGGTGACAGTGGCCTTTCTGCCCCACAGTTTCTGGATAGCCTTCTGGGGGTTCCTGGTCTTCAGGTTCTTCGATATCGCCAAGCCGGTGCCCATCCGGCGGCTGGAGGGCCTGCCGGGAGGATGGGGGATCGTCCTGGACGACGTGGCCGCCGGGATCTACAGCCAGATCCTCATTCGCGGCGTGCTGGCATTCACGGGCTGACAGGAGGAAGGCCGCGTCAGTCTGAGGAGTAACGTCGAATCGCAGAGGCAGCCCGCAGCGCGGATGCCGGAGCAACAATCAATGACGGAGGAGTAGTCTGACGATGGGGAAGTCCAGAAACGGGCGCCGCCGCGCCGACAGCAGTGATGACGGCAACAGTGCCCTCGACCTGGCCCTGGCCCAGATCGAGAAACAGCACGGCAAGGGATCGATCATGCGTTTGGGAGAACAGGGGGGGGTGGTGGATGTCGCCGTCGTCCCAACGGGCTCGATCGCGCTGGACAGCGCCCTCGGAATCGGGGGAGTCCCAAAGGGTCGGATCGTGGAGATATACGGCGCCGAGGGAGCCGGCAAGACGATGATCGCCCTCCACGTCGTCCGCGAGGCCCAAAAGGCGGGAGGGACAGCGGCTTTCATCGACGCCGAGCACGCCCTGGATCTGACTTTCGCGCGCCGCATCGGCGTCGATGTGGACGACCTGATCATCTCTCAGCCCGACAGCGGCGAGCAGGCCCTGGAGATCATCGATACGCTGGTGCGAAGCGGCGCCTTCGACGTCATCGTCCTGGACTCGGTGGCCGCTCTCGTCCCCCAGGCCGAACTGGAAGGAGAGATGGGAGATTCCCATATGGGCCTGCACGCCCGCCTCATGTCCCAGGCGCTGCGGAAGCTGACCGGCTCCATCAACCGCTCGCACACCTGCGTGATGTTCATCAACCAGCTGCGCATGAAGATCGGCGTCGTCTTCGGCAACCCGGAAACGACCACGGGTGGACGCGCTCTGGGATTCTACGCCTCCGTTCGTCTCGACATCCGCCGCGTAGCGCGCATCAAGGACGGCGACGAGGAAATCGGCAACCGAACTCGGGTGAAGGTGGTGAAGAATAAGCTGGCGCCGCCGTACCGCCAGGCGGAGTTCGACATGTATTTCCAGGGCGAGCAGTTCGGTGTTTCGCGCGAGGCCGACCTCCTGGACCTGGGCGTGGATCGCGGACTCATCGACAAGAGCGGAACGTGGTTTTCCTACGAGGGCGAGCGTTTGGGGCAGGGGCGGGAGAACGCCAGGAGTTTCCTGGTGCAGAATCCGCGGTTGGCGGAGACCATCGAGGCTCGCCTCAGAGAAGCGCTGGGCCTGGTCGTGCCCCAGGCGGGTGGTGAACAGACCGAGGGGGAAGAAAAGTGAGGGAAGGCCCCGCCCCCGTATCCAGCCTGCTCGATGCGGAACGAGATCGGGCTCGCCAGTTGGCCTTGTCGTACCTGGCCGCTCGGGACCGCTCGGTTCGCCAGGTGCGGGACAAGCTCACCCAGAAAGAGTTTCGGGCGGGGGTGGTGGACAGCGTCATCGACGGCCTTGTGGAAGACCGCCTCCTCGACGACATCGGCTTCGCCAGACGTTGGGTCCAGACACGGCAGCAGAGCCGGCCCTCGGGGGCGAGGAGGTTCACTGCTGAACTGCGAGGCAAGGGGGTGGACGCCGAGGTGGTAGCGCAGGTCCTGGCCGAATTCGTCGACGTGGGCTCGGAAGAGACCGCCGTCCAGCTCTTGCGCGGGCAGGTATCGCGCTATCGGGGTGTGGAGGAGATCCGGGCGAAGCGGCGGATGTACGGCCTGCTCGCCCGACGCGGCTTTGACTCCGAGACCGCCTCCCGGGCCGTGGATCAGGTGTGGGGGCAGATGGTGAGAGAGCTATGACATCGAGGGAGATCAGGGAGGAATTTCTCAGGTTCTTCGAGGCGCGCGGGCACCGACGCGTGCACAGCGCACCCGTGGTGCCGAAGGACGACCCCACCCTCTTTTTCACCAACGCGGGAATGAACCAGTTCAAGGATGTCTTCCTGGGGCTGGGAAAGCGGGATTACACCCGTGCGGTGGACACGCAGAAGTGCATCCGCGTGGCCGGAAAGCACAATGACCTCGAAGAGGTCGGGGTCAGCCCATGGCACCACACCTTCCTCGAAATGCTCGGCAACTGGTCCTTCGGCGATTACTTCAAGAGGGAGGCGATCGAGTGGGCCTGGGAGCTGCTCACGGAAGAGTGGGGACTGGAAAAGGAGCGTCTGTGGGCGACGGTGTTCGCCGGCGACCAGGAGCTGGGCCTGGAGGCCGACGACGAGGCCGAAGGTCTGTGGGCGCAGTGCACGGACTTGCCCGCCGAGCGCGTCCTGCGCTGCGGGGCGAAGGACAACTTCTGGGAGATGGGGGAGACAGGACCGTGCGGCCCCTGTTCGGAACTGCACTACTACATCGGCGACGATCCCTCAGCACAGGCGAGGTCCGCGGGTCAGCAGGGCATCGAAGCGGGTGCCGGTGGATACGTGGAGATCTGGAACCTCGTCTTCATTCAGTTCAACCGCGAACAAGGAAGCCGGCTGCAGCCGCTGCCGGCCAAGCACGTTGACACGGGCATGGGGTTCGAGCGCATTTGCAGCATTCTCCAAGGCAAGAGCAGCAACTACCAGACCGATGTGTTCCTACCCATCATCGACCGCGTCGCCCAGCTGTCGGGGCGGGAATACAGCGGCGAAGACGCCGTGGCCATGCAGGTCATCGCCGACCATGTGAGGGCCCTTACATTCGCCATAGCCGACGGCGCCATCCCCTCCAACGAGGGGGCGGGGTATGTGTTGCGTCGACTCCTGCGCCGGGCCGCCCGCTACGGCCGCGGGCTGGGTCAGCAGGATCCCTTCATCTACAAACTGCCCGCCACGGTCGCGGACCAGATGGGCGCGGCCTTTCCCGAGGTGGTTGAGAAATGCAGCCACGTGTCCCTGGTAATCCGCGCCGAGGAGGAGAGCTTCGGAACGACGCTGGACCGCGGACTGGAGATCTTCGAGCGCATCAGCCAAAAAGGCGACATCGACGGCGAGGACGCCTTTCGCCTCCACGACACCTACGGATTTCCGCTGGATCTGACCCAGCTCATGGCTCGCGAGCGCGGATTGAAGGTCGACGTGGACGGGTTTGGGGAGCACCTGGAGGCACAGCGGCAGCGCGCGCGCTCAGGCGACCGCTTCAAGGCTGTTGAGGGAGTGGGAGATGCTATCGCGGGCGAACACTCGCGGGTTGACGGCTACAGCGAACTGGAGACGGCGGCGCGGATCGTCCTCGCCGAATCCGACGGGGATGGCACGGTCCGCCTCTTCCTCGACCGCACCCCTTTTTACGCCGAGGCCGGCGGTCAGGTGGGCGACCGAGGCAAGATCGTCGGCGACGGCTTCTGCGTCGAGGTGAAGAGCGCGGTGCGGGCGCGGGGAGGAATCGCGCATGTGGGTCGCCTCAGCGAGGGAGCGGGAGCAGAGCTGGTCGGAGAAGTCAAAGCACAGGTGGAAGCGTCGAGCCGCCTGGCCGTTGCTCGCAACCACACGGCCACCCATCTGCTGCACGAGGCCTTGCGGCGGACACTCGGAGACCACGTGGACCAAATGGGGTCGCTGGTAACCCCCGACCGTCTGCGGTTTGATTTTTCTCACTTCGCCGCTGTGCGGCCCGAGCAACTGGCCGAGATCGAAGCTATGGTCAGTGAGCGGATTCGCGCCGATCTGGAGGTGACTGCGTTCGAGGAGGATGTGGACGCGGCGAAACAGATGGGGGCGAGGGCGCTGTTCGGAGAGAAGTACGACCAGCGCGTGCGGGTCGTGCGCATAGCGGATTTCAGCCTGGAATTGTGCGGCGGGATCCATGTGTCTTCCACGGGCCAGATCGGCGCCTTCGACCTGGTGTCGGAGGCGGGCATCGCCGCTGGCACCCGCCGCGCCGAAGCCCTCACCGGTGAGGGGGCGACGCGCGCGGCGCGGCGGCACCGGGATCTGGTTTCTCACATGGGTCAGCTCCTCAACGCCGCGCCCGAGGATCTGCCCGACCGGGTCAGCGCCCTATTGGCGGGGAACCGCGAGCTCGAGCGCAACCTGGTCGAGACCCGTCGCCAGAGCGCCGGGCAAGATGCGGCGGAACTGGTCAGGGCCGCTGTGGAGGTGGCCGGCATCAAAGTGATGGCCAGCCGCGTGGAGGTAGCCGACGTCGCGTCGCTACGCGATCTGGCCGATGGCGTGCGTCAACACCTGGGATCGGGCGCCGGCGTACTGGGAACGGTGCTAAACGGCAAGGTTTCCTTTATCGCCGTGGTTACCGACGACCTCATCCAGGGACGAGTCATCAAGGCGGGAGATGTCGTGCGCGAGGTGGCCAAGCTCGCCGGCGGCTCTGGCGGCGGCAAGGCTCATCTGGCCCAGGCGGGCGGGCGCGACCCGGCTAAACTAGACGGGGCCCTGGCAGCGGTCCCAGACATCGTCCGCGATATATGCCGTATTGCGGCCAATCGCATGGACGCCTGAAGGAGAGAGAGGGAGAGCCATGTCGGCGGACAGATTGGGTAGTACGCTGAAATACCTGCTCGAGGTCAGGGAGCGCCGCGGCGCCGGCTACCTCACCCTCCTGGATCCGGATCGGCTGTCCCTGACCCAGCTGGAGGAGCGGGCGGTTATGTGCGCCGAAGCCGGTGCCGACGCGATTCTGGTGGGGACGAGCCTGATGCTGTCCACGGCGAAGAACGCGTCCGTCTTTCAGCGGCTCAGGGAAGTGGTCGACATGCCGGTCATCAGTTTTCCCGGGGACGCGGGGCAGGTGGTGCCCACGGCCGATGCGATTTTCTTCCTGTCCATGATCAGCGGCCGCAACCCCGAACTGCTCATCGGCCAGCAGGTGAGAGCCGCTCCCCTGCTGAAAGAATACGGCGTCGAGGTCATATCGACAGCCTACATGCTTATCGAGTCCGGCAGTCTCACCTCCACGGAGTACATGAGCTCCACACGTCCCATGCCGTGCGACAAACACGACATCGCCATGGCGCACGCTCTGGCCGCGGAGTTTCTCGGCATGAAGCTGATTTATCTGGAGACGGGGAGCGGCGCTGGGGTGTCGGTGCCAGACGGCCTGATCCGGGCGGTGGTGGATTACATCACCCTTCCAGTGGTGGTGGGCGGGGGTATACGGGACGCGGCGACAGCGCGGGAGAAGGTGGAGGCGGGGGCGGGCTTCGTCGTTACCGGCACCGCCGTGGAGTCGGACCCGGGACGGCTCCGGGATCTCAGTGCCGCCGTCCACATTAGAGAATGACGGCGGGGAGCGCATGGTGACGGAGGGCGACCCAACCCAGGCGATGGTGGATATCCACTGCCACGTACTTCCGGGGGTGGACGACGGGGCACCCACCATGGAGGTGGCGCTGGCGATGCTGCAGCGGGGAGCGCAAGACGGTACCCGGTCGGCCGTGGTCACGCCGCATATCAAGGCCGGCGCCGGAAAAGAGATCTCCGAGTTCCATCACCGGCGTCTTGGCGAGTTGCGGGAAGCGGCGGCAAGGGCCGACATCCCGGTGGAGCTGCACCAGGGAGCGGAGTTTGAGTTTTGCTTCGGCCTGGAGGTGGCAGCACAGTGGCTGACGGTGGGTCTGGCGGGCAGTCATTACATACTGGTCGACCTGCCGCACGGGCCACTGTCGCCGTTTGTGGGCAAGGGGTTCTTCGAGCTCATGGCCGCTGGATTTCGCCCCATTCTGGCACATCCGGAGCGGCATCGGGAGCTCGCCCTGTCGAGGTCGCTGATGGAGCGGCTGCGTCATCAGGGGCTCCTGTTTCAGGTGACGGCTGGCAGTTTCACAGGGGGCTTCGGACGCCGCGCCCAGGCAACGGCCGAGATGATGCTGCGAGAAGGGTGGGTGGAATTCGTGGCCAGCGACGGTCACAGCCTAGTCAAACGCCCACTTTCGCTCCGAAGCGCCAGAGCGCGGGTGGAGGAGTTGGGCGGATCGGATGAGGCCATGAGATTGTTCTATCACAATCCGCGGGCGCTCATTCAGGGAGAGCCCATCTCCGTGGTCCATCCGTCGCGGTCGCCGAATGCGTCACGGCAGCTGTCCGCCTGGCGACGACTGCTGCAGCGGTTCTATTAAACCCTGCCAAGGCGTCTCCCGCGCCGGGTTGGAGTGTGTTTGCCCCTTTCAGATCGGATAGCCGTCAGGGATAAAGACCCCGTAATGGTGGAAAAACAGGTCATCGTCCAGAATCAGCTGGGGATTCACGCTCGACCTGCGACCCTGCTGGTACAGATGGCAGCAAAGTTCGAGGCCGAAATATACCTATCAAAGGGAGAAGTCCGGCGCATCAACGGCAAGAGCATCATGGGCGTCATGATGCTGGCCGCCGAGCACGGCGCCGAGGTGCTGGTGGAGGCCGATGGGGAGGACGAGGCCGAAGCTGTCGAGTCGGTGGCCCATCTGTTGGCCAGCAAGTTCGAGGATCTGACTTGATGTCGTCGGCTACGGCCAAACCACCACACTCGTCGCTAACTGGGATCGGTGCATCGTCGGGCATCGGGATAGGCAGAGCTTTCATACACCGCGTGGAGCAGCCGATGGTGGCGAGGCGGCGGCTCATGCACTCGCGTGTCGAGAGGGAGGTGGACCGCTTCCTCAACGCCCTCTATCAGGTAGGGGAGGAGATTCGCCGTACCCGAAGGCTGGTCGAGTTGGAGCACGGGCCAGACCTGGCTCGGATTTTCGATGTCCAGCTGGCCATGCTGGAGGACGAGCAGATAAGAGATCAAACGGTGACCCGAATACGCCAGGAGTTGTCTCCCGCGGAGTCTGCTTTCTCCTCGACTATGGCAGTTCACAAGCGGACGTTCGAAAAGATCGAGAACGAGTACCTACGGGCAAGGGTCGGCGACGTCAGAGACATAGAACACCAGGTCCTCGTGCGGCTCGCCGGGGGAGAGCTCGGCGGGCTGCAGTCCATCCGCGCCAATACCATAGTCGTGGCTCGCGATCTGCTACCATCAGAAGCGGTACAGCTAGGCCGGAGACTGATTAAGGGGCTGGTGACCGAGCAGGGAGCGGCCACCTCTCACACCAGCATCATCGCGCGCTCTCTGGGGCTGCCCACGGTGGTGGGAGCGCAGACAGCCTGCTCGTCGATTGCCTCGGGCGACAATCTTGTTGTCGATGCCGACGAGGGCGTCGTTCACGTCCGACCTAAGATCGACACGCTCCGGTACTACAAGACAGCGTTGCGGCGTCAGCGGCAGCGAGAGCGGGACCTGCGCCTGCGACGCGACCTGCCCGCCGTCACCCTGGACGACACAGAGATCACGCTCATGGCAAACGTGGACCTGCCTCAGGAGATCGAGGCCGCCATCGACAACGGCGCCCGCGGCGTTGGCATGTTTCGCACCGAGTTCCTCTATCTCGGGTACCGACTGCCCACCGAGGCGGATCAGCTGAATGCGTACCGTCAGATCGCTGAAGCCGTGGCGCCGTGGCCGGCGGTCATTCGCACCCTGGATCTGGGGGGGGACAAGCTCACGCACGTACTGGACACGGCACACGAGGCCAATCCCTTTTTGGGGTGGCGGGGAATACGCATCTGTCTGGATAACCTCGATCTCTTCAAGACGCAGTTGCGGGCTCTGCTGAGAGCGGGAGTCCACGGCGACGTGCAGATCCTGCTGCCCATGGTCAGCGATGTGGAGGAGATACGCCGTGCCAGGGATGTCATCGAGGAGACCAAAGCCGAGCTCCGACGGGAGGGCACGGCGTTCGGGGAGGCGTGTAAGGTGGGAATCATGATCGAGGTGCCATCGGCCGCCATTCTCGTGGCTCAGATGGCCGCCGAAGTGGATTTCCTCAGTCTTGGGACCAATGACCTCACCCAATACACCCTGGCTGTGGATCGCGGGTCCGCCAAGGTGGCCCAGCTGTACGACCCCCTTCATCCCGCCGTCCTGAGATTGATCAAAGCGGTAGCCGATGCCGGGTTTGGAGCTGGAATACCAACCAGTATCTGCGGTGAGATGGCCGGCGACCCCAAGGCGGTTCTCCTCCTTCTCGGTCTGGGTATCAGGATTCTCAGCTTGAGTCCCGGCCTCATTCCGGAGGTCAAGGAGGTGGTGCGCGTGCTGGAACTGGACCACGCTCGGGATGTAGCGTCTCGATGTCTGGAATTGGAATCCGGTTCGGCGGTGCGCAGGCATTTGGATGGAACGACATCTCGGTGAGGATCCCATGCCATCGCCGGCGGCGCTTATCGGGCGACTGACCTAGCGGTAACTTCGTCTCGGACCGGTGGGGTGAACCCGGTCGCGCTTCTGAACAGCGTCTTGGTGCCCCCGGCCACATCGATGCGTCCGCCATCGTTGCACAATCAGTGGTGGGACCCTACGTTTCGATTGGCGCCGGGGCCGAGGTAAGAAGGTCTGTCGCCCGCAACAGCATCACTCTTGGAGATCGCGGCTTGATCTCCGATAACGGGCTGATCTCCCACAGTCAACAAATGGAGGAGGAGCTTGTGAGCACACATCTGTTTACATCCGAGTCGGTTTCCGAAGGACACCCCGACAAAGTGGCTGACCAGATTTCGGATGCCATCCTGGACGCCATGCTGGCACAGGACCCACTCTCCCGCGTCGCCTGTGAAACCATGGTGACCACCGGCCAGGTGATCGTCGCCGGCGAGATCACCACCCGGGCCTTGGTCGATATTCAGTCGCTGGTGCGAGAGACGGTGCGCGATATTGGCTACACCGATTCCGCCTACGGATTCGACTACCGCTCCTGCGGCGTAATGGTAGCCCTGGACAGCCAATCCCCCGACATTGCACAGGGCGTCGACGAGGATCAGGGACTGCACGAAGAGATGGGGGCCGGCGATCAAGGCATGATGTTCGGCTACGCCTGCCGGGAGACGCCCCAGCTCATGCCCCTTCCCATTACCCTGGCGCACCGTCTGCTGGAGCGTCTCAGCAGGCTCCGCCGCACCTTGCCCTACCTGCGTCCCGATTCCAAGTCCCAGGTGACCGTGGAGTACGTCGATGGCAAACCCCGGCGCGTTGACACGGTGGTGATTTCGACCCAGCACGATCCGACGGTCAGCCAGGGCCGCATTCGGCGCGACCTGATCGCCAAGGTGATCAAGCAGGTGATCCCCGGTCGCTACCTGGACCGGGACACGGTGATCCACGTGAATCCCACTGGCCGCTTCGTCGTAGGGGGGCCGCACGGTGACTGCGGCCTCACCGGCCGCAAGATCATCGTCGATACCTACGGCGGCATGTGTCCGCACGGGGGCGGCGCATTTTCCGGCAAGGACCCCAGCAAGGTCGATCGCAGCGCCCACTACATGGCGCGCTACGTCGCCAAGAACGTGGTGGCGGCTCGCCTGGCAGACCGCTGTCAAGTTCAATTGGCTTACGCCATCGGTGTGGCCGAGCCCGTTTCTGTTCTCATTGAGTCCTTCGGCACGGGACGTCTGCCCGACGAGGAGATCGGCGCTTTGATACAGAGCATTTTTCCGCTCACGCCCAAGGGTATCATCCAGCATCTGAAGCTCCGCCGCCCAATCTACCTGAAGACGGCGGCGTTCGGACACTTCGGCCGCAAGGGGGACGACTTCACCTGGGAGAAGACGGACAAGGTGGCTGCCCTGCGGCGCGCTGCCGGACTGAAGTAGTGGAGAGAGATCGTGCTGGCGGTCGGAAAAAGAGATTCCGCCCATTGGCCGAATGTGATATATTACCGGCTGACGGAGTAGCTATTGCTTGAGAGAAGGAGGAAGATGATGATGCAGGGCTCTACTGGCACCGGGGGTGGCGCCCGTCTCGCGAAAGCACTCGCAGGAGCTGGCGTCCTGCTCGCCTGTATTCTGGCCGCGGGCTGCGGAGTGGGCAAGCCGCAGGTCCCCGAGCTTGATTTAGCCTTCAATATTTCGGTCGCCAACGACACCACCACTATTGACGAGGTGGCCAGGGACCGCTCCGAGTTCCTCGACATCTCCAGCGATGGTCGCATGGCGCTGAACTTCAGCACCGAATTCCAGGAGAACGGGCGGGCGGAGGTGGGAAATCGGTTGCAGGTGACCCCCCAGGCAAAGAGCTTTGGCACCCAGCTGGGTACCATCAAGATTCCCGGAGCTTCGCTCGACGTGCCCCCGGTCAGGGTACCAGTGGGGACGATCCTGCCCGACATTCCCGCGGGCGAGGAGTTCCCTCCCGAGCCGCTGCCGGCAGGGGTGCCGGCGGTCGCGTTCGCCGACATCGTCGGTGACCTGAAGCTCACCAATGTATCTCTCCTCGTTGTCGAGGAGGGAGCGCTGACGCTGACGATCCAGAACGGGTTGCCCGTCCCTCTGAGCCTCAACCTGGTGCTGAAAGACGCGGTCACCGACACGCTGGTGGCCGCGCTCGACCCGCCTCTTGGAGAGATAGCCGCTGGTGGCGAGGGCACGGGGACATTCGACCTTGCCGGCAAGCGTATGTCGGGCGTTCTGACAGTGATTGTCTCCGGCGGCACGGTGGAGGTCGACGGGCGGGTGACGGTAGCAGAGGGCTCTGAACTCGTCATCCTTATCGGGGTGAGCGATCTGTCCGTCTCCGAGGCCACCGCGGTCATCCCGCAGCAGGAGTTTGCCGACGAGCAGGTTCTGCCCTTCCCCGACGACCGTATACAGATCGAGCGCGCCGTTATCGCCGATACGTTAGGTGTACTGACGCTGAAGGTCACCAACGAGATTCCCGTGCTCATGTCCGTGGCGCTCAGCCTGCCCGACCTCAAGGGCCCGGACGGAACCCCCAATGTATTCGTCATCGATGAGCTCGAATCCAATGCGACGCGGACCGCCACATTCGATCTCAGGGAGAACGAATTCTCTCCTGACAATCCCCTCGAGCTGCGTATTTCCTATCATGCCACCACTTTCTCCACGGGCCGCGAGGTGACCATACGCTCCGACAGCGAGATCAAGATAGAGGCGAGAACCGAGAAGCTGGTCTTCAGTCTGGTGACGGGCCGCCTGAACGAGCTGTCGTTGCCTGTCGCTCCGGTGAACCAGGATGTGGACTTCCCCGACGGTCTGGACAATATCGGTCTGAGCTCCACCTCGCTGAAAGTTTTCCTGCGCTCGGGAGTGGGCTTTCAGAGCGCCATCGACCTGCTGATCGACGGCACCAACCAGGCCGGGAACACCGAATCCATACGCGTCCAAGAGGTGTTTGACCGCGGCAACCCAGGCAACCCCCTGCCCATCGAAATTTCACCGGATTCCCAGGAGTTGACCAACTTCCTCAACAATCTGCCGACGCGGATCACGGTGACACCCACGGTGAAGGTGGGTGACGGCGTGGGCACGGAATCCATCGCTCCCAACCACTTCGTGCAAGTGGACAGCGTCGTGTTTCAAGCGCCAGCAAAGTTCCGCATCACAGCCGATACGCAGATCGAAGTCCCTCCGGAGAAGCAAGAGCTCGCCGACGACGGGGCGCGGCGTCGCATCACCTCCAACCTCAAGACCACGACGCTCTTTACGACTATAGAAAACCACATCCCCCTGGGGGTGCGGGTGAGCCTGAGAGTGGCGGAGCGGGCCGAGGATGTATACGCGAATCCCATTCTCAAAATCCCCAGGGAGGGGGCGTTCTCGGTGCCGGCTGCACCAGTGGACGCCAATGGTCGCGTTACCGAAAGCGCATTTCAGACGACCAATGTCGAGGTCACCAAGGATGAGTTTCTCGTCTTTCTGCAGGAAGGCGGGGTGTTCACTGGCGTGCTGGTCGAAATCGACGCGACCGGCGGAGACGTGGAGCTATTTGCCACCGACTTCGTCGCTGTTCAGGCGGGGGCGAAGATCATCGTCCGGCTGAACG
Source organism: Gemmatimonadota bacterium (assembly GCA_002725915.1). Taxonomy (GTDB): domain Bacteria; phylum Latescibacterota; class UBA2968; order UBA8231; family UBA8231. The sequence continues at coordinate 19,322 of PBRM01000009.1, forward strand.
AGGACTTGTTCGAATAAGTGTCACCCGGTTTGTGAGGTAGAGAGAGATGAGAATTCCAGGTAATATCGTCCTGACCGTCACTATAATAGCGGGTTTTTCCGCCGCATCTCGGGGCAGTGACACCGAACCGAGGGCGATGGCGCTGGGTGGAGCCTACACCGCTATGGCGCGCGGGCCGGAGGCGGTGGCCTGGAACCCGGCCAACCTGGGCCTGAGAACCAGTCCCAGGTTCAAATGGCAGCTGCTGGGTGGGGGAGTCACCTTCGCGACGGAGAACAACGCCTTCTCTGTCAAGACCTACAACGACAACTTCACCGCCGGAGATCCGGCTTGTCGTGAGGGAGCATGGCTCGGTCGGTCATGTTTCCTCAATGACGCCGACAAGGCCGATCTGCTCGCCGATGTCCCGGGGAGTGGACTGAAGTTCAATGTCGACTTAGAACCCATGCTGGCGCTGGGGATTCCCCTCAATGGCGGCGTCGCCTTCCCTCTGCCCTGGGGACTTCACGGGGCGGTCACCACCGGATTGGCCTTTGGGTTGGAGGGGGAGGCGCCCAAGGACATGATCGAGCTCATGCTCTTCGGGAACGAGTTCGATCGGCAATACGACATAGCCGGGTGGGACGGCTCGGCGTGGGGCCTGGGAAGCCTGAACTTCGCGGCGGCCAGGCCCTGGATACCAAAGCTGCTGGCGCCGTATCTGGATGAATTCTCCGTCGGCGCCACCATCGAGTTCCTGGGCGGATCGTACGCGGAGGTGCAGCGCTCCGATGGCGGCTTCCTCGCCCGAAGGGAGGGTACCAAGATCGACTCGGCTTACGCCATCACACGGGTCGGCGGCGGCACCGGCTATGGCCTGGATTTCGGTGTGGCGGGGGTAACCAAAGACAGGAAGACCACCATCAGCATGGGGATGCTTAACCTGCTGGACACGATCTCCTGGAGCGAGGTGGGCCAGACCGCCATCGTCTGGCGTCTGACGGAGCGCTACCTACCGGAGCTGGCGGAGCTTGCATTGGGGGAGGGCCTGCCCGAGTGGGTGACCGATATCGATGCGCGGCAGGACTCCTTTGTTGTTGTTGCGAGCGATCTGCGGCTCACCCGGGCGCTGGACGAAGACGTCGCGGGGATCGAGGACGTTCTGGAGAATGAGGACGTGGATGGCGACGGGGATAAAGATTTCCATATAAAGCTCAACGATGACAGCTTCAGCCGCTCCTTGCCGGCCATGCTGCGAATCGGCGGGAGCCATGAGCTCCAGCCGAAGTTGACGCTGATGGCCAACTACGACCAGGCTTTCAGCGAAGGGTTCGGAATCACCACTACGCCGCGTCTTTCCGGTGGGGTGGAGTACCGGCTCGTGGAGTGGTTTCCGGTTCGCGCCGGCCTCTCCCTGGGCGGCAGGAGCAGGAGATCATCCGCGGGCTTTTCGCTGGGTCCGTTCAGCGTCTTCCACATGCAGACCTCCTTAGACTTGGCTGCGATGACGCGAGGCGGGTTTTTTCCTGGGGTGGCCAGGGGTTTGGCCATATCGGCTTTTTGGAGGCTTAACCTGATCTGACCTACGGCGTGGACACGCGCTGTAGCGCGACACTTGCTTCCGCGACACGTGCATCCTTTCTCCCGTTCCGCTGTTCTCCATGCGACACACAGACGCTTTCTCCGCCGCCCCCAGTTGACGGCGGAGATCATCCCCCGTTTCCCCGCCTGATTCAGCCGGTCAACCTCGTTTCCTTCGCGACCCGTCGGCTGCCACGGTTTGCGGGTTGCCCCGCTCCTGATGTCATATTGGCAGGTGCCACCGAAGGGGTGCCAGATTCGCCCCTGGTCGATTCGTGGACCCATGCTGGCTGAGTGTATGAGCACGATATTTCCAGTCAGATAAGTTAAAAGGACGCCCGGGCACAGGTTTTGCGCCGACCGTGCGACGCAGAGTTGTGAATAAAACTGTCATCGCACTGAATCGACAGGAAAACCTCATGAACATGGATAAGCTGACTCAGAAATCGCATGAAGCTCTCCAGGAGGCGCACAGCGCGGCCCTGCGCCATGGACACAGCGAGGCGGATGTCGAGCACCTCCTGCTCGCCCTGTTGCAGCAAGAGCAGGGCATACTGCCGCGTATCCTCGGGCGCATGGAGGTCGATGCCCGGGAGCTGAAAGCCGCCCTGGAGACGGCCCGGGAAAAGCTGCCGAGGGTCTCAGGCCCCGGCGCAGAAATCCACTTCTCGCGTCGATTGCAGGAGGTCCTGGCCCGGGCCGAGGAGGAGGCGCGGCAATTGAAAGACGAGTTCGTGTCGGTGGAGCACCTGGTGCTGGCCGCGACCGGCGAGTCCGAGCGCACCACGGTAGGGCGCCTGTTGGGCGAACTTGGCATTACCAGAGACCGCTTTCTGGCGCCGCTGATGGCCGTGCGCGGCAACCAGCGAGTCACCAGCACCACCCCGGAAGCAGGCTACGGGGCGCTGGAGAAATACGGCGTCGACCTGGTGACTCAGGCCAGGGCGGGAAAACTGGATCCGGTGATCGGCCGCGACGCCGAGATCCTCCGGGTCATCCGCATCCTCTCCCGCAAGACCAAGAACAACCCCGTCCTCATGGGCGAGCCGGGAGTGGGCAAGACCGCCATCGTCGAGGGACTGGCGCAGCGCATCGTGCGGGGCGACGTCCCAGAGTGGATGAAGGACCGGACCGTGTTCTCCCTGGACATGGGGGCCCTCATTTCCGGGGCCAAATACCGGGGGGAGTTCGAGGAGCGGCTCAAGGCGGTGCTCACCGAGATCCAGCAGAGCGACGGCCGCGTCATTCTCTTCATCGACGAGCTCCACAACATCGTCGGCGCCGGCCGCACGGAGGGTTCCACCGACGCGGGCAACTTGCTGAAGCCGATGCTCGCGCGGGGCGAGCTGCACTGCATCGGGGCCACGACACTGGACGAGTATCGGCAGCACGTCGAGAAGGACGCGGCCCTGGAGCGACGTTTCCAGCCCGTCGTCGTCGATCCTCCCTCCGTCGAGGACACCATTTCCATCCTGCGCGGGCTTCGCGAGCGCTACGAGGTCCACCACGGTGTGCGCATTCAGGACAATGCTCTGGTGGCGGCAGCGGTGCTGTCCAACCGCTACATTTCAGACCGCTTTCTGCCAGACAAAGCGATCGATCTGGTAGACGAGGCCGGCGCCACCATTCGCACCGAAATCGACTCCATGCCGGCAGAGCTGGACGCCGTAACCAGAAGGGTGACGCAGCTTGAGATCGAAGCTGCGGCTCTGAAGAAAGAGCTCGACCAGGCCAGCAGGGAGCGGCTGGAAAGCCTGCGCAAAGAGCTGACGGATCTGAAGTCCGAGGCGGGCGCCATGCGCGCGCAGTGGGAGGCGGAGAAACAGATCATCGGCGAGGTGCGGGGCGTGCGGGAGCAGATCGAGCAGACCCGCCGCGATATGGAAGATGCGGAGCGCAGGTCAGACCTGGAGCGGGCGGCGGAGCTAAAGTACGGGCGCCTGCCGCAGCTGGAGGGTCAGCTGCAGGCGTTGAGCCAGCCGAGCGTGGCGGCTGATGCGGCCACTCGACTGGTGCGCGAGGAGGTCACGGAGGAGGAGATCGCCGAGATTGTCTCCCGCTGGACGGGGGTCCCGGTGACGCGACTGGTCGAGGGAGAGCGCGAGAAGCTGCTGCATCTGGACGAGATTCTCCATCAGCGGGTAGTGGGGCAGGAGGAGGCCGTGCAGCTGGTGGCCGACGCCGTTATCCGCGCCAGGGCTGGCATCAAAGACCCGCGGCGGCCGGTGGGCTCCTTTATCTTCCTTGGGCCCACGGGAGTGGGCAAGACCGAGCTGGCCCGCGCCCTGGCCGAGGCCCTGTTCGATTCGGAGGACAGCATCGTCCGTATCGACATGAGTGAGTACATGGAGAAGCACTCTGTTTCCCGTCTTCTGGGCGCTCCCCCCGGGTACGTGGGATACGAGGAGGGGGGTCAGCTCACCGAAGCAGTGCGGCGGAAACCATTCTCGGTGGTGCTCTTCGACGAAATCGAGAAGGCTCATCAGGACGTCTTCAACGCCCTGCTGCAGCTGCTGGACGACGGCAGACTCACCGACGCCCAGGGCAGGACCGTGGACTTCAAGAACACGGTTGTCATCATGACCTCCAATGTCGGTTCTCACTTCCTCATGGAGGGGATGGCGGAAGCAGGCCGTCAGCCCAGCAGCGGCGAAATCTCCTTCCAGACGAAGGAGCGGGTTCTGGGGGAGTTGCGGCTCCAATTCCGGCCCGAGTTCCTCAACCGCGTTGACGACATCGTCCTGTTCAAGACGCTGACTCTAGACGAGGTGGGAGAGATCGTCGAGTTGATGACCGACGAATTGGCGAACCGACTGCGGGACCGCCGCATCCGGCTGGAGGTGACGCGCTCGGCCCTGGGACACATCGCACGCGCCGGATACGACCCCGTGTACGGTGCCCGGCCCCTCAAGCGCTTTATCCAGCACGAGCTGGAGAGTCGCCTTGGCCGGGCTCTGATCGCCGGCGAGATTGCCGACGGGGCGCGGGTCACCGTGGACGTGGAGGGCGGACAGCTCGTCATCCGCCCGGAGAACCAGGGCCACACGGAGGAGAGGACGGAGACAGCGGCGTAAAGGCCGATGCAACGGCAAGGGAACCTAAACCCCCGGACTTTCGTCTTTACTGCTCGGCAGTAGAGCCCCGGCGAGAGCCCCGGCAGTAAGACAGCCTGGGACGTGAAGGAAGCGACAACGCAACTGATCCGTGGAGGGACAGAAGAGCCATGAAGAGTTTGTCAATCGCCTCACTGGTGTGCGTCGCTCTGGCGACCGCGGCAGCGGCGCAGAGTCAGGGGGAAGGAACCGGGGAGGAAAGCCTGAGGCAGCTGCAGGCACTCAGCGATGGATTTGCGGCCGTGGCCGCACAGGTGACGCCCGGTGTAGTCTCTATCGTCACCGAGCAGACCGTTACCGCTCAGAGATCTTTTCGCGGCACGCCATGGGAATTCTTCGGCATGCCAGACAGCCCGTCAAGGGAGCAACGCCGAGAGGGGCAGGGATCCGGTGTCATCGTCCACTACGAGGGCGACTCCTACATCATTACCAACTATCATGTGGTGCGCAAAGCCAACAAGATCAGTGTGGAGCTGACGGACGAGCGCCACTTCGAGGCCGAAGTGGTGGGCACCGATTCGCTGAGTGACCTCGCCGTGCTGAGAATCGATGAGGACGAACTCTCCTCCGTCCCCTGGGGACGATCGGAAGACCTGCGGGTAGGCGAGTGGGTGCTGGCCATCGGCAATCCCTTCGGCTGGGAGCACAGCATCAGCACCGGCATCGTCAGCGCCAAGGGGAGGAGGCGGTTTGGAGAAAATTACGGGTCTTTCATCCAGACGGACGCGGCCATCAACCCCGGCAACAGCGGTGGCGCGCTGGTGAACCTGCGGGGCGAGCTGGTGGGGATCAACACCGCCATCATCTCGCGCAGCGGCGGGTACGAGGGAATTGGCTTCGCCATCCCCGTAGACATGGCGCGAGATGTGCTCCGCCAACTCGTCGAATATGGCGAGGTGAAGCGCGGCCTGCTCGGGGTGGTAATCACCGACCTGGACGACGTCACCGCAGAGGCGCTGGGCATGCGGAACACGCGGGGTGTGTTCGTGCGGAGTGTGGGCGAGGACGGCCCGGCCGAAGAGGCCGGTGTAGAGCAGGGAGATGTGATCCTCGCAGTGGACGGAAATCCTACGCGGTCGACGACGGCGCTGAGAAGTCTCATCGGCGCCTCTCCTCCCGACACCAAGGTAACGCTCCGACTGCTGCGCGACAGGAAGGAGAAGGAGATCGTCGTCGAGCTCGGCGAGCTCACCGAAGAGGTTCTGACGAGTGCCCGACGGTCGGACCCAGGGGAGGTGAGCGGCGGCTCTCTGGGTCTGAGGTTGCAGGAGCTGACGCCCGAGCTGGCCAGACGACTCAGGTATGACGAGGGGACCGGCGTGGTCGTGGTGGCGGTGCGTCAGGGCAGCCGGGCTTTTCGCCGGGGATTTCGACAGATGGACATTATCCTGGAGATCAACAACGAGCCGCTGCAGTCCATCGACGATTTCGAACGCATTCTCGATGAGCTGGAATCGGGGACGGCCGTGATGTTTCTGGTGCGCGGTAGACGCGAGACGCGTTTCATCAGTCTGCGCCTTCCCTGAGCTGAGTCGCTGGACTGAGCGAGACGCTCGGCGACGTCTCTTTCCCCACACCCTGGGTCCGGCCTCCGCATCGGAAGTGGGGTGGCTGGACCTTTTTCTTTGTAGGTCTGCCTTATCCGCGACACCTGGGAGCGGCTTGTGTGTCGCTCACTCGTCGCGGCCAACAGGACAGATCCCGGGTCCATGGTACGTCCGGGCCGACACATCCGAACCACCGCCGACATGTCGCTCAGCCGCAGACCCGGCTCGCATGGTTGGTCGCAGTAACCCCAGCGGGAAAGCCGCCAGGCATTAGCGCTCCCCGAAAAAAGGCCCATATTGATCACAGGGCGTGTGCGCTACTACGCAAGACGGTCCAGTAAGCAGTCCCCACGAATTCCAGCCCTCACAGGATCTGCACAGGACCTGCCGTCGATCGACGAGATCGTTCCGAAGGACTTACAGTGGTCCCATTCGAAAATACGACAACATTCGTCCGCCGATCCATGGAATGGTTGACCGAATCGCTGGCGCGTCGCCCACCCTCCGCTCCGCTACGTCGCCCGCCCTTCGAGGGGACGGGCCCCAACAACCCGCCGCGGTCGCGCCCCTTGCGAATCGGGGGAAACCGAATACGTCACTGTATTTGCGCAGCGCTTCCGGGTTTCTTGACAGTTTTATGAAGGCCTGTCCGATCTGGCACCCCGCTTCTCCGCGCTCAGCGTACTTCCGTCTCTCCCTGACGGCTGCCGCCGGCTCGAAAAATGGCCACTTGCGCTGTGCCTGCAGCGGTGCCTTTCAGCTCGCCCTGGACGGCAAACGGCTGGACGGGGGACCGGCAGGGCAGATGACCGAGAGGCCGGTGTGGTGGACCTTCGCTCTGTCTCTGCCGGGACGTGGTGGGGACCACGAGCTCACTGTCCTCGCCGTTGCCGACGCTGCCGACGAGCAGCCGTGGTTTCTGTGCGAGGGACAACTGGGAACGACTTCGCGGATCCTCTCGGGCCCGTCCTGGCAGGCCATGGCCGGTCCCGACCAGTCACATTCTTACCAGGAACGGCACTCGGCGCTTGAGGACCCACGCAGCGGAGATCGGTCGCAGGCCGGCTATGAAGCGTGGGAGAAGGCAGCTGTCGTCGCGGTGGATGCCGCGCCGCTTACATGCGAGCTGGCGGTCGCGATCGAGCCCGAGGTGCGACCGCTTGGCCTGACCGCTTACGGGGAAGTGAAGACCTCTGGTCCCATTCAGTTCTGGCGCAACCCGGCCCCCATGGAACGCTGCAAGTGGGTTCATCCGGACGGTCTGGTGGGCAAGGGTAAGGCGAGGACCCTGGTGGGCACCTCGGATGCGGAACGCTCGGCTTACCTGGTGCTGGATTTCGGCCGCGTTGTCAGCGGACGAACCCGGCTGAGGCTGCGGGCGGATGCGGCCGGTGGCGTGGTTGACCTGGGGTACGCCCTGACCGAGGGTGAGATTCAGGAGAGGGGGCGTTACGTCTGCGCCGCCGGGCGGCAGGAGTGGACCGCCGTCCATCCCCAGGTCTGCCGCTACCTGGCCCTGCGCCTGAGCCAGATTCCGTCGAGCATGGAGGTGGAGGAAGTCTGTCTCGTGTCCCGTCGGGCCGAGGGACACCGCCCCGCGTCCTCGGCGATAGCAACGGGGTTCGAGGGGGGGGTGTGGGATCTCGGCGCCGGCAGCCTTGAAGCGGTCCGCCAGGAGATATACTGGACCCAGCCGGGTGCGGCCTCCTACGACTGGCTCCGCGCCCTGCCCCTGGCTCTGAACGACTACTGCCACACCGGCGACACAGCGACGGCCCGCACCATGCTGGCCACCGCCGACATCGGGGAGGTGGGAACGGACGATCTTTCCCGCCTGTTGGCTTTCCCCCTGTTTGCGCGGGCCTACTACATGTACTCGGGCGATCGCCCGACGGTCGCCGACGTCCTGCCGCAGATTCGGCGCATCCTCGAGGGCGCGAGCCGTTCCCGGGCCGAGGACGGGTTGATGCGGGCAGGGCAGCGGGGCTGGGCGACCACCGCCCTCCACGCCCTGTGGTCGGGATCCCTCGAAGCCGGCGCCTGGCTCTGCGGGCAGCTGGGGGACGTGGAAGGAGAATACCGTTGGCACCGGGAGCGCCAGCAGGTGCGCCGCGCGCTTCAGGCAGCCTGGTTGGAGCCGGCCTATCTCTTCGCCGACGAGCCGAACACCAACGGCGACGATGCCTCCTTCAGTCAGTGGGCGA
>PBRM01000010.1 GCA_002725915.1 Gemmatimonadota bacterium
GACACAGTTATCAAGTGACCCCAGTGAGAAACACGGCGTTGAGGGTGTAATCATGCATGCCGAAGGGATCTTCACTGGTAGAGTAGAGTGGTGCATGGGCCGAGGAGTGCAAGAGGTGTCCTTGATGAAACTCCCCCCAATCCCCAATCCTCTCCCCCGGATCCCGATCCGCCGGCAACTCCCTGTCAACTTCCAAAAAACCCGTAGGCTTACCCAATGCTAATCTCTCTAGTCCGTTGGTTGCTTCTTCTGTCTTTTTTCTTTTTCAGTACTTCCCGACGATGGTGCGGTCATCGCGCAGAATTCAATCGGTCAGGGGTGGGCAGGCATGTGCGCCGCCAGAAATCAGTTCCCGGCGACCCCCGCCAGGCCGCTCTTGTTGGCTTCAAACGCCTCCATCACCGCCTCATCCCCCTCCAGCCCCGCCTCGCGCGCCCGCTCTATGGCCTCCAGCATGCGCTCGTAATCACGCGGCATCACCTTGACGAACCGCGGCAGCATCTCGTCCCATGCATCGAGCACCCGCCGCGCCAGAGCGCTGCCGGTGTAGGTGAGGTGGCGCTCGACCAACTCGCGCACCTCGCCGATCTCCTCCTCCTCCTCAAGGCGCTGCAGCGAACACGACTCCTGGTTGCAGTGTCCGGCGAACTCTCCGCTCTCGTCTAGCACGTAGGCGATGCCGCCTGACATACCGGCGGCGAAATTCCTGCCGGTGCCGCCGAGGACGACGACCCGTCCACCGGTCATGTACTCGCAGCCGTGATCTCCCACAGCTTCGATGACCGCGTTGACACCGCTGTTGCGGACACAGAAGCGCTCTCCCGCCGCACCGCTTATGAAGGCCTCGCCGCTGGTGGCGCCGTAGAACGCGACGTTGCCGACGATGATCTCCTCCTGGGCCGCAAAGGTCGAACCAGCCGGCGGGTACATCACCAGTCGTCCGCCGGACAATCCCTTGCCGAAATAGTCGTTGGCGTCGCCCCTCAGTTCCAGGGTCATACCGAGAGGAACGAAGGCCCCGAAGCTCTGCCCCGCCGATCCCCGGAACTTCAGATGGATGGTGTCCGCTGGCAGACCGTCCGGGCCGTTGCGTCTGGTGACCTCGGCGCCCGCGATCGTCCCCACGACGCGGTCCGTATTCTGGATGTCGAACTCCGCCGTCACCCTCTCGCCCCTCTCGATGGCCGGCGCACACGTCTCCAGCAGCACCTGCACATCCAGCGAGCGCTCGATGCCGTGATCCTGCCGCACCTGGCAGTAGCGTCCGACTTCCGGTCCGACATCAGGCTGGTGAAGGATCCGGGACAGATCGATGCCTTTCGCTTTCCAGTGGTCGGTCTGCCGTTGCTTCAGCATGTCGGTGCGACCCACCATCTCGTTCACTGTGCGAAACCCCAGCCGAGCCATAATCTGGCGCATGTCGCGAGCGATGAAGCCGAGGAAGTTGACCACATCCTGGGGCCTGCCGCTAAACTTCTCGCGCAGTTTCGGATTCTGCGTCGCCACCCCCACCGGACAGGTGTCGAGGTGGCAGACCCGCATCATGATGCAACCCATGGCGACCAGGGCCGTGGTAGCGAAACCGAACTCCTCCGCGCCCAGCAGCGTCGCCACCACCACGTCGCGCCCGGTCTTGAGCTGGCCGTCTGTTTCCACCACGATGCGACTGCGCAGATTGTTGAGGACGAGCGTCTGGTGAGTGTCCGCTAGCCCGAGCTCCCACGGCAGCCCGGCGTGTTTGATGCTGGTCTGTGGCGACGCCCCCGTGCCCCCGTCGTGGCCGCTGATCAGAACGACGTCGGCGTGGCCCTTGGCCACTCCCGCGGCGATGGTACCCACGCCCACCTCCGATACCAGCTTGACGTTAATGCGGGCATGGCGGTTGGCGTTCTTGAGATCGTGGATGAGCTCGGCCAGGTCTTCGATGGAGTAGATGTCATGGTGTGGAGGCGGCGAGATCAGTTCGACCCCCGGCGTCGAACGCCGCACCTCGGCGATCCACGGATACACTTTCGCCCCCGGCAGCTCTCCCCCCTCTCCCGGCTTGGCCCCCTGGGCCATCTTGATCTGCAGCTCCTGAGCGTTGACCAGATAATGACTGGTTACCCCAAAGCGACCCGAGGCCACCTGCTTGATGGCGCTGTTGCGAGAGTCCCCGTTGGAGTCGAGGGTGTAGCGCGCCGGATCCTCTCCTCCTTCACCGGTGTTGCTCTTCCCCCCGATCCGGTTCATGGCGATGGCCAGATTCTCGTGCGCCTCCTTGCTGATGGAGCCGTACGACATGGCTCCGCTTTTGAATCGCCTGGTGATCTCCTCTTCGGACTCCACTTCCTCCAGAGGGACGCCAACCTCGGGCAAGTCGAACTCCAGCAGACCGCGGAGGGTTGCCATCTTCTTGAATTGATCGTTGATAAGCCCGGCGTACTCCTCGTAGACCTCGTAGTCGCCGCTGCTTGCCGCCTTCTGCAGCTTGTGAATCGTCTGCGGGTTGAAGAGGTGGTGCTCCCCGTCCGTCCTCCACTGGTACTCGCCGCCCACGTCGAGGGCCCGACCGTCCACATCAATGGGCGGATACGCCTGCGCATGGCGCATGCACGCCTCTCGGGCGATGACATCCAGACCGATCCCCTCGACCCGCGAGTCGGTCCAGGTGAAGTAGCGGTCGATGACTTCCTGTTTGATGCCCACCGCCTCAAAGATCTGAGCGCCCATGTACGACTTGATCGAGGAGATGCCCATCTTCGCCATCACCTTGACCACGCCCTTGACCACCGCCTTGTTGTAATTCTCCATGGCGGCGTCGACATCCATCTCCGTCAACATGCCCTGACGGATCATGTCCCCGAGACTCTCGTAGACCATATACGGATTGATCGCCGTGGCCCCGTACCCCAATAGCAGGCAGAAGTGGTGGACTTCCCTCGGCTCACCCGACTCCACCACCAGGCCGACCCTCGTGCGCTTGCCCTCGCGCACTAGATGGTGATGCAATCCGGCCGCGGCCAGCAGGGCGGGAATGGGAACCGCATCCGGCCCGAAATCCCGATCCGAAATGATGAGGATCTGGACCCCGTCGTCGACAGCGCGGTTGGCGGCGGCGAAGAGCTCGTCCAGAGCGCTGCTGAGCGCCTCTTCACCCCCGAGCGGGTCGAACAACATGGGCAGAGTCTTCGACTCGAACCCGTGCACGTGGGATTGCCTGAGTCGCTCCAGCTCCTCGTTGGTGATGACCGGGTTCGGCAGCCGCAGGTTGCGGCAGCTTCCGGGCTCGGGATGCAGCAGATTGAGCTCTGATCCCAGGGTTGTCTCGGTCGAGGTCACCAGCTCTTCCCGAATCGGATCGATGGGTGGATTGGTGACCTGAGCGAACAGCTGCTTGAAGTAGCTGTACAACAGGTGGGGTCGGTCAGAGAGGACCGCCAAGGGCGCATCGTTGCCCATGGATCCGATGGGCCACAGGGCGTTTTTCGCCATCGGCTGCAGGTTCACCCGCAGGTCCTCGAAGTTGAATCCGAAGACCTGCTGCCGTTTCAGCACCTTGTCGTGATCTGCCTCCAGGGGGGGGACGGCCACGGCCGGCAGGTCCTCGAAGTCGACCAGATTCTCCGTCAACCACTGGCGGTACGGATGCTCGCTGGCAGCGGTGTGCTTCAGTTCGTCGTCGCTGATGATGCGCCCGGCGGCGGTGTCGATGAGGAACATGCGGCCCGGCTGCAGCCGCCCTTTGTGAACCACCTCCTCCGGTGCGACTTTGAGAGCGCCGACCTCCGACCCCATGATGACGCGGTCGTCGGCGGTTACGTAATACCGCGACGGACGCAGTCCGTTGCGGTCCAGCACGGCGCCGACTACGGTGCCGTCCGTGAAGGCGATCGAGGCCGGCCCATCCCACGGCTCCATGAGACAGCTGTGGAACTCGTAGAACGCCTTCTTCTCGTCCGGCATGCTCTCGTGCTTCTCCCACGGCTCCGGAATCATCATCATCATTGCGTCGGCGAGAGAGCGGCCGGACAGATGAAGGAATTCCAGACAGTTGTCGAATATAGCCGAGTCCGAACCGTCCTCCTCGAGCACCGGGAGCAGCTTCTGCAGATCTTTGCCGAAGAGCTCCGACTTGAACATCGACTGGCGCGTCTTCATCCAGTTGACGTTGCCGCGCAGGGTGTTGATTTCGCCGTTGTGGATCACATAGCGGTAGGGGTGCGCTCGCTCCCAGCTGGGAAAGGTATTGGTGCTGAATCGGGAGTGGACGAGTGCTAAAGACACCTCGAGGCGCGCATCCGACAGGTCGGGGTAATAGCCAGCCACTTGTTCGGGAGTCAGCATGCCCTTGTAGACAACGGTTCGGCACGACAGACTGGAGAGATAGAAGGCGTCCCCCTCCTCTTCCTCGCTGTGGCGAATCTCGTGAGCACAGCGCTTGCCGATAACGTAGAGCTTGCGCTCGAAAGCGAGTTCGTCGTCCAGCTCTGGGGAGCGACTGACGAACACCTGCCGCACGACCGGCTCGTGCGCTTTTGCCCACTCACCGAGTGAAGAGTTGTCGGTGGGAACATCGCGCCAGCCCAGCACTTGCAGGCCTTCGTCGCGCGCGATCGAGGCGAAGGCGGTTTCGCAGAAGTGACGGTGGGCCAGATGGGGCCGCGGCAGGAACATCATACCCACACCGTAGCTGCCAGCCGGCGGCAGCGTCACGCCCTGTTCGGCCATCACCTCGCGGAAGCAGCGGTCCGGAATCTGTATGAGAATACCGGCCCCGTCACCGGTATTGGGCTCGGCGCCGCGGGCGCCCCGGTGGTCGAGGTTGACCAGTACTTCCAGCGCCTGACGCAGAATGCTGTTCGACCGCACCCCTTTGATGTGGGCGACGAACCCGATGCCGCACGAGTCGTGCTCGTTCTTGGGGTCGTACAAGCCCTGCTTCGGGGGAGGACCAGTGTATTTCATGTTATGCGCCGGGCGGAAAGAGCCAGGGCCACAGCCGCGCTGTGGCCAATCAGGTGGTTCCGAGTGAGGCTATAATATATTGATTGGAGAAGCGAAGTCAATCGCAACTAAAGACCTCCGTCCTCCCTTTTTATTCTTAGATTTGCCTTGTTTTGCCCAGATAGTGTCCGTAATATGTACCTACAGGCCTACAAATGGGATCATTCTGGACATGAGACATCTGGATGAGCAGGAGCGGGGGATCATTCGCGCCCTGATCCGCAACCCCCGTTGCTCAGACCGCAAGNTCAGCACCCTGACCGACGTCAACGTGAAAACCGTGACNCGCAAGCGANGACGTTTGGAGCGAGAGGGNGTCCTGAAGTACTACACCGCGGTCGAAATGCAGCAGAACGGAACGGCTCGGTTTGCGATCCAGCATATGGTCACCATCAAATTCGAGCTGGGCGTGACCCGCAGCCAGGTGGTCGAGGAGATTCGCAGCGAACCCAACGTCGCCAGCGTCTTCAGCGAGCTCATCCGCGACAGCTTCATCGCTGAGACCGACGGCCACATCGCCCTCGTCATGGTGGTGGAGGGAAAGTCGGACAGCGACGTGGCTGACAGCCTGCAGGGCAAGATCATTCCCTCCATCAAGAAGAACCACGGCGAGAACTCGATCGTCGAGCTGCGCACTATCCGCCTCCTGGGCACGATTCGACGCGAGCACAACTACCTGCCCATGGCGAACATGGCCGACGCCACCCTCGACGCAGACTGGCCCGACGAGGCCATCTTCGTGGGTTGACCGATCGGGACTGGCGGTTGCCAGGGGAGATTCGTGGGCGGCAGCCTACTGGATGAGGTATCGCAGCGCGAAGACAGCCGATAGGATCCACAGGGTTACGCCCACTTTCCCGCGCGCGCTGCCGCTCAGCGCCCGCAGGAAGGTATGGGCGAGGATGCCGACCGCGATGCCCTCGGATATGCTGAAGGCCAGAGGCATTATGGCGATGGTCAGGAAGGCGGGGATGGCTTCGCGAAAGTCGCCGAAGTCGATGCGAGTCACCGGCTCCATCATGAAGACCCCGACGATGACCAGCACCGGTGCCGTGGCCACGGCGGGAACGCAAGCGACCAACGGCGTAAAGAACAGGGCCAGCAGAAACAGACTCCCCACCGTGACCGCGGTCAGCCCGGTTCGCCCTCCCTCGGCGACACCGGCGGCGCTTTCCACGTACGTCGTCGTCGTGCTGGTGCCCAGAGCGGCCCCGGCAACCGTGGCCAGCGAGTCGGCCAGCAGCGCTCCCCGCACTCTGGGCAGGTTGCCGGTCTCGTCCAGCATGTCCGCCTTACCCGCCACCCCGACGAGCGTCCCCGCCGTGTCGAAGAGATCGACGAAAGTGAAAGTGAGCACGACGGTGACCAGACCGTAGTCGAGCACTTCGCCGAAATCCATGGCCAGGAAGATCTCCCCCAGACCAGAGGGCATGCCCACGAACGTCGACACCGAAAGGCCTTCCCCGGTCCCGGCGACCACCCCCAGCGGAATCCCCGCCAGCGTGGTCACCCCGATCCCCCACAGCAGCGCCCCCCGCACCTTCAGCGCCGCCAAACCGCCGGTGACCAGCAAACCGAACACCGCCAGACCGACGCTGCGCGGCGTGCTGCCCGGCGGCATCAGCCCCTGCAGCGACGGATCGGTGAAGTAGCGGCCGCTCACCAGACCGAGACTGCCGGTCCCGGGATTGTGCACGATAATGCCAGCGTTCTTCAGCCCGATGAGAGCGATGAAGAATCCAATACCGACGCCGATGGCGTACTTGAGATTCAACGGGATCGCCCTGACGATCTCCTCGCGAGCCCGGGTCAGCGTCAGCACCACAAACAGCAAGCCGGAGATGAACACCGCCGCCAGCGCCGCCTGCCACGAGATGCCCATCCCCACCACCACGCTGTACGCGAAGAACGCATTCAACCCCATCCCCGGTGCCAGGGCAAACGGGTAATTGGTCAGAAAAGCCATCAGAAAACACCCCAGCGCCGCCGCCAGGCAGGTGGCTATCATCACCCCATCCCGCGGCATCCCCGCATCCCCCAGAATCATCGGGTTCACCGCGATGATATACGACATCGTCATAAACGTAGTAACCCCAGCCCACATCTCCCGCCGGGCCGTGGTACCTTTTTTTTTGAGATCAAACATGTGAGAGAAGTCCAGCGAAAGCTCGCCCCCAGCACCCGGTGTACCGGGCACCTAACGCGTACCGATCAAGCTGAGACACAACACGCTCGCTTCCTCTTTTCGGCTCAGACCCAGCAGCAAGAGTCTGGTGAGTTTCCGCGAGGCCCAGACAGCCAACCTAATAGCGGTGTTCGGCCAGTTTGTCGTGGTATTTTTTCAGCTGTGTGCCGACCCGATCACCGGCATCATCGATGGACTTGAACAGGTTGTCGTCCTCCGATTCGGCCCTTCCTACCAGGGTCTGGTGGGGTACCTTGACGATGATCTCCACAGCCGTCCCGTGCTTCTTCCTTCTCTCCAGAACCACCTCGCAGTCTATGATGCCGTCGAAAAAATGATCCAGCTTGGCGCATGCCTTTTCGATGTGGTCCTTGGTCTTGTCCGACAGCTTCGTGTGCCTGGAGTTGATCCTGACGGCCATAACTACTCCTTCCTTTGTCTTCAGTCTTCATGTTTTCCCAATCGACCTTCGCGTGCCCACGCCGTCCAAAACATACCGGTCTGACCCACCGTCGGTCATCTGGTTTCCCGCAACGCCCCGCTAGCGGGCCAACCTGGGCTTCTGGCCATGGCCAGGAGACACCCTTCGCGTCGGCCCGACCAGTGGATCTCGCGCCCCCCACGACCTCTCACTCGAAGATGGCCACGTCCCAGTGTCGCACCAAAGGATCCAGATCTCGCCAGAAGCCCGGTGGAATCTCGACCTCGGCGGCGGCCGCATTGGCTGTGGCTTCGGCCGGCAGGCGCGCACCCGGTATGGTAGCAGCGACGAGGGGATGGCGCGCGCACCACTGCAGGGCGGCGGCGTTCATCGGAACTCCGCGCTCGTCGCAGAGGGTTTTGATCTTGCCCACGTGCTCGAACAGGTTCGCTGTGTACCTTCGGTTCAGATATTCCCTGCCGGCTACCGGGCCGGTGGCCAGCAGCCCCCGCTCGAGCGGCGTGGCCATCACCAGCCCCACGTCGTGCCGCTCCGCTGCGGGGAAGATCCGCCGCTCCGCCCATTGGTTCAGCAGACTCCAGGCCTCGGGGACCACGGCGGCGTCGAACTCGCCCGTCTCCACATAGTCCGCGTTGGTCTCCGGCTCGTTGGCGGCCACTCCCACGAACTCCACCACACCCTCTCGCTGCAGCTTTCGGAGCGCGCCGAGCGTGCCGCTCTCACCCAAGACGTCACCCATGGGCACTCCCATGGGATCGTGGATGAAAAGCAGTTGAAAACACTCGATCCCCAGGCGACGCTGGCTGGCCTCGACATGACGCAGGACCGCCTCCCGGGAGTGGTCGACTCCCGCGAAGAGCTGCCCCACTTTCGTCGTCACCGTGCACTCGGCGGCTAGATCGGGGCGCTCCCTCAGAGCGCGGCCGATGCTGCTCTCACTTCGGGTCTGGCAGTACAGCGGAGCCGTGTCGATGAGGGTGCACCCCCCTTCCAGGGCGGCATGTACGGTCGCCACACCCAGGTCCTCTTCGGCCGGGATCCCGCTACCTCCGCTGTAGGCCTTGGCTGCCTGATTGGGGTCGCGGATGCCGAGGAAGGCGGTTCCCAGTCCCACGATCGACACTTCGAGGCCGGTTCGGCCGAGTCTAGCGCTTTCCATGAGCCTCTTTGCGCGGGTCGCGGCGGGATGCGAGACGGAGGGAAGGAACGTATGAGTGGAGACAGCGTGGCTGTCTGATCGACGGAAGGCTTGGGGCAGTCAGCACTGATCGATGGGCATGTAGTCTTGTTCTGTGGGACCGGTATACACCTGGCGAGGGCGATTGATCCGGCCTTTGGAAAGGAAGCGAGGCTTCGTACCAGTGGGCGATCCGCCGGGCATGCGGCCGATGGCAACAATGACCGTGAACATAGAGGCCGGGATGCGGGCGCGCAGGATCACACCCGAATAGAAGCCCACATTGGGATACAGTTTGCGTTCGACGAAATAGTCGTCCTCGAAAGCAGCCGCCTCCAGCTCCTCGGCCACGGACAGCACCGCCTCGCACCCCTTCTTGATGTTCCTGGCCCGCGGATCGAAGTTCTTGTAGACCGGGCGTCCGAAACCCATCGGGCGTAGGTGATGGCGCTCTGGCACGACCCGGTATTGCCGCAGCCCTCGTCGAGCGTGATGTAGTGTCCTATCACCTGTTCGAAGACTGGCCGTAGCTGACATGATCCGCACCTCGCGATGTCACTCCCTGCTCTCTCTCACTGCCTGTCCGCATCGCTGTCGGTCGCGGGCGGCGAGGGATACTATGTCGAGCGCGGCTGGAAGTCAATCCGAACAGGAGAAGCGATGGCTGACTCCGTAGGCGGGACGTGCCGTAGCCGCTTGGCTTGGCCGGCGATCTTTCTGGGGTGCTGTTCAGCCGGACTGATCTGGCTCCTCTACGCGCTTTACGGACATCTCCTGGTTCAGGGCATGTACGACCGCACGCTCCCCTTCGAATGGCTGAATGGAATCGTCAAGCGGCAGACGCAGCACCCCCTGGATTACTACCTGGCCATGGCCGATTCAGCGGTGCGAGGAGTGTGTCTCCTGTTGATCGGCGGCGCCATGGGGGGAGCCGGGTTATCGGAATTTGCCCGACGACGCCCCGACAGCCCCTGGAGCGGGCGGACGCAACGCGTTGTGATAGTATCCACACTCCTGGTGTGGGCCGCCTTCCTGCTGGAGGCGCCCCTGTTCCCGTTGCTCCCCCACTGGGTCTGGTCCCTCCACAAGTCGCACCTGCCCGCAACCTGGATCCTGCTGCCCGCCGCCGCGCTGGGCCTGGGTTCGGTCCGCTTTGTCCTCCGCCATCCCGAGCGCTGGCGGCTGAATCTCCTCATCCTCATCGGCACGGGGTACGCCCTGCAGTTGGCCTTCGCTTTCACGGAGGGCCGGGGGATGGACGCGCTCAGCAGCCAGTACCTGGGCGGCGGCCACGGGCGCCTGGCGCGGGCAGCAACGGAACAGCGCAGCCCCCTTCGTCTGGTCACCTCCTATGGCCAACTCCTCGACACGGGTGAACTGGTCTCCTTTCCCCACGCCACTCGTCCCCCTGGCGCCGTCCTCTTTCTAGTCGGGATGGAGCGGCTGTCGAGAGTGTGGGGGGAGGGGGATTCACCCCCCGCGCTGGAGCGCCTGTCTTCATTGGCTGCCTGGACTCTGCCCTTGCTCACCTACCTGACCGTGATCCCCCTCTTCGGCATCTGTCGTCGACTCTACGGTACCTCGGCCGCCGCCTGGGTCGCCCCCTCCCTCTACCTCTTCATTCCAAATGTCACTCTCATGACGCTCCACCTCGACCAGTGCCTCTTCCCCCTGCTGGCCTGGACCTGCGTGTACACCGCCGTCCGCGGCCTCGATACAGGCCATCCGGGGTGGGCGGTGGGGGCGGGAGTGCTGCTCTATCTGTCGCTCTTCGTCAGTTTCGGACTCATCGCCCTGGCGCCCATCCTCCTCCTCCTGGGACTGCTGTGGAAAAGAGCGGGGAAAGAGCAACAGCGGCGGCTGAAAGCAACCGGCCTGTACAGTCTCCTGCTGGGGGCGGGCTGGTTGGCGACGTATGTGACCTTCCATGCCCTCTTCGGCTACGATGCCGTGGCGCAGTTCCGCTTCGGCATGGCCGCCCACCAGGCGTTCAAGGTCCTCGACTGGACGCTGTCCGCCACCCTCTACTTCGCCGGACTGGATGCGCTCGAATTCGCCCTCTGGTGCGGGCCTCCTGTGAGCGTGCTGGCGGTCGCCGAGATGCGCAGGGTTCTCTGGACAGCTCGGAGAGGCCTGTCCGCTCCCGGCGGCGGGACCTCCGACGCCGAGTCACTGGCCGCTGGTCGGCACCACAGTGTCGTCCTCACCTTTGCGATCGTCATGGGCTTACTGGCTCTCTTTGGCAAGACGGCAGCGGAGACGGGCCGGCTGTGGATCTTTCTCGTGCCCCTCGTTCTCACCGCCGCCGCGGGTGCGCTGATGCGACTGCGGCGCGGTGGGGATCAATGGCACCGTTACCTGCTGTTGATCTGCGCTCTCCAGTTCGTCACTGTATTGGTCCTTAAAAGGCATCAGGACTTCTTCTGACCGTCCCGGTGTTTCCCTCCCTCGCCCACAGTGCCTGCTCCAGCAGTTGTGCCGAGAGCACGTGGCCCAGTTTTGAAAAGTGGCCGTAGCCCTCCCGGTAGATTTCCTGCCCGGCCGCGATCCGCGCCATGAACTCGTCCAGCGGATACAGATAGTCGATGCCGCTCGCCTCCAGCGCGTGCAGCAGCTGCGTCTCCAGGAAGGCCTTGTCCCGCCGGTACAGGGGGGCGGGGGCTGTCGAGTCCAACCGATAACGCGCCACATCGAGAAGGTCCTGGACCCGGAGCGGGTCCGGAATGACGTATACCAGCAGCCCCACCCCTCTCTCGGCCAGAAAATCGGCGGTCTCCCGCAATAGTCGGTCGGCCAGCGCCGACATCTCCACCAGCCGCTCGCGCGAAGCTGCCGCCGTTATCGGCGTGCTCGCCATGCCCGCTGACCGCGCCAGGCCAAGGGCGGCCGGGCTGCTCTTGATGACGTTCAGCCACAGGAGACGGACGAGGGTGGAGCGGGCCAGGACATTGTCCCGGAGCCAGGTTTTGAGCTGATACGGCGGAGCGGGAACGTACTGCAGGTCGCCCTCTGCTCCCAGTCGAAAGCGGGGCACCGCCGCCGAGGCGAGCGGGGCGTAGTTGTCGTGCAGGTCGTTGCCGAGGAAAAGGACGAGCACCACCGTGTCTGGGTGCCACGCCATCAGACGTTCGCGGACATAGAGGTAGTGGACACCCAGTCCGTATCCGTGGACGCCCTGATTCAGGCACTCCACCCGGAGGTCGAGAGATCGGAAGCGCTGGGTCAGACTGCCGCCGACCAGCTGGGAGAAATTCTCCGCTATCTCCACCTGGTATCCCTCCAGGAACGAATCGCCGAGGAATACCAGCCGCCGGCTACGAGGCGCCCTCCCCCGCGGCCGCTCGCGGTCGTGAAAACCGTCGCGGTTGATGACAACCAGCCGCTGTCCGCCCTTCATCTCGCGGCGCCAGACCGTGGTCAGCCCCGCCCGTCCCTTGAATCCCAGCAGCGGATCGTAGGCGAGCGTGACCTTCTCCAGATCGAGGAACGCGGGCAGCAGCAGCTCCGCCAACAGCAGCGTGAGCAGGCAGGAAATCGCCGCCAGGAGCAGTTTACCCGTCACGGTCCCGTCGCCTTCCGATTGTGTCCTCATCTTTCACTGCAGGGGAATCATCCCGACCACATGAGTAAGCAGCGGCCTACTTGGGTGGGAAGCTCCTCGCTGAGGCAGGCTGAGACCAGAACCCCGACGCCGTGCACTCGGCGAAGAGATCGCACCCGTCCACGGAATCGCCGCTGGATCAGGTGACCGACCGACGCCTAAGACACCGGAACCGCCGTCTCGGCAGGTGGTCTCATAGGAGATTTCTTTTTTCAGGTCCAGAGCCCTGCTCGCCTTGCTGTCGAGGCCGCCGGGCCTGTCCACGCGCGGTGGACAATACCGAACGAAGCCCTCCAGTCTTGTGGCCTCCGACAGACCCAGATAGACAGACTGAGGGCTTGTTTGTACGTTTTCTACAGCCTATGTGGTCTGCCACCGGATCCGACGCATCCGCTCTCTGTGCTGGTGGCGGAGGAAGGCCGGCCGCGCGTGATTGACCGCCCTCCCGATTCGCAACTCTGGTGAAACCAGATACTCATACACCGCCTCTCTCTCGCCTTGCGACCCTATCGGCCGACGGACTGACACCCCGATGCCGAACTCGCCCATGGTCCGAATGTCGCGTACTGCGCTGCTCCTGGCGTTCGTTCTGTCCATGCTCGCTGGATCTGCTGGCGCCGGTCCCTTCGAGATTCTGAGATCCACCCAAGACGGGCTGGAGCTCGAACTGCGATTGCCGCCCCCGCCTCTGATCGAATCGGGACCGGACGGGGCTTTTGTGAGCTTCCGAGCCCCCGGTTTCGCCCGCATCGACGAGCCGGGCAATCCCGCCCTTCCCTTCGCCGCCGCGCTGTTGGCGGTGCCTGACGGTGCGGTCGTGGAGGTGGCGATCCTGGAGTCCGATGCGGTCGACCTGGGCCGCGTGCGGCTCCCGGCGGCCGGGTATGAGGCCGACGCTTCGCCCGCTGCCGCCGTTCCGACTCAGGCGGCGCCTTTCCTGCCCGACGACGTCGTCGTCACCGAGTACGTCGGCATCCTCCGCGGCGTTGCCGCCCACAGTCTGAGGGTCTATCCCCTCTCCTACGACGGCGACCGCCTGATGGGCTTGCAGCGCTTGCGCATCCGGGTGCGCTTCCGCGGCGGTCGAGCGCCGGCTGGCGCGGCCAAGACCGCTTCCTCCCCGGCAACGGCCGCCGGCCAGACCTTGTACGCGCCCTTTCTGAACGCGGCCCAGGCGCCCGCCATGTCCCGTGTTTCGCCGGCGCCGGCGGCCAAGACAGCCGCTACGGCCGAATGGTACGACCCGTCTCGCCCCTGGGTCAAGCTGTGGGTCAAGGACGACGGGATCTACCGCGTGACGGGGGCATGGCTGAAGTCCAGACAAGTGGACACCGACTCCGTCGACCCAACCACCCTGCAGCTGTTCTACCTGGGAGAGGAGCTGCCC
>PBRM01000011.1 GCA_002725915.1 Gemmatimonadota bacterium
CTGCCGGACATAACCGTTCCAGAGGATGATCTTCCCGCGGTAGACATGATGGAGGACCTCGATGGAACCGGACAAGAGGATGGGCTCCTCCAGATCCTAGACCGAGGCGGCGCTGGGTACTAAAACTCAGCGGAGCGATTGTTGCGTCTGCGTAGGAACGTAGTTACATTTCACTCTTTGGTTAATCCCCTCCAAGCCGGGATCTAGGAGTAGACCGGCGGAATAATGCTATGCCTACGTACGAATACGAGTGCAAGAAGTGCGGCCATCAGTTCGAGCAATTTCAAAGCATAACGGCAGAGGCGCTGACGCGCTGTAAGAAGAAGGGGTGCCGGGGACGAGTCAGGCGTCTGATAAGTTCCGGGGCTGGACTCCTGTTCAAGGGCTCCGGCTTTTACATCACCGACTACAGAAGCGACAGCTACAAGAAGGCGGAAAAGGCGGACTCGAAAGATTCGAGCAAGAAGTCGGAGGGCGCCGAGAAGAAGGGGAAGAGCGAGAGCGCTTCCACCTCGAAGGAGACCGCCAAGAGCGGCTGAGCGGTCAGGGCGGATGAAGAGGGGAATCACGATTGTGAGGTCAGGGCGGCTGTGGACATTGCTTTTGCTACTGGCCGGCTGCGGTGCGCCTAGCCCCGATCAGCAATACGAAGCTGCATCAAAGGCGGCGCAAGTGGCGTTTACCGACACCGCCGCCTTGGCCCAGGCATTCGATCTCTTCGCCGCATTCGTCGAGCGTTATCCGGACCACGAGCGCGCCGCCAGCGCTTTGAAGACGCTGGCCATGCTCACCCAGCAGCGCGGAGACATGGAGGGAGCTGTTGAGCACTACCAACTTCTCCTCTCCAGGTATCCGACAAGCGAACAGGCGGACGAGGCCCAGTTCATGATCGGCTTTATCTACGAGGAGTACATCGGGGACCTGGACCGAGCTCGATCCGCCTACGAAATGGTGATAGAGCTCTTTCCCAATTCCGATCTGGCGGCGAATGCCCGCCAGCTCCTTCCCCATCTGGGACAGCCCGCCGAAGAGTGGGTCTCGTTCCAGGAAGAGGTGTCGTCGCCACGGGCCGATTGAGCCGATGGTAATGTTCCCAAGGCAATTTCCCGTCATCGGACCGAGATCTCAGCTCTTCCGCCTACCATTGCATTACCCACGCTACGCTGCACCACGCACAACGCTTCAGCCTTCATCAACCCACACAAAGGCCCCGGCCGACGCCGGGGAAGAAGCCGATCGCTCACCCGTTTGGAAAGAGCCTCCAGGGGTGGCCGATATTTGGGCTGCGGGGAACCAGTCCACTTCCCCGGATCAACTGGCACATCCCGGCTGGTCGGATTGGACTTGCGACCGCACTTCCCTTCCCCAATCGAGGCAGGCTGGTCTCGGGCCGCGGCGAAGGAGCGCTAGCGAAAGTGGAATGCATGGAACCGGGTTTGGATATTCACGTCATAACCGAGAAGGTTCATGAGCAGAGAGCTCTGGTTGATCGGATCCTCCAGGAGATGGATCGCGTCGTCGTGGACCAGTGATAGTGGAGGAGCGTTGATCATCGGCATGCGCGGCGGGCACGTTCTCCTGGAGGGCGTTCCCGGGTTGGCCAAGACACCCACCGTGAGCACTCAAAGAGATACTCGACAAGGTCCGCCTCATTGAGATTGGCATTGGCGAGGTAGCCATAGACAGCCAGGTCCTACGTACAGCCCCTCGCCCACTTTTTCCAGACCCGCCACCAGCGGGCCCATTGAGACCATGAGGAGGTAACAGAGGTGATTGAGGTACGGAATCTATCCAAGACCTACGGCGACGTGACCGCTGTGGAGGATGTCTCCTTCATAGCCGAGAAGGGAGAAATCCTCGGCTTTCTGGGCCCCAACGGGGCCGGGAAGACCACGACGATGAGGGTTCTCACCTGTTACCTTCCGCCGTCTTCCGGGTCGGCCATTGTCGACGGCTTCGATGTCGTAGAGGAGTCGATGGAAGTGAGGAGGCGCATCGGCTACCTGCCGGAGTTTCCGCCCCTGTACGCGGACATGACGGTGAGCTCATACCTGACCTTTGTCGCCAAGATCAAGGGCGTTCCTTCCGCTCAACTGAAGAGCCGGATGGACGAGGCCATGGAGAAGACCGGGATCGCCCACCAGCGCAACAACGTTATCGGACACCTCTCGAAGGGCTACCGTCAGCGAGTCGGCCTGGCACAAGCTCTGGTGCACAACCCCAGCGTGCTCATCCTGGACGAGCCCACGGTCGGGCTGGATCCGAGGCAGATCATCGAGATTCGCGAAACCATAAAGGCACTGAGGGGAGAGCACACCATCATCCTGTGCACTCACATCCTCCCGGAAGTGAGTATGACGTGTGATAAGATCGTCATCATCAGCGAGGGATGCATCGTCGGCGAGGGCACGCCCGAAAGCCTCATGTCGCAGCTCAAGGAGGGAGAGGTGCTGCGCGCCCAGATCGCCGGGCCCAGCGATGAAATCCGTGAGCTTTTGAGTGGCATCGACGGCGTGCTCGATGTGGTGGACGACGACACCGCAGCGCCCAAAGACGGCGACGAACAGGCGTATATCGTCACCGCGGCTCCCGGACATGACATACGCGACCTGGTGGCCAAGAGGATCGTGGACGGCGGTCACGGCTTGCGCGAATTGCGCGGCCTGGAGATGGACCTGGAAGACATTTTCCTGCAGTTGACTACACAGGAAGCGGAGGCCTAAGAGCATATGCGCAACTTTTTCGCAGTATACACCAAGGAGCTCCGCTCCTATTTCGTATCGCCGGTGGCCTACGTCATCGCCGGTGTTTTCCTCTTCCTGTCGGGGTATCTATTCCGCAATATCCTCATGTCGTTCAACTTCTATTGCCAGCAGTTCAGCCAGCGATCCCAGTTCATGTCCGGTGCGGGAATGCCGCAGTTGAACCTCAACGAAATGGTGGTGACGCAGTTTTTCGGTGTCATGGATTTTATCTGGTTGATGGTGGTGCCGATGTTGACCATGCGGCTCTTCGCCGAAGAGAAGAAGAGCGGCACCATCGAGCTACTGATGACTTCGCCTATCTCCACGGTTCAGATCCTCATGGGCAAGTTTCTCGCCTGCTTCACCCTCTACAATCTGATCGTCGCTCTCACCCTGGTGTACCCGCTGATCCTGGAGGTCTACGGCGATCCGGACTGGGGGCCGATCTGGACCGCCTACCTGGGATACTTTCTCCTGGGAGGTACGTTTGTCGGCGTCGGCATCCTGGCCTCGGCGGTCACCGAGAACCAGATCGTGGCGGTGCTGCTGGCCTTCGGCGGCCTGCTGTTGCTGTGGCTCATCGACTGGTCGGCCACCTTTGCTGGCCCCACGGCGGCCAAGATCCTCCACTCGGTTTCCATTATCGAGCATCTGCAGGGCTTTCAACGAGGCGTGATAGACACTAAAGACGTAGTCTTCTACCTCAGTTTCACCTTCTTCACTCTCTTCGTGACTTCGAGAGTGGTCGAATCCCGGAGATGGAGGAGATAGAGGCCGATGAAGGCTTATTCGACTTTACTGAGTCTGGCTGGCGCCGCCATCTTCCTGGCCGGGGGACTCGCCTACCTGCTCAACCCCGGCGAGATGTGGCTGGTGTTGGTCAACGTGGTCCTCGGTCTGGCCGCCATCGTCGTCGCAGGCCTGCTGAATCCGGACTTGTTCCGCCAGTACTCGCTATGGCTGAATGCCGTCTGGGGGGGCATCACGGTCCTGGCCATCATCGTCATGGTCAATTTCCTGGCCGACCGCTATCCGCAGCGTCTGGATGCGACCGCCGGCAAACTCCACAGCCTCTCGGAGCTGACGGTGGAATCACTGCAGCGCCTGGAGACGGAGGTCCAGGCGTTGGCCTTCATAGAAAACGGCGAGCACGAAGACCTTGAGAGTCTGCTGAAGCAATACGCCGTCCACGGATCCAACTTCAGCTTCGAGCTCGTCGACCCCGACCGAGATCCTGAGCGCACCAACGAGTACGGTATCCGCAGCTACAACACCCTGGTGGTCGAATCCGGGTCGAGCCAGCAGAAAGTTACAGAGCTGACCGAGAAACAGATCACCAACGCCCTGCTCAAGGTGGTGCGGAACAGGCGAGAGGTGGTGTACATGACTGTGGGCCACGGCGAAAAGGGCGTGGGCTCACAGGAACTCGGTTACAGCCGCTTCAAAGAACGGCTCGAGGAGATCGACTACGTCCTCGAAGACTCCCTCTTCCTCGCTCGCGAGGGGAGGGTGCCCGAAGACTGTGCTGTGGTCATCATCGCCGGTCCCCAATCTCCCTTCCTGGAGCCGGAAGTGGAGGCCTTGCGGGCTTACCTCAGCCAGGGCGGGTCCGTCCTGGTGCTCCTGGATCCTCTCTATGAAATCGGTCTGGGTCAACTGTTCCGCGAGTGGGGGATCGTCGCGGGTGACGACTTCGTCATCGACACCAGCGGTCTTGGCAGTCTCATGGGGCTCGATTTCACCACTCCCGTGGCGGTGAGCTACGACAAAGAGCACCTCATCGTTCGCAAACATCGCCGAGGGGTGATGTCGTTCTTCGAGCTGGCCAGATCCGTTCACCTCGTGGGGGGCAAGGAGGGCTACCTGGGAGCCGAACTGGTGATGACGAGTGACGAGAGCTGGGGCGAGACCGATCTCACCGTGCTCCAGGCCAACCCGGGCAAGCAGACGGTGAAGTTGGACGAAGGCGTGGACCGTCCTGGCCCCGTGCCTCTGGCGGCAGCGGTACACGATTCCGCCGGCGCCGGTGGACGCCTGGTCGTCTTCGGCGATTCTGACTTCGCCTCCAACCGCTACTTCGATCTTCAGGGCAACGGGGACCTGGCGTTGAACGCCTTGAGCTGGCTGGCTGAAGACGAGGAACTCATATCCATACGCCCGAGGGAGCCAGGATTCAACCCCATCGCCCTCACGGAGCGCCAGTCGGCGTGGATCTTCTGGCTCAGCGTCATCGCCTACCCCCTGGGTGTGGCGTTGGTCGGATTCTTCGTGGTCTCGCGAAAGGGGAGGTGGAGTTTGCGGGAGTTGGCGACCGTTGGGTTGGGAATCGTACTCTCCCTGGGGGTCGTGGTGCTGGTCAACTACATCAGCGAGTCCTATCACTCCCGTTTCGACATGACCGAAGATCAGCTCTACACCCTCTCTTCCGACACCCGGGATCTCCTTTCCAGGGTGGACGACGAGGGGAAGTACGTCTCTGTGAAGACCTTCATGGCGGAGACCGACGGGATGCGGTTCCAGGATACGATGGACGAGTACAAATCCACCACGCGTCGTTTCGACTACGAGGTGATAGACCCCCAGAAAGCGGCGCTGGTGGTCAAGCAGTACGGCATTCGAGAACGCGGAACCTCGATCGTGGAGGTCACCGGAGACGGCGAAGTTCAGTCCGAGCGATTCACCGAGCAGACCGAGGAGGCATTGAGCAACGCCATCCAGCGCTCCCTCAAGGCGGTGGAGCGCCGCATTGCCTTTACCGGTGGTCACGGAGAGGGAGAGCTGACCCAGGTTGACGGAGAGGGCTTCAGCATCCTCAACGGGCGTCTGAAGGAGATGAACTTCGAGATTGAGGAGGGTTTGCGGCTGGCCACCGGGGTTAAGCCAGGCGCCCTGGTGGTGGCTGTCGTGGCGCCCAGTGAACCGTTCTCGCCGGACGAAGAGGCGGCGCTCAGAGCGCATATGGAACGGGGAGGCGAGGCGCTACTGCTGCTGGATCCCGGTCAGCCGACTGGACTGGAGGCGCTCCTGCGCGACTACTCGGTGGAGCTGGGGCAGGATTTCGTCGTGGACCTGAGCGGCATCGGTCAACTTCTCGGCGCCGATGTCTCCGTGCCGGTCGTCATTCAGTACGGCGATCACACCATCACCGAGAAGATCGCCTCCGGAACCATGGGCTTCTTCCCGTTCTCCCGTTCGGTATCAGTCGACGATTTGGGCGGGGGGATGAACGGGGAGGCGAAGGCGCTCTTGATTACCCACCCGAGCAGTTGGGGTGAGGTCGATCTGTCTCCTCTGACGGGGGAAGGCGACAAGGTGGAATACGACCCCGAATCCGATCGCCCGGGGCCGCTCACGCTGGCGGTGGCCGTGAAGGCGGACGCCGACTCCGCCGCTGTGGAGGGGGACATGGCGCGCCTCGTCGTCTTCGGGGACTCCGACTTCGCAAACAACCAGTATTTCGGGCAACAGGCCAACGGCGAGCTGCTGGTGAGCAGCCTGAGGTGGCTGGTGGAGGGGGAGGACAAGCTCAGTATCCCCGCCCGCATACCGCGCTTCAGTCCCATCAATCTGGTGGGCAACCAGGGAGACTGGGTGCTGTGGATTTCCGTCTTCATCCTGCCGCTAGTGGTAGCGATGTCCGGCTTTGTCATCATGCTGCGGAGGGGGTATGAGACCTACTCGGCGGGCTTCGTGTCGTGGCTGATCTACAGCTTCCTCGGATTGACTTTCTTTTTCTTCGCCCAGGCCGTGGTGGGCCTCAGTGAGGGGAGCTTCTGGCAGGGCGAGGGGTTTCTTCTCCTGACCCTGATCAGCGCCGCCGTGGCCTACGGTCTGTTCCGCAGGGATCATCGGGTTTGGCCCATCGCCGTCGGCCTGGCCGTCGCCAACGTCGGGCTCGGATTTGTAGCTATCCCCAATGAGACCCTGCAACTGGCCTACGCCGGGCTGTTCGCTGCCAACGCCTGCATTCTCATATGGATCAAGAGAGAGATAGTTCCCACCAAGGTCCATGCTCCCGCTGCCGGATGAACCTCCCGGAGCAGAACTCAAGGACAATCGATGCGCCTTAAGACGAATCTGATTATCAGTACCGTGTTCCTGGCCTTGCTGGGCTTTGTCTATTTCCTGGACAAGAGTGAGAAAGAACAGCAGGATGAGGAAGAGCGGTCGAAGAAACTGATTGATTTCAGTAATCACGAGGCTCGGTCGATCGCCATCGTTCGCGGCGACACCACGATCGTCCTCGAAAAGGCGGAAGACTTGTGGCGGCTGGTGCAGCCGATAGCGTCAGGGACGGACGAAAACGCCGTCGACCGTCTCCTCAACACGCTGCGGGAAACGGAGGTCGAGAGGGTTGTTGCAGACAGCGCCGCAGCGGCGGCAGAACCCGAGCTAGCGGCGACATACGGCTTTGGGGAGCCCCGCCTGAGGGTGCTTCTCTCGCTGATGGAAGGATCTCTGGACACGGTGGTCTTCGGCGGTGGCAGTCCCACCGAGCGCTACGCCTACGCCCGGAGACTGGGCGCCAATCCCGAGATCTTCACGGTCAACGCCTGGCGCGTCGACAACCTGGACAAGGGTGTCTTTGACCTCCGAGACCGTCGGGTGCTGGCCTTCGACAAAGATGAGGTGCGCGAACTGAGGCTCGCGCGTGCCGGCGGTGAGAGCGTCGTGCTCAGAAAGGAGGAGGGAGCGGAGGGGTGGCGGTTCAGTTCGCCGCTGGACGCGGCCGCCGACGAGTCCGCGGTAAAGGGCGTGCTGACTCGCCTCCAGAACGCCAAGGCGAAGAGTTTCGTCTCCGAGGATCCGGGTCAGCCGGAGCTGGCGGAGTACGGTTTGTCCTCCTCGCCGCCATCTTCGCTGGAGGACTCCCTGCTGGCGGATCCCATGTTGGAGGTCTCCCTGTATCTGGGAGAGGACACGGACAAGAGGCTGATGGTGGGGGGGATCGAGGCGGAAGGCGGGAGCTATTACGCCAGGGACGTGAGCCGGGCCCCGGTCTTTCTCATAGATTCAACCCTGGTGAACGAGCTGCGGAAACCGGTCTCCGAATTGAGGGACAAGAGGCCCTTGCGCATCGCCGATCGGGATGCTTTACGGCGCATCGAGATCCTCAAGAAGGGAGAACAGCTGGCTGTCGTCGAGCGAGATTCAACTGAGACCTGGAAACTCCTCTCGCCAGCGGGGAGGACGGCGAAATCCTGGCGCTGGAACAGCATCATCACCGACCTCGATGGCGTCGAGGTGGCTGGATTCGTCCTCGACTGGAAGAAGGAGGAACGGCGGGATCTCTCCGACTACGGCTTGGAAGACCCCAGCGTATCCGTCGTCGTAAGCGCCGATGACGGCACCAAAATGGAAGTGCTCCTCGGGGGGCAGGTCGAGAGCGGCGGGGTCTATCTCAGGCGCACGGATATCCCATCGGTGTACGAAGTCGAATCCGAGAACATGGAGAATCTGAACCTGTCGCTGGATGACTTGACTACCCCGAAGGCCGCCGATTCCGACTCGACGAGTACAGGCGGGGAGGAAGACGACACCGGCTGATGGCCGGCTGCCGGCTCAGGGGGTGGGAGCGGCGGTCTCGATTCTACTCCCCACTCTCGCCGCATCCATACTCCCTCCCCCCCATCCGCGGGGGCAGTCGAAGTGGCGTCGCTCGCTATGTGGGTAGACTCCACCCGAACCACGCTGGGGTCCCCCCTCGGGCTCACCATGCGGCTCCGCTACGAACAGGGAGATCTGCCCTTGGTGCCCGACCTGTCCACCCTCGTAGAGGAAGCAGTTGTCGACCCGCTATCGGTGTCGGAGCTCGTCGACGGCGCAGAGAAGAGGGCGAATGATCTGGGGTGTGTTCTTCGTATTTGCCGCCCAGACGGCTGGATGGCCCAATCGGCGGCGGTGGGACTGTTCGCTGAGCGAATCAGCTGTATCGGGAGGGCGCCTATGAGGACTGGAAGCTGGTGGAGAGAAGGGGGGGACGTGGATCCTCATCCGTCTGGCCAGCGGGCCTGAGGGATGGATACTGGCGGAGGAAGCTACGAGACTAGCCGCTTGTCGCCCTGGCAGAATCTCCCTATCTTAAGGATAATTCAGAGTTTACGACCTGCTGCCGGCGCTCGCCCTCCCGCCCCCTTTAACATCCCCGGCCTCGAGCTGATGTGCTCTCACAAGTCCGTCTTCCCATCCGATGTGCCCTCTTCCACTGTCAGCTCGGGTGCCCGTGGTCCGCTCCCGCCCCTGTCGAGGTAGTGAGGTGAAATACCTGCTGACCGGGGGAGGGACCGGTGGTCACGTGTACCCGGCCCTGGCCATTGCCGACGAGATCCGACGGCAGGAGCCGGAGTCGCGCTTCCTGTATGTAGGCGTTCGCCACCGGTTGGAATCCCGCGTCGTGCCGGACAAGGGATACCCGCTCTGCTTCGTGAGGTCGAGACCCTTTCCCAGGGCCGCGTCGCTTACGGGTTTCGCTCTCTTCGCCGTGACATTGGCCGTGGGGGTGATGGGTGCCATCCTCATTCTATTCCGGTTCCGTCCCGACGTCATCATCTGCACGGGGGGCTTCGTAAGCGCGCCGGTAATGTTCGCCTTCGGCACGCTGCGAAAGCTGGGGCTGTCCCGCGCCAAGGTATTCCTGTACGAGCCCAATGCACATCCGGGCCTGCTGAACCATGCCGTGGGTCGGCTGGCGGACCGCATAGGACTGGCTTTTGAGCAAGCCGGACGCTGGTTCGACATGAAACGGGTGGCTGTCGTTGGGTATCCCGTGCGCCGGGAGTTCCTGGAGGTGGTGGGGGAGGATGCTCGGCAACGGCTCGGAATCCCGGCGGACAGGCAGGTCGTGGTGGTGGTAGGAGGGTCCAGCGGGGCCCGAGTCATCAACGAAGCCATGGTTGAGGCCCTGCCGCGTTTTCGCCAACGGAGGAACATCATGATCCTCCACGTAACCGGTCGCTACAGCGACGGCGAATACGACGCCGTGGCCGACACAGCCAGTCACCTGGAGCGCCTGGGAATCACCGGGGACACGTCCTCATGGTATCGGCGCTACGTGTACATGGAGAATCTGCAGGACGTCTACGGCGCCGCCGATCTCATCATCTGCCGCGGCGGCGCCGGCACGCTCACCGAAGTCAGTGTTTGCGGACGGCCCTCCGTTATCGTGCCGTTGGCCACGGCTGCTGAAGATCACCAGGCCTTCAANGCNCGCGAGCTGGCAAGGCGCGGGGCTGCCCGGGTCCTGTACCAGGAGGCGNNCTGGGTCAAGGGGCGGGTNCTGTCGATTGTGTCCCCGACCAAGCTGGCCGATNTGGTCTCCGAGCTGCTGGATTCANCGCCGGTTNTACAGGAGATGGCGATGGCCTCTCACGCGGTACCGAGGCGGGACAGTCTGGAGCTGATTCTCGGGGAGATCTCCAGCCTCTTGGCCGGCCACCGGCCTCCACCCCTGACGCTCCAATTTCCCCTTCGTCAGGAGGGAGTTCCCAGCGACCCCAACGTGCACCTGAACGCTGTGCGCGATCGCATCGCCGACGCCGGAGGCGTGGCTGGCCTCGATCCGCCCGAACTCTCCTATCTGCGCTACCAGGCCGACCGCTACTTGGCCTCTGAGGAGTGGTACGAGATTCCTCTGGGGCGACGCAACGTGGGGGTCAAACTGGTCGGGATTCTCCAATACAACGAACGCCTCGACGTGATCCTGTCCATTCTCCAGGACAAGACCAAGACAAGGTGGATCCGGAGGATCTGCGGAGGCGATTTTCGACATCCAGGCATCCTTCGGCGCAATGCGGTCGAGTTCGGCATTCGGCTGCAAGAGGGGGCGGAAGCGGATGACCGCATCCGGGATGTGCTTCTGCAAGCTCTGGCCACGGATCCGTACTTCGAGGTGCGGGCGGCAGCCGCATGCGAGCTGGGCAGGCGCTTCTCCCCTCCGTGTGATCTAATCGAGGACGCGCTGCTGGAGACACTCGAATCCGACCGGTCCCCCAGAGTTGTCATTCAGGCCATCAAGGGTTTGGGCCGAATCGGTAGGGGAGACCGTGTGCTGGGCTGTTTCAGGTCGTTCTATCTCCATGCCGACTGGCAGTTCCGCCAGGAGGTGGTCGGCGCCCTCCGCAAGCTGCTCGAGCGCGGCGTTTTCGATCCGGCGTTAGTGGCCGGGGAAGTGGGCCAGGTTCTGGACGCGTCGCCCGGCTTCGAGCCGGCCTTTCCCCTGAAGGAGAACCTTCGCGATCTGGCGGCAGAGGTCAGTGCCGCCCTCGACGAGGGCAAGAGGCGAAGTGCTGGAGGCCATTAGTACTTGTGTCGAGGCTCCAGTGGCCGCGCTGCCTGACCCGTACGCCGCGAGGCAGAGATAGGTAGTCGCGTGCTTTATTATATCGGCAACCATCTCAAGGACACGGTCGAGGCCCTGTCGTATCTGCGACTACTCGACTCGATCAGCTTCCGCGCCCTCGGCGGGGCTATCACCTCTCTGATGTTCATCATCCTCTTCGGCGGCAGGATCATCCTCTATTTTTACCGCACGGGACAGCGAGATTCGTCGCGCAGCTACGCCCATTTTCCCGTCGGCGACCACCAGGTCAAGACCTATGGCGGTGGCCTGCTGGTGACGGGAATCCTGCTGAGCACCGCCCTTTGGTGTCAGCTGCACAACCCCTTTGTACTCCTCTGCTTGGCGGCGGTGGTGTGGTTCGCGGCTCTGGGATACGTCGATGACTATCTAAAGATACGTCACGGCTCCAGCGATCAGGGACTCTCCGAGAGCGCCAAGCTCATCCTGCAGTTCGCCTATGGCCTGGTTTTCGCCGTCGTCTTCGTTTTCGAGGAACTGTCGCCGCTGCCGCCGGGGCTGGCCACGCAGCTCTACGTCCCCTTCTTGAAGACCCCGATCGCGGATCTGTCATGGGGCTATATCCCCTTTATCGTCTTCACCGTCATCGCTATCGCCAACTCCGTCAACATCGCCGATGGAATCGACGGCCTGGCGGTGGTCCCCGTCTCTTTCGTGATCGCGGTGTATGGCGTGTTTGCCTACGTCTCCAGTCACGCCCGAATCTCCGATTTTCTCATTTTCCCCTTTGTGCCCGGCGTTGGTGAGGTGGCGGTCATCTGTTCCATCGTATTTGGCGCCTGCCTGGGCTTTCTGTGGTTCAATTCCTACCCGGCCAACGTCATCATGGGGGATACCGGCTCCATGGCGCTGGGCGGGCTCATCGGCACCGTCGTGGTGCTGGTCAAGCAGGAATTCCTGTTCCTCATCGTGGGGGGGGTCTTTGTAGGCGAGGCGCTTTCAGTCCTGATTCAGGACAAGATCGGTATCAAGCGGCTGGGGAGGCGTTTCTTTCACAGCGCGCCCATCCATCACCACTACCAGTCGCGGGGACTGGCGGATACGAAGATCGTTATCAGGTTCTGGATCGTGGCAAGCATTCTCGCCCTGTGCGGGTTGGCCACGCTGAAAATACGTTGAGTCGGTGAGAGTGCGAGTGGGGGGAGGACTAAAGCAAGTAGATGCCGTACAAGAAGAGCGCCATCAACGAACAGCCTATGGAGACGGTTATCCACAGCGGAAGACCGGCCTCATCGCCGTCGTAGAGCTCCTGCGTGTAGCGGCGATACTCGCTGGACA
>PBRM01000012.1 GCA_002725915.1 Gemmatimonadota bacterium
CGCGTCATCGTCGGCCGCGTCATCGTCGGCTGCATCATCGTCGGCAGCGTCATCGTCGGCCGCATCATCGTCGGCCGATTCGGCCGAGTCCTCGCCGGCCCAACTCTCCATCTCCTCATCCTGATCGGCGACGACCTCACCGATGGAGACGGGCTTTACTGGATGGATACTGAGGTATTCGTCCACTTCGGCCTGGTCCTTGTCCTTCAGATACTCCAGAACGCTGAGGACGATCTTCTTCTGGTCCTCATCGATCTCGATCACCTTCAGGGGCAGTACCTGGTCGATGTCGAAGCCCTGGCGCGGCGTCTGGATGGACTCTATACCCAGCTGTGACAGAGGGACGAACCCATCCACGTCACTGTCGAGGGAGACGACGACGCCGCGCTCCAGAACCCGCGAAACCGCGCCGTGGACCTCGGTGCCGACGGCGTACATCTCCGAAAGCTTCGGCCAGGGATTGTCGAAAGCGGCCTTGTGGCTCAGGGAGATCCGGCGTCGCTTCTTGTCGATGTCCGTCACCACCACCGGGATAGTGTCCCCCTTCTTGAACATCTCACTGGCCTGGCGGATGCGGCGGGTCCAGGACATGTCAGAGATGTGGACCAGGCCATCGATACCCTCCTCGATCTCCACGAAGGCGCCGAAATTGGTGAGGCTCTTCACCTTCCCTTCCAGGCGCATGCCCGAGGGGTAGTTGTTGTCCAGGGTCTCCCACGGATCCGGATCGGTTTGCTTCATGCCGAGGGAGATCTTCTGGGATTCCTGGTCGAGCCTGAGCACCATGACATCGACCATGTCTCCGATGGAGACCAGCTTGGAGGGGTGGCGGATGTGCTGGGTCCACGACATCTCCGAAATGTGGACAAGGCCCTCCACACCTTCCTCCAGCTCCACGAAAGCGCCGTAGTCGGTAATGCTGACCACCTTGCCCTGGATCTGGGTGTTCTGAGGAAACTTCTTGTCGATATTCTCCCACGGATGAGGCGTGAGCTGCTTCAGGCCCAATGATATGCGCTCCCGCTCGCGGTCGTAGTTGAGGACCTTCACCTTGATGCGGTCGCCGATAGAGACCAGGTCTGTAGGATGCCCGACGCGGCCCCAGGACATGTCGGTGATGTGGAGAAGGCCGTCGACGCCGCCCAGATCGATGAAAGCGCCGAAGTCGGTGGTGTTCTTGACATCGCCCTCGCGGACCTGTCCGTCTTCCAGCTCGGTGATGATCTGCTGGCGCATGCGCTCGCGCTCCTCTTCGAGCACTGCCCGGCGTGACACCACAATGTTGCGGCGGGCCTTGTTCAGCTTGATGATCTTGAACTCGAACTCCTTGCCGAGGAACTGGTCGAAGTTTTTCACCTGGCGGATGTCGATCTGCGATCCCGGGAGGAAAGCCTCGACCCCAAAGAGATCGACGACTATGCCGCCCTTGATGCGCCGCTGGAGCTTGCCCTTGACGGTGTTGCCCGAATCATGGGACGCCTTGATCTCGTCCCAAACGCGCATGAAATCGGCCTTCTGCTTCGACAGCACGACCCGGCCTTCGAGGTCCTCCACATTCTCGAGAAAAACCTCGACCTCGCGGCCTATGGCGATCGCCTCCAGGTCGTCGCCGAACTCCTTGATAGCGACCATGCCCTCGGATTTGAAGCCGATGTCGACGAGGACTTCGCCGCCCTGAACGCCTACTACGCGTCCCTGCACGACTTCCCCCTCTTTTATCCCGGAGAAGCTCTCGTCATACAGGTCGTTGAACTCCGCCATCTGCTCCTCGGAGTACTCCGGCCTGTCCAGCTCCTCTATGTCGACGTTTCCGTAGACGATCTTGGCGGTCTCGGCGATCGCCACGTCGCTGTGCTCTTCCACGGCAGTCTGAGTGTCTTCCGTGACTGTCTGAGTGTCTTCGGTCATCTCTATTCCCGTTTCTTGAGCCTCGCGTCGCCTGGCAGGCAGAGCTGGGCTCGTGCGGGCCGCATCCGAACTATGGCCCGGTTAGAAGGTTGAAACTCGCGTCGCTGGTCACAACGCCAGTCTATGGTCGGGACCATCGAACGATGGTTCCCGCTCGGCGTAGCCGCGTTCTACAACACAATCTGGTACATGTTGGTACAGTCACTTATGGTAGTCGCTTTCAGGCGCCTCTCTGCCGGGCCCAGGACACGATGCCGTCGATCTGCTGCGATACGGTCAACTCCGTCGTGTCCAGCTCCAGCGTCTCGGCCGGGTCGTGTCGGGCACCATAATCCCGAGCCTCATCCTCCCGGTCGCGCCTGCGAATGTCTGCTGCTACCAGCTCAAGAGAAGTACTCACCCCCTTTTCAATCAATTCCCGATAGCGTCTGCGGGCGCGCTCATCGAGGTCCGCCGTCATCCGCACTTTTAAATCGGCGTCCGGAAAGACGACGGATCCGGCGTCCCTCCCATCCGCAACCACCCCGCCCCGGCTGCCCAGCGAGCGCTGCCGCTCGATCAGGGCCAGACGCACCAGGGTCACGTCGGCGAAGGCACCCACCTCGCGGGCCACCTCCGGCCTACGAATCTCGTCACTCACGTCCTCGCCATCCAGGAGCACTCTCTGCTCACCGTCGCGGATGTCGATGGTCAAATCCAGTTGCACCAGCAGCTGCGCGACACCTTCGGAGTCTCGCGCCTCGATGCTGCGGCGCATGGCCGCCAGGGCGAAGGCCCGGTACATGGCCCCCGTATCCAGGTGGCGATAGGCCAGGGCGGCGGCCACTCCGCGGGCGGTGCTGGACTTGCCAGCACCGACGACGCCGTCGATGGCGATAATAAGTCCCCCCGGGAGCGAGGCCACGCTACCTCCGCTCGATGCCGGTCAGGGATAGGAGGCCGCTCACCTCATCGGGGGCCAGCTGGCGGTACTCACCCAGCGCCAGGCCGTCCGTTGTCAGTCCCGCAAACACTACCCGCTCCAGACTCTTGACCGGGTGACCGACAGCGGCACACATTTGCCGCACCTGTCTCTTGCGTCCCTCGTGGAGGCCGATCTCCAGCCTGATCGCCCCAGGGCGGCGGCCCCCACGCTTCAGAAGCCGTACCCGCGCTGGAGCTGTAAGCCCATCTTCGAGCCGAACACCCCGCCGCAACCGCTCCAGCTCGGCTTCGTCCGGCATGCCCACGACCACCGCCTCGTAGAGCTTCTCCACCTCAAAACTAGGGTGCATAAGCCTATGGGCGATCTCGCCGTCGTCGGTGAGCAGAAGCACCCCGGTGGTGTCCCTGTCCAGCCGTCCAACCGCCACCGTCGCGGGGCGCAGATTGTCGACGCCGTCGAAGACCGTAGTCCGGCTGCGGTCGTCGCTCCGGGTGACGAGGGTGCCGACGCGCTTGTTCAGCAGCACGTACTGGAAACTGTCGGGCAGGCCCACCTCTCGGCCGTCAACCTGAACGCGGTCTCGCCCCGGGTACACGCCGCTTCCCGGTAGGTCTACCACCTTGCCGTTGACCCGCACAGATCCGGCCAGGATGAGATCGTCGCTCTTCCTTCTGGAGGCGACTCCCGCTCGCGCCAGGTACCGATTCAACCGCATGATCAAATCGCTGAGAGTCCTTGTAAAACGATCCCGTCTCCTCCATTCTACCCGGCTGGATCTCTCGTGTGCGGATGAGAGCGCGTCCCCATTTACCCTGATCGTCAATCGCTTCAGGAATTCGGGTCGGGGTCCCCTTCCAGCCCGTCTTCCTCACTGATCATCAGCCGTTTCCGCCGCTGGTGACGGCGTAGCTCCGTTTTGGGAGGGAGGAGGGCGCACGGCTGAGTCTGCCGCGTCGACCGCGTCGATCTCGACGGCCTCATGTTCCTGGTCCCGGTCGACCTGCTCTTCGGTATCCCGCGTCGCGGCGGCGGCCCCGTGCCTGCGGGCCCCTTCGGCCAGCAACTCCTCCAGTTCCTTCGGTTTGGGCAGGTCGGCCAGACTCTTCAAACCGAAGTGCACCATGAACTCCTTGGTGGTGCCGAACATCATGGGTCTGCCAACACCTTCCGATCGCCCCACCATGCGCACCATGTTTGCTTCGAACAGGGTGCGCATGACGCCGCTCGAGTCCACACCGCGAATGCTGTCAACCTCGACGCGGCCCACAGGCTGTTTGAAGGCGACGATGGCCAGGGTCTCCAGGGCCGCCTGCGACAGACGCACCTGTCCACGATCGTGAAATTTGCGCACCCACGGGCCGTACTCCTTGTGGGTGGCCAGCTGAAAACCGCCGGCAATTTCCACTATGGCCATGGCGTGACCACCAACGCGGTAGCGCTCGTTGAGATCGTCGACGGCCCGTCTCAGGTCCTTGCCGCTGAGCCCCTTCAGCAGGCCGACCAGCCTGCCGGGAGTGAGCGGCTGGCCCGCGGTCATCAGCAGCGCCTCGATGATGCCCCTGATCTTGTCGGCGTCGAGTTCGGAAGCGTTCACCGGACGCCTCCATGGGCGTCGGCATCGGCCCCGCCGATAGCTGCCTCACCCGCTTCCAGAGGAGATGAAACGGTGGTGATGGGGCCGCTCAGCTCGGCAGCGGCAGCGACATCAGTCCGGGGCTCTATCCAGATCTCAGCGAAGGGCTCGGCCTGCTGGACGCGGATTTGGTGCGATTTGAGCAGTTCGAGGATGCCTACGAAAGTGGACACCACGGACTGCCTGCTGCGGCCCTGCACGAGGTCGAAGAACCGCAGCCTGCTGCGCCGCCCGAGCTCGGACAG
This sequence comes from Gemmatimonadota bacterium, assembly GCA_002725915.1. Classification (GTDB taxonomy): domain Bacteria; phylum Latescibacterota; class UBA2968; order UBA8231; family UBA8231. The sequence goes on from PBRM01000012.1 coordinate 4,712, forward strand.
GATGCGCAGTATGCAGTCCTCTACCGTAGTCTCCTCTTCGACGATGCGGTGCACAAAAGAGTCGGGCACGTGGTCGAGGACATGCTTGTAGACTTTGAGCAGATCGAAGAGGGACACAGGGTGGATCTCGGTCCCGTCCGCATCCCTGTCCGGGCCGGGTGAAGGGGGGAAGACGTCGCGGCGTTCCAGACCCTGTTCGCCCAGCCAACTGGCGATCTCCTTGAACTGCTGGTACTCGAGAAGGCGACGGATCAGCTCTTCGCGCGGATCCCCCTCCTCATCCTCCATGCCCGGTTCGATGTCGCGGGGCAGGAGGATCTGCGACTTGATCTTCATGAGGGTGGCAGCCATGAGGATGAAACCGCTGGCGACTTCGATGTCGAGCAGGCGCAGTTGTCCGTCAATGACGGACAGATACTGGGCGGTGATGGTGGAGATGGGAATATCGTAGATGTCTACTTCGTTCTTGCGGATGAGGTAAAGGAGCAGATCCAGAGGTCCCTCGAAGACGTCGAGGACGACGCCGTAAGGGCGTTCATGAGCGCCGGATAATCCATCTGTCCGGCCGTTGTCAGTGGCGGCGTCAGTTTCCATGGTCAGTCCACGAACAGGTAGGGTTTCCACCGATTGTCACTGACTCCGATGAAATTGCGAATGAAGCTGACGTTGTTGGGACGCTTGGGATTGCGCATGAGGCTGAGACCGGCCTGATCGGGGCGCCGGCCTCCCTTTGTGGCGTTGCAGGAGACGCAGGCCGTGACCAGGTTCTCCCAGGATTCGGGGCCGTCAAACTTGCGTGGGATGATGTGATCGATGGTCATCTTGCGGTCGATCCTGCCGCAGTACTGGCACTGGTGGTTGTCCCTTTTCAGAATGTTGCGCTTGGACAGGACGACGCGGCGGCGCGGCGCGTTGATGTAACGCTCCAGACGCACGACACTGGGCACGGGGAAACTACGTGACACGGTGCGGACCACCGAGTCGCCCGTTTCCACATGCTGGGCCGAGCCCCTGAAAATCAGAACCAGGGCCCTCCTGACGCTGCACACGTTCAGGGGCTCATAATTCTGGTTCAGCACCAGTACGCTGTCTTCGAGTACCACGATAGTCCGCTTGGGTCGATAAGGCTCCTTACACAAATTGCCCCAAAAAGAGCACAAACTAAGGATAATACTGCACAAATGTCAAATTGGCAGTGCTACGCTCAGGCGTCTTCGATGAGGCTGGCGTAATCCGCCGCCGACAGCAGGCCGTCCGCATCCGCCGGGTTGTCGATGCGCAGTTTGATCATCCAGCCGGAGCCGTAGGGGTCGCCGTTTACCTGATCGGCACCCTCTTCCAGGGTATCGTTGACCTCCACGACCTCGCCGGCGACCGGGCAGTAGAGATCCTCCACCGCCTTGACCGCCTCCACCGAGCCAAAAGACTGTCCTTGCTCGAATCGCTCTCCCACTTCCGGCAGTTCCACGAAGACGATGTCGCCCAGCTCCGCCTGGGCGTAGTCAGTTATGCCGATTGTGCCTGTATCGTCGTCGAGGGAAACCCACTCGTGCTGCTCAGAGTACCTGAGCTCTTCGGGGATGCCGCTTTCCAGATCCTCAGACATGGGATGGGTCCTCCTGGGCGCACCTGTTGTGTACTGGGCCTACTCCGTCGCGGTGTTATCCAGATCGGTTCTACTGACAAAATCGGTATCGAAGCGCCCCGCGATGAAGTTGCTGTCCTGCAGCAGTGCGCGGTGGAAAGACACCGTGGTGGCTACGCCCTCGATAGTGATCTCAGCCAGCACTCGCCGCATGCGAGCGATGGACTGGGCGCGGTCCGAGCCAATGGTGATGATTTTCGCGAGCAGCGAGTCGTAATAAGGGGGGACCGCATACCCCTGGTAAATGTGACTGTCGATACGTACCGACGGGCCACCGGGGAAGTGGAGGGCGGAGATGGTACCGGCGGACGGCGTGAAGTTCGTCTCCGGGTCCTCGGCGTTGATACGGCACTCCATGGCGTGTCCCGTCAGTTTGATGTCGCTCTGGTCGTACCCGAGCGCCTCTCCCCCGGCGATGCGAATCTGCTCGGCGATCAGGTCCAGCCCACATACGGCCTCGGTAACGGGGTGTTCCACCTGGATGCGCGTGTTCATCTCGAGGAAGTAGTGCTCCCGGTTCTCGTCGACGAGGAATTCCACCGTGCCGGCGCTGCGGTAATTTATGCTGCTGGCAGCGGCCACGGCGGCATCCCCCAGACGGCGGCGCAGGTCGTCGTCAACGGCGGGGGATGGGCTCTCTTCGAGCAGCTTCTGATGGCGCCTCTGGATCGAGCACTCGCGCTCGCCGAGATAGACGATTCCGCTCGAGCCGTCGCCGAGGACTTGTATTTCGATGTGGCGAGCCCTCTCTATGGAGCGCTCGAGGTAGAGGGCGTCGTCAGCAAAGGCGTTGCGGGCTTCCAAACGCGCCATCTGCCAGGCCTCGGGCAGCTCCTGGGGGGAACGGACGACGCGCATACCACGGCCGCCGCCGCCGGCAGCTGCCTTTACCCGCAGTGGGTAGCCGATCCTACCCGCCCATTCCAGCGCCTGGTCCAGGGATTTCACCTCCTCTTCGCTGCCCGGAATGACGGGCACGCCGGCGGCCTGCATGGTGTGCCGGGCCACGGCCTTGTCTCCCATCTGGCGCAGGGAGTCAACCGATGGGCCGATGAACTCGATGGCGCACGATTCACAGAGCTCCGCGAAATCCGCGTTCTCCGCCAGCGGGCCATAGCCGGGGTGAACGGCGTCGGCGTTGGTGAGCTCGGCGGCGCTGATGATGTTGGCGAAATTTCGGTAGCTCAACTCGCCCGGCGGCGGACCGATACACACGTCCTCGTCGGCGAGATGAACGTGGAGGGAGTGGGCATCCGCTTCCGAGTACACGGCTACGGTCCTTATGCCCAATTCCTTGCAGGTGCGGATTACGCGGAGGGCGATTTCGCCGCGGTCAGCGACGAGGATCTTGTCGAACAAAACGTACCCCGTCTATTGCGTCACGCCGGACGCAGCTTCACTAGGGGTTGGTTGTACTCCACGGGCTCCCCATTGGCCACGAGCATCTCCACAACGACGCCGGATATCTCGGCTTCGATCTCGTTCATGATCTTCATGGCCTCAATTACACACAGAGTCCGGCCAGCCGCTATACTCTCTCCCTCGCTGACGAAGGGCTCGGCATCGGGGGAGGGAGCCTGGTAGAAAGTGCCCACCATGGGTGAGAGGACGAGGTGGAGGTCTTCGTCTGTAGTCTCGGGTACGCTGGGGGCATCGGTTTCGACAGAATCAGCGGGGGGAGAGGGCTGTCCCGCCGACGCCGAAGCGTGGAATTCCGCGGATGGTGCGGCTTGATGGGGCTCGCTCTCCGGTGTGCGGGATCGGTTCAGACGGAGCCGAGTACCGCGCCAGAAGCTCTCGCTGTACTCCATCTCCTCGACGCCGCTGTCCTTGAAGATGGCTATGAGTTTTCGGAGCTTCGCCTCGTTCACATTTTTCCATTCCGCTCAACCGGATTCTCTCAGCCGGGGGCGCCCGGCGCTGCTGGAACCCGCTGCTTCACTCAGGTGAGCGAGGGTGCGACAGCACACTAGACCCTCTCGACGTACGCTCCAGTGCGGGTATCGATCTTGAGTTTGTCTCCCTGTTCGACGAAGAGGGGGACCGACACGGTGGCCCTGGTTTCCACTGTGGCCGGTTTGGTCGAGCCCTGAGCGGTATCTCCCCTCACCCCTGGCTCGGTGTGGGTCACCGTGAGCTCGACGAAGTTGGGTAACTCCACGCCGAGAGGCTTGCCGTCGGCGACGAGCACGTAGGCGGTCCCGTTCTCCAATAGAAAATCGATCGCGCTTCCAACCACCTCCGTGAGCAAGGCTCTCTGTTCGTAGGTCTCGTTGTCCATAAAGTGGTAGGTGTCGCCCTCGGAATACAGGTACTGCATCTCTCGCTTCTCGATGCGCACCGCCTCGACCTTGTCGCCAGAGCGGAAGGTGCGGTCGAGGACTGCCCCAGTGGCGATGTTTTTCAGCTTTGTGCGAACGAAAGCTCCGCCCTTGCCCGGTTTTACGTGCTGAAACTCCACGATGGTGAAGTGGGCGCCCTCCAGACTCAAAGTGAAGCCGTTTCTGAAATCAGATGTATCCGCCATGTCTCATTCAGGTGGTGACGATCTCGTGAGTGGACGCACTCTCGTCCGCGTGGTGAGTGTCTGCTCCAATTCCGCGAGCTTGGATTTGATTTCTTCACTCTCGGGATCGTCCGACAGTATCCGTCTGTACGTCTTTGCGGCGCGATCGGGGAAGCCCTGTCCGGCGTAGAGCTCGGCCAGCGTTACCGTGGCAATGGGTTCCACCACATCTGCATCCGGTAGCGGCGCAGGGGAGGCATCCGGCGGATCGGCTACCCTCCGAAGGGGACGCTGCTCAGCCGACGCCACCGCTGCAGTATGCTCGACCAGATCCGCGTCATCCGGTGGTTGCGCGGCGTCACCCGTCCCTCCCCCAGAATCGCTTTCCTCCGCGTCCGGCAGTTCGATCTGCCGGAACAGCTCCAGCAGCTTCCCGTCGTCCCCACTGGAAATCCTCGAAACCGACGCGTCGGGAGTTGGTTTCGCCTCCGCATGGAGAGGCGGGTTCAAGTCGGGGGAGCCGTCTACATTCCCAGCATCGACGGCGCCGCTGTCCTCTCCATCCGGGGCGACAGCTTCAGCACTCACCACAGACATCGACTCTGTCGGATCTGTTCGCTCGCTGGCAGGTCTGGCCAAGTTCGCTGGAATGGGGTCTTCCCGAGGTACGAGATCCTCCAGCGATTTGAGGTCTTTCTGTGGTAGGGAGTCTTCCTCCGGAGGTGGTGGGTCTTCAGGTGGTGGGTCTTCCTCCAGTGGTGAAAGCCCTTCCAGGGGGTTGATCTTCTCCAATGGTATGAGCTGCTCCACTGGCGCGGGACCCTCCGGGTCAACAACAGGCGCGGGCCCTGTTGGATCTGATGGTTCGCCACCGCCAGCCGGCCTCCCCAGGTCCGGCGGTGATTCTGCCTTGCTTGCCCCCGTAACCGACTCGGCAGGAACTGACGGTTCGGTCTCATCGGCGGGGGGAGACATGCCCGCGGGCAGAGGGTCTTCCGCCCTGAAGTCCTCAGCTCCGAACAGCCCTTCCCCGAGGCTCGCTAGCTCGTGGTCGCTTTCCTGCGCGGACGAATGAGAACTGAGCCCGTCGTTTTCCTCCATCGCCTCCGGAACAGGCTGGTCCCCCCATTCGGGAAGAGGCTGGACCTGACCGAAGGGTTCGTCGTCGGATGCTCCGTCGTCGCTCACGGCAGGGGCGCCCGGACTCTCCCCGGGTGTATGCGGGCCAGAGTGCGCTTCACCGGCCGCGTTGCCTGATGCCGAGGATGTCTCGAGGTCGGTCGGGGTGGCGTCGAACGATGCCTCGCCCAATTCGACTATGGCTGTGCGCGCACCTACTTCGGGGGCAGTCTCCGAACCCCCCTCGAAGCCAGGCTGGGTCGGAAGCTCTCTGAGGACGTCCGCTGTCGCCCCGCTCGAGATCTGGTGGTCAACGAAATCATCGCCAACTGCGTGGATCGTCGATTCCTCCTCCTCGGCCTCCCTGACCGGTGGATCTGCCGCATTCGAAGAGGAGAATGGAGGCTCCCTATGGAGAAGCTCCAACTGACTGGCGATCTCCTCGCTGAAGGGGTCGAGGGCGGCGGCTTGCTGGATGCTTTTCAAGGCGAGAGTGGCGATTCCCATCTCCCCGTATAACCTGGATAGTCTGAAGAAGCCCTTCGGGTTCTCAGGGTCCAGGCGAAGGGCGCGGTCAAGCGCCGTTCGCGCCTTCTCCAGCTCTCCCCTCCTCTCGTAACACCTGCTCAGCACAGAGTGTCCGGCAGCGTAGGTTGGGAAGTCCTCACACCCCTCCCTGCACAGGTCCAAGGCGTGAAGGACCTTGCCGCGCTTCAGGTAGCCGTCGGCCAGTCGCGCGAACTGGGGCAGCTGCCGATGACGGCTGAAGGCTTTTTCCAGTTTTCTAATTCCGTCGAACACGTGTTGGAAGCAGGGTGTAAGTGAGAGGGAGACAGCAATTTTACACCACCGCACGGGGAATGTCAAGAGAGAATCAGGGTGTCCTCGACGACATTGATTCGGAGAACAGAACCCCTGCGATGGACATCCTCACCTTGACCCTCACGGGCCGTACGGCTATTTTCCATGGCTTGAATCCGGTTGACGTGCGCCTATAGCTCAGTTGGCAGAGCAGCTGACTCTTAATCAGCGGGTCCTAGGTTCGAATCCTAGTGGGCGCACCAGTCATACCCTTTGAGACTAAGGCACTTGCGAAGAAGCGATGCTTCATTGCGGGTGCCTTTTTCATGTGCCCTGAACGCTGGCGCCATCCTGGTGCCATGATTTGCAGACGCTGAATCGCGGTCTATGGTCGGAGAGATGTGAGCATACTTGAGTGTCGTGGCCAGACTGCGATGCCCTATCCACTGCTGCATGGTCCTCGGATCAACTGCCCTGCGGCCGGACATTGAGCGAGAATCCACGCTCCCAGAGCGGTTGCGGAGGGGCCTGCGCCTCAGGAACTGCCTGCGACCGTGTATCTGTCGCCGACACGTCGCCTCCTTGACCACCTGAGACAGCCGTGCGGGACGGATTCCGAGATACGTATCTCCGGAAGGAGCAGGGAGGCCAGGGAAATTGCCAGCACTCCGGCAGTGCACCCCCTCATACGAGGTGTCGCCACGCTGGCAGGCGCGAGTAGAGGGACTGCGGCAAGGCACGTCAGAAGTAGAAGTGTTGACTGCTGCCACTTCAAGCAGGAACAGTCTCGCTGCGGTGACTGAATCCGTACCGACCATCACTGCTTTTCCCGGCGGGTCGTCAACTGCTGGCGCAGTCTTTCCATGTCCGCCGGGGTAACCTGCTCATCCTCCAGGCGGCGGAGAAGAAGTGCGTTCGGATCCGTCAAACAGCTTCTGGGCAACCTGCCGCAGGGCCGAAGCCTGGACGTCTCGCTGGCAGGCTATTGGGCAGTAGACCTTGGCCTTGCCTCGCTTAGCCCGATGCGGTTCGAGGTGTCGTTTCTCCTCCATTACACCGAGAAGGGTGCGCACGGTGGACGCATTTATGGCGTCAGGTAAGCCATAGCTTCGACCGTGGATTCCCCTGCCTCCACAACACGTTCATTATCTGAGCCTCACGGGGAGTGAGACCTTCGTCCGGGGACTTAGGCATCTACCAGCCCTGCAAGCCTATCCGGGCAACTGCACGCCTTCAAACGGCGTCGTCGTCGCCAAGCGGTACGACATCGGAGAACTAAGTCAGATCCTGGTGTCGGTAAACAAACCCCGAAAAACAGGAATAGGGAAAAACAGGAATAGGCGGCCAGCGGGAAAGGCCCTCTCCCTTCACAAAGGGGTTCAGCCGAAGGGGGAAGCTTCCTCCAGGCTCTCTCTGGGGCCTATGGTCTTGAGGTAGTCCTGAAGGGCCCGCCCATCGGAGGGCAGGTCGAGGACGTCGGAAAACGGCCACATGTCTCCCTGAAGGAACTCGACGGCACTGTCTTTGTCCTGACCGGGATGTGTCGATGACAAGTCCTTGATGGCCTGAAGAATAACAGCAGCGGCGAGACGGCGGTGACCGTCGAACTGTGACCTGTATGCGGATTTGCGTTCTTTTGCCATTGTTGTCTCTTAAGATAGAAGTCTGGATTTTGGCAAGCCATAATCTAAGCATAATTCAGACGTTTAGACAGTGTATTTGATCCCGATTTTCGACCCCGGCTGCAGTTTTTTCCGCAACCGAGTCTGCTGCAGAGTCTTACGCGATTCTCCGACAGCTCTCAAAGGTACAGCCCTACGATGCACCCCGTCAGCATGGTCGCCAATGTGCCGCCCAGCAGAGAACGCAGCGCTAGGCGGGCCAGGTCACCCCGTCTGTCGGGCGCTATGCCCCCGAGGCCGGCGATCAGGATGGCCACGGAGCCGAAGTTGGCGAATCCACACAGGGCATAGGTGGCGATGAGGAAGGATCGCGGGCTCAGATAGGTCGGGTCCGCCGTCATGCGTTCCGCCAGAGAGGCGTAGGCGACGAATTCGTTGAGGATCGTTTTCACGCCCATGAGCTCGCCTACCGCGGCCGTCTCCCGCCAGGGTATTCCCATAAGCCACACCGGAACGCGGAAGAGGTGCCCCGCGACCAACTGCAGGCTCCAGGGCTCCGGCCCGCTGCCCAACCAGAGGCCGATCTGGCCGATGGCGGCGTTGGCGAGGGCGACGAGACCGATGAAGGCGATGAGCATGGCCAGGATGTTGATGAACAGATGCATGCCCTCGCCGGCGCCCCGGGCAGCTGCGTCGAGTCCGTTCAGGATGTCTTCCCTGGGGAGGGGAGTGATGCGCTTCCCCACGGTCTGGGGCTGCCCGCTTTCCGGAATCATGAGCTTGGCCACCGCTATCGCCGCCGGAGCGCTGATCAGCGAGGCGGTGAAAAGGTGGCCGGCAATCTCCGGGTGAACGGGTCCGAGCATGGTGGCGTAGACAACCATCACGGTGCCGGCGATGGTCGCCATGCCCGCCGTCATCAGGCAGAACAACTCGCTCTCCGTCAGGCGGCTCACGTAGGGTCGTATGAGGAGCGGGGCCTCGGTCATGCCGACGAGAACATTGGCGGCCACACCGACGCTTTCGGCGCCGCTGATGCCCATCAGGCGCTGCATGAAGCGGCCCACCAGACCGACGATCCACGGCAACAACCGGTAGTGGTAGAGGATGCGGGTCAGGGAGGCTACGAAGATGATGATGCCGCCTATTTCCAGCGCCACAATGGGGCCGTGCCGGGCGGTGAAGTCGGGGTTGCTGATACCCATGAAGAGGAGGGACTCATTGGCCTTCAGGGCCGTGTCCCGGAGGAGCTGCGCCAGGTCGCCGGCCAGGGCGAAGACCGTTCCCCTGACTCCGGTCAGCAGCAGCAGGGCGGTCAGCAGGAGCTGGAGGAGGGTAGCCACCCCAACGACCCGGAATGGAATCCGTCCTCGTCGTCCCGCCAGCCAGGCAATGCCAAGGAGAAGGATGTAACCGACTGCACTGTGAAGGACGGTCACGTGCTGGCCTCCGGTCGCCCTAGTGGCTCCGGCTCAAGTGGATCAAACTGGGGCAAGCAAGCGAGCACGCTGGCCACCACCTCGTGCAGGGGGCCATCGGTGGGGACTCCGATAGCGCCATCCCACACAGGTACAGAGGTCACGGCATTGGCGAAGCTTTCGAACCAGGGGCTGTCGCTGCGGGACCCGCGCGCGGCCAGGCGACGGCGCCAGGTTTCCAGATCGGGGGCCTCGAGGTGAACGACGGTCAGCCTCGCCGGAAAAAGGCGCTTCTGCAGACCGGTCCAGAGGCGGTCAACCCCCAGCTCCGGCCCCCATCCTCCGATGGTGAAGACGATGCGGGTGCCGATGAGATTGGCGCAAGCGGTGCTCAGGGAGCAGGCGTACTCAAGGGGCCTCAGCTCTCGCCAGTAGCGCTCCGTCCCGTAGGCTTCCGCGACGGGCAGCCCCGCTGTTCGGGCCGCTGCCAGGATGAATCCGGAGGCGGTCAAATCCTTGTCGACACAGAAGGAGTTGGGCAGGAGGTCGAGGAGGCGAACGCCTACAGCGGATTTGCCAACTCCCGGAGGGCCGGCCAGGACGACCAGGTGGGAACAGGCCTCGCCAGCGGTGGCGGCGGCGAGTACCGCCTCCACCGTCGGGCCGGGATCGTGGTGGGATTCCGCGTATCCGCCTCCTAGCCGGGACGAGTCGGGCAACGAGGCTTCGGTCACCGAGATTCGGCGCCGCGGTCCTGTGGCTCCCAGCCCACGAGCTCCTTGGCATTGGCCAGGTCCCACTTTTTTTCCGCTCCCTTGGAAACGCCGTAGAAAATCCCAAACTGGGGATCCGGGGCCTCCAGGCAACAGGCGGTCAGCTCTGCCATGTCTCGCGAGCTCAACCACCGGTTCAACCCCGGCTCGTACTTCGTGTTGACCTCGTCGGTGTTGGGGAAGTTGGCGATGCGCACGCAATAAACGGAGATCCCGTAGGCGTCGTGGTAGAAACGCCCCTGGGCCTCCCCAAACGCCTTGCTGACGCCGTACATACTGTCCGGGCGGATGGGCATGTCGGGGGTGGTGTAGGTGCCCTCCTTTTCATAAAAGCCGGTCACGTGGTTGGTGCTGGCGAAAATGACCTTGGGGACCCGGTTGATGCGCGCCGATTCGAATATGTTGTAGGTGCCACGGATGTTGGTGTCGAGGATCATCTGGTTGTAACGACTGCGGGGATAGCCCTGCTTCGACACGGCGATTCCCAGGTGAACGATGGCGTCGACGCCGCAGCCGGCCTCTACCATGGCCTCGAAGTCCCCCAGGTCGGAGACGGTCACTTCGTCTCCCTTTTCCACCTCGGGCACGTTCGAGTGGAACATGAGGCGGAAGTCGTACCGGTCTCTCAGGTAGCGGCGCAGGCCGGATCCCACATTTCCAGCGGCGCCCGTGATGAACAGCNTCTTTCTCCGGGCCATGGCAGCGTTTTCCTTGCTCCAAATTATATTGACTCCTTAAACTGCTGTAGATGAGCGCCGGGCAGTATACCGGCGGTCTGGAAGGTTGTCAAGCCGTTGGACTCCGCCCTCGGTCTGGGAGGTTGTCAAGCCGTTGGACTCCGCCCTGGCGGGGGCGAGAGAGAGGAAGAGGAGAAGCGACAGTCGAGGCAGGCGCCGATGGCGACCGCAGCGCCGGCTCCCAGCAGCACGGGGGTTTGCACGACGGGGGGTGCGAAGAGGGCGACCAACGAGGTGATTCCCGACAGGGTGGCGAGCCCGTACAGCGACAGGACGCTGCCGCGTCGCGACAGCCCGAGGCGTACCAGGCGGTGAGAGATGTGGTTGGTGTCGCCTCGCCACAGGGGGATGCGTCGCTTCAAGCGGATGAGGACCACGGTGACGAGATCGTAGAGGGGCACACCGAGGACGACCAGGGGAGCAACGCCCCTCGACAGAGAGGGCGCGGCGACATCCAGTCCAGCGTCCAGCTGGTTGCTGATGAGGGCGGTGGCGGCGCCGACGGCGAACCCCAGGAAGAGCCCACCCGCGTCACCCATGAAAACGCTGGCCGGGGGGAAGTTGTAGAGCAGGAAGCCGGCGGATGCTCCCGCGAGGGACAGGCAGAGCGCGGCTGCGGGCCAGTGGTTGGCCGCCACTGCCAGGAGACCGGTGACCGCCAGACCGATGACGGCCAGGCCAGCGGACAGTCCATCCATGTTGTCCAGGAAGTTGAAGGCGTTGGTCAGCGCGACGATCCAGATGACGGTAGTGAGTCCGGAGATCAGATCGGACGGACCGGTAATCGAAGTAAACAGAGTCAACCGAAATCCTGGAACGCTGGAGACGAGGTAGAGGGCGGCCACCGCCTGCACGGCCAGGCGCAACAGCGGCGAAAGGCCACGCCAGTCGTCGATCAATCCCACCGTGAAGACCGCACTAGCGCACAGGAGCAGGGAGGTGACCTGATTTGCTTCTCCTGCAGGCAAGCCGACCAGGCCCCCTTGGACGAATCCGACCAGCAGGGCTATCAGGGGCAGAGCGGCACCGGCAAGTATGGCAATGCCACCCCCGTAGGGTACGGGGCGCGGGTGGGTCTTGTAGGCCCCCTCAGACGGATCGTCCATCAGAGCCACGCGTAGCGCCACCCTTCGGACCAGGGGGACCGCCGCCGCGGCCAGCAACAGAGAGGACAGGAAGGGAATCAGGAGGAAGCCGGCTGATTTCATGGCGAGGTTATCTTGCTGAGGAGCGGAAATCCGATACTGGTCGGAACGCCGTTGCATCCCGGCTCGCCCCTCTGTTCCTCAAGAGGCGCGAGCGGCGCCAGCAGCCGTCGGAGGGATGCGGCCACATCCCTGTCGCCGAGGCGTCTAATTGCCGTAAATTTAATTGTCGTAAATATATCGTACTCAAGCGGCAGAGAAAGGGGATGGAGATGCTGGCGATAGATGGGGGGGAACCCGTACGGACTCGGCCCTTTCCCAAGAGACACCTGTTTGGCGACGAGGAGCGGCGCGTCGTCGTCGAGCTCTTTGAGCGCGCGGCTGAAAGTGGGGACGCCATCGGCTACGGCGGTCCGGAGGAAGCGGCGTACGAGCGCGAATTCGCCGACTTCCTCGGCGGCGGCTTCGCCGACCTGGTCAACTCCGGTACGGCAGCTCTGTACGCGGCGGTGGGTGCTCTCGAGCTCGAGCCGGCGGGCGAAGTGGTGGTGCCTCCCATCACCGACCCTGGAGGGGTCATGCCGGTTGCCCTGCTGAACCAGGTGCCGGTAGTCGCTGACGCGGCGCCGGGTACCTTCAACGCCGGTGCGGCGGAGATCGAGGCGGTTTTGACACCCCACACCCGCGCCATTGTCGTCGCCCACATCGCCGGCGAGCCGGCGGATATCCAGCCGGTCGCGGAGCTGGCCAGGGAGCGGGGTCTGCCCCTTATCGAGGACTGCGCCCAGGCGCACGGAGCTCTCTACCGCGGCGAGCCGGTGGGGCGCTTCGGCGAGATGGCCGTGTTCTCGACAATGAGCGGCAAGCATCACGCAACCGGCCCCCAGGGGGGGGTTGTGTTCACGCGGGATGAGGGTCTTTACTGGCGATGCCGGCAATTCTCCGACCGGGGGAAGCCCTTCAACAGCCCGGCCACATCGAATGTCAGGGCCGGTCTCAATCTCAACGGCAACGATCTGGCCGCCGCCGTGGGCCGCGTACAGCTGCGCCGGCTCCCCGATATCATCCGCCGCCGCAGGGAGGTAGCGGCCCGCCTGAAGGAAGCCACGGATCGCTGTGAGGCGGTGCGGACCGGCTGGGAGGTCGCCGACACCGAGGGGGTTTACTGGTTTGTGCGCTTCGGTGTGAACACCGACCTGCTGCGGACTGGAAAGGAGCAGTTCGCCCGGGCGGTGGGCGCCGAGGGGATCCCGGTTACGCCGTCGTACCGACACATTCCATCCGAGGCGGAGTGGTTCAGGGAGCGTCGGGTCTTTCCGCCAGGCGATTACCCCTGGGGGCTGCCGGCGTACAGGGGAGACAGGAACGCCACCTTCCCATGCCCGGTTGCCGTCGAGGCCGCCGAGAGCCATTTCACTCTCTCTATCCACGAGAATTTCGGCGACCCGGAGATCACCGACATCGCCGCGGCGCTGAAAAAGGTGGAGGATGCCTACTTAACCTAAAGAACGACGGGAACTTCCTGAGAGTCTGTGCAATCAGATAACATGATGAATGAAAGACGGATGCACCACGCCCCCCGCACTCCTATCGCAGCAGGGCGGCGAGGGGGGGGAGTCGAAATTGGCGCCGAGCCCGACGCCAGGGTATTTTCCCACCGGTGCTATCGATGCTAACTGTAAGAAAATTAGAAAGGTAGGACCATTGCGACTACCTCCTTTCCCTCGCTCAGGCCTCCTGGCGGCGATCGTCTCTTTTGTCGTGACCCCACTGGTCCCGCCCGCCAACGCCCAGCTCAAGAGCTTCTCCACCGACCACTACGTGATCAGCTTCTTTCCCGGCACGGAGGGAACGGCACATCGCGTAGCGGAGACCGCGGAAGAGATTTTCGCCCCTTTGGCGGCGGCTTATGACTACTACGACGACTTCGCTCCCATCCACATCCTGGTTCTCGACAACACCGATTTCGGCAACGGTGGGGCCGACGACTACAGCAATACGGTGATCATCTGGGCCTCGAACCTGGACTGGGAGATCCGGGGTGAGCACCCGTGGATCAGGAACGTGCTGACCCACGAGATCGCCCACGTGATGACCCTGGACAAGACGCGCAAGAAGTGGCCTTTCCGCTTTGCCCTGATTTCCGTATCCCGATTCGACGCCAATCCCGATATCTCCTTCAGCTTCCCCCTGTATTACCAGAATGCGCCGATGTGGTGGGTGGAGGGGATAGCGCAGTACTCGCCGACAAAGTTCGGATGGGACTCGTGGGATTCCCACAGGGACATGGTACTGCGCATGGCCGTGCTCGAGGACGATCTGCATTCGTACACGGAGATGGGCAGCCTCAGAACCCGCGGCGGCGGCTACAGGGCGGAACAGGTCTACAACCAGGGATTCGCCCTGCTGATGTACATCAAGGACCAATACGGGGCCGAGAAGGTCGAATCGCTGCAGGACCACGTGGGAAGTCTGAGCTTCGATCCGGCCATTCGAAGCGTGCTGGGGATTTCAGCCGATCAGCTCTACGACGACTGGGTGCGATACCTGCGCGATCACTACGACCTGCAGGTGGCGGAGATCCGCAACGAGGGCTTCTTCGAGGGCGAGCCCATGGACGAGCTCAATCAGGGCGTCATCGAGTACCACCCCGCGTATTCACCGGACGGCACCAAGGTGGCCTACATCTCCAGCAGGCGGCAGGATTTCCGCATTCCGAACCTGGTCATCTACGACTTCGAAAAGGCCAAGAAGAAGGAACTGAAGGGCTTCGTGGACACCCGTATTTCCTGGTCACCGGATGGTGAGGAGATCGTTTTCCTGCGCAACAAAAACGGCTTCAACGATCTCTACATCTACCATCTGGAGAGCGAGGAGGAGCACCGGATCAGCGCCAACCTGCGAGCCCGCGACCCCAGTTTCTCGCCCGATGGGGAGCGCATAGCCTTTGCCCGAAACGAGGACGGCACCACCAATCTGTGCCTCATCAACCGGGACGGCACCGGCCTGGTCTACCTGACCAACAACAACGACGGCACCCAGATTTACTCGCCAAAGTGGTCTCCCGATGGCGAGCGGCTTCTGTTCAGTATCTTCCGCGGTGAAGATCGCGACATCGCCATCATGCGGTCCGACAGCCCTCCCAGACCCAAACAGCTGAAAGGTGTTCCCCTCCGCGGCATTCGAGAGCGCAAGGTAGTGCCCGAATCTCTGAAGGTATTTCCCGACAGTCTGGCTTTTCCGGATGCGGACACCTCCGGCTTCGAGCCTCTGCTGGCTTCGGTGTACGACGAGCGCGATCCCTGCTGGCTGGCGGACGGCAGCGGTTTCGTGTTCTCCTCCGACCGCTCCGGCATTTTCAACATCTACCGGTACCTTATGGAAACCGGTGAGGTCGAGCAGCTCACCAACGTGACCGGGGGAGCCTTCTCACCGACGGTCTCGGAAGACGGCCGCGTGGCCTACTCAAGCTACCACTCCAACGACTTCAGTCTGTACGAGTTCAAGCTGAACGGGTACCAGCGGGAGGTGCGATGGGATCCCCTGGTGGTGAGGGATTACCAGGCCACTTACACAGGCCCCAGGCTCTCGGAGGAATACAGTATCTCCCGGTATCGCGGCCGGCGGGTCGTCGATGTCGTCCCCGTCTTTCAGGCGGGGCCAACTTTCGTGGGGCACACTTTCGGCCTCAATCAGATGAGTGCCGGTGTCCAGGTCTCGGCGGGGGAGATTCTGGGAAGCGACCACTTCGTCACCTGGGCGATCGGGGGCAAGAATTTTCGGGAGGACACTGATTTCAACACCGATTTCGGCGTCTTCCTGGAGCGCCGCCTGCGCCCTTCCGTGGCCAACAACCGCACCTTCAATCCCTCCTTCTTCATGGGCTATCGCCGGCGGGAGACGGATTTCACCATCGCGGGGCGACAGGTCGACACCGACACGCTGGGAGTGGGATCGATCATAGTAGCTGTGGACTCTACCAATTTGCTCCTCCCGGACGTGACCCAGCTCCAGGTGACCGCCGACAGCTTCAAGGACCGGTTCAAGGACGTGTTCAAGAACTTTTTCCTCGGTGTGGACGTGCCCCTCACCCAGACCCATCAGCTGTTCGCCAACTATCAGTATCGCGATTACGACGAAAACTGGAGCCTCACCAGGTTCCGTTCGCAGCAGCAGGTGCCGCGGAGAGCGTGCGGATAAAGCTGGCGACGATGCGCGCCTGCCGTTGCAGCGTGGGCAATCCGTCGCCATCGTATTCGGAATAGCCGTATCCCGGCCGGTCGATCGCGATGACGCGAAAATCGTCCTCCAGCCGTG
>PBRM01000013.1 GCA_002725915.1 Gemmatimonadota bacterium
CGGCCGTAGCCGACGATCAGATCGGGCCCCGAAGCCTTGTGGGGACCTCGGAAGGCCTTCTCGGGTCGGGTCAGGGCGGAGACGACGGGGGCACCACTCACCGGATCGACGAAATCGCGCAGATCCGCCTCCAGACGGTCGAGCAGCGCCGCGTAATCCTCCCCGGCAGCCACGACGCCCTCGCGCTCACGGCCACGGAGGTTTACGTACAGGCTGTTCAGACCTAGGGCGTAGGCCGAGGTACGCGACCAGTCGACATTTGCGAAGAGCACGTACTGTCCCTGCTGGGACGGGTCTTTCAGCTCTATGTAGCCCTGCTCGAGGAGCCAGGTGTTGAGGTTGACGCTCCGATAGAACGGCGCAAATCCGTGATCGGACATGACGATGATGGTGGCGTCGTCCGGAAGCGCCGCCATCACCGTACCGAGCATCTCGTCGACGGCCTCGTAGGTCTTGCGTATGCCCGCACTCAGGAATTCGTCCCGCTTGTAAGCGGGATGCCGATCGTCGGCGTAGTGCCAGAGCATATGACTCGCCTGGTCGACGGTACCGACGTAGAGAAAAAGCAGCCCCTCCTCGTACCCATCGAGGAGGCACCCCAGTACCCGTTCCGTCTCCCCGTAAACCGACATCACCTGATCCCAGAACTCTCGCCCGGAGAGCACCCCGTATCTGAATGCTTTGGTCTCCTCCGGCATTTCCTGAGTGTAGAAGTATCCGGCGCAGGAGCACAGGGCGCGCGACCACTCGGGCGGGCTGGAGATGGGCATGACGGGATCGACCAGGCTTATCTGCAGGGGCGAGACGTAGAGCTCGAACCCGGGCTCCCCCACACTCTTGAGGTAGAAACGCCCGACGGCATTGAAATCGACCAGCCAGGGCACCGCCTCGAAACGAATGGGCACCCAGTCGCTCCACTCACCCTCCCGGAGAATAATCTCTCTGTCTCCGACCTTGAGCTTGGCAGCCGAGGCCACGGTATCCAGGAAGGCGGCGAACTCGAGAGTGCACGCCGGAGATCCCCCTCCTGCCCCCCCTCGCCGGCTCCCGCTCGCTGGAGACCGACGGAACGGGTTGTCGGGGCCGTACAGGGTCCCCCGGACAGTCCCGTCGACGACTCGAACCCGATAGGCGTTTCCCCCGGTAAACTCCCCGGCATTGTCGGGAAGGCTCTCGGCGTAGTAGGAGAAGGTGCCGGACGTGCCGCGGATATCGGGTGTTCCCATGCCGGAGAGCTGCCGGCTCAGCGGAACTTCGGCAGGCGGGAAGTTAGCCGGCATCCGGAAGATCGTCGTGGCGACACCGCTCTCACCCAGAAGTTGCCAGAAGGGACGCCCGTGACGCAGCAACTCCGTCCTGCCGCTGGAAAGCGGCAACACCCAGTCCCCCAGCGCGATCGATCCCAGCCCGCCCTCAGATGCGGGGGTCGCCTTCGCCATCGACAGGAAGGGCAGCATCGTCCCCGGGTCCCTGTGGAGGAAGTCGAAGATGCCGTGACCTCCCGGATCCATGCCGGTGATGAAAGCCGACCACGCCACCGGGCTCTGCGGCACAACACTGGTCTCCAGGGGCGAGAAATCCCCCCGGTCCATCAGCTCGGAGAAATTCGGCATACGTCCTTCGTCGAGGAACTGCTGGAGCAGCGCCGGATCCATGCCATCGACCCCCAGGATGACGACCTGCCTGCTCCGATCGACGTCTGTCCCCCATGCAGCGACGGCGAACAGGCAGGCCCACCCAACCAAAACCTTGCCCACGTCTATCACTCCTCGGACAGGGTCAGGGCCGCACCGTCAAAGTAGCCGGGAGTGGTTATTCCGAACTGATCGAGGACAGTCGGTGCGAGATCGACGATGTGGGGATTCTCCTCCGCTACACGACGGTTGCAAAGGAGCATGCCGGGGACTTGTGGCGGATCCATGCTGTGATCAGCGCCCCAGGCCCGCGGATTGTCTTCGATGACCGCGTCTCCCCCGCCTCCGGTGACTGTGTTCCAGGATACGCGATAGCCCGGATGGAAGCCGACGACGAGATCCGGCCCCTCGTCGGCGTAGGGTCCGCGATACGCCTCACGAGTGTCGTAGACCTCTGCCACTGGCTGCTCCTGGTCGCCCTCCTCGTCTCGCAGTTCCAGCAACTCGCTGGCGATCTGTCGCTTCAGCCTCTCCGCCTCTTCGCCAGGAGTGACAATGCCAGATGCCTCGCGGCCCTTCAGGTTCAGGTAGATGCCACCAAAGCCAAGGGCGTAGGCGCTCGTCTGCGACCACTGCATCTGGCGCAGCATGTCGTCCTCCGCCTCCCCCGCCCCTTCCGGCTCCGTCACCTGGAACCCTTTCTGCCTCAGCCAGGTGTTGAGGTTCACTCCTCGTCTGAACTGCTTGAAGCCATGGTCGGACATCACCATGAGGATCTCGTCGTCACCAATCCGCTCCAGGACTCTCCCAAGCAGGTCGTCCATCTGGCCATAGAGATCGCGAACCACGTGGCGGTGGCGCCGCCACTCGCGGCCGCGGTTGGCGGGATGGCGGTCTCCCTCCATACAGCGGAGAAACATGTGCTGGACTCGATCGGTTATGTCGAAAACGCACACTACCGCGCCCCGCGGGGTCTTGTCCAGCGCATCGAAAAACATCTGCTCCCGCTCTTCGTGAATCGATTGGCACTGGGAGAGGAAGGCCTCCTCATCGATGATCCTCTCGTTGAGCGCGGAGGTGTCCTCGGCGACACCGAGGGTGGCAAAGGAATCCCGCGACTTGGCGAGGTAGGATGAGTAGATGGCCGGGTGCGAAATCGGCAGCGCCGGATGCTCGGGATCCAGCTGCAGGGGAGTGACGTACAGCCTGACATGGGGCTCGGCCTCCAACAGCAGGAAGCGACACAGCCCCCGCAGCGCGATACCCAGGCCCGGTCGGAATGCCAGGCGAATCCACGGCGAGTACTCCCCCAGCCGCAGGGGCCACCGACGACCATCGAGATTCAACTCGGCGGTGTCTGCAGGTGCGCCGTTGTGCATGAACTTGATCCGGAAGTCGAGAGTCAGCTCTCCGCCATCGTCCACCAGCGGGTTGTCCGGGCCCGAAAGCGAGCCGCGCGCGCATCCCTCTGTAAGCTGCAGCGGCAGCTGCATCCCGCTGGTCAACTCTCGTTGTTCCTGTGGGTCTGAGGTGTAGTAGAAATAGGTTCCCTGACTTCCCTTCAGATCGGGAAGGCACATGCCCGACAGCAGGACTCCGTCGAACGGCTCGGGTGGAAAAGTGAGGGGGACCCGCAGAATGGAGCTGAAGACGCCGTGCTCGCCCAGTATCTGCCAGAAGGGTCTGCTCCGCCGGCCCGAATCGCTCCGCGGCCTGCCGAGGGGAATCCGGTATCGGCCCAGGCGCAGTGAGCGGCCAGGTGCGCCAAGGCGCGAGCACAGCTCGGGGCGCATCGTCCGGCGGTTGGGGACGAGGAAGTCAAAAATCCGGTGCTTGCCAGGGTTGCAGCCAGTCTGGAAAGAGGACCAGGCCACGGGCGATTCGGCGGGAAGTGTGGTCCCCAGACGGCGGAAGCAGCCGCGGTCACGCAACCGCGAGAAGTTGGGCAGAAGGCCCTCCGCCATGAACTGTTCGGTCAGCTCTGGGTCCTGTCCGTCCAACCCGACGATGACGAGCCGCTTTACCCGAGGACGCGCCCGCGCCCGTCGCACGATGAGGCGGACGAGCCAGCGTATAGGCCACAGCAACAGACCAGCCACCGAAAGAAGCAGCGAAACCCACAACAGCGAGAAGATGGAGACAAAGGCGAATCCGGCGCCCGGTCCCACATACGCTGCCGCGGGCGATACCCAGAGCAGCAGGCAGCAGGCGGTCAGTCCCCTGCGGCAGATCGGGCTCACGTGCTCGCGGGGCCTTCTTCTGCCTCGCCTTCGAGGCGCGCAAATAGCTGCGCCACCTCCCCCTCCTTCTCGGCGCNGCGGCTNGAGAGNNANCCCTCGCCGAAGTAGAGGAGGCAGGCCACCACCATCTCCGCTCCGCAGTAGATGGCGAAGTCGTCGGGATACATGGGCCAGAGCACGGCGAAGGTGGCGAAACCGCCGGCCAGCGCCAGGATCGCCCCTCGCGCCGTGGGCCGGCGCCAGATCATACCGAACATGAGGGGAATGGCCACGGGCGGCAGGATTCCGGCGAAGATCTTCACCGTGATGGAGAACACCTTCCCCATGCCATCCGCCTGGGATATGGCAATCGCCGTAGCGACGACCGCCATGCCGATGACGACGGTGGAGACCTTGGCAACGATGTTGAGGACCTTCTCGGACAGATCCGCGCGCGCGTTTCTCTCGTACACATCCTTGGTGAAGACAGCGGCCAGGGCGTTGATGTCGCTGTCGATCATCGACATGGTGGCGGCAAACATCGAGCACACCAGAAGACCCATGAGCCCGGGCGCCAGATCGGTCAGGAAGTGTCTGGCAACGAGCACGTAGGTCTGATCCGGGTCGATGACGGGCTCGAGAGTGACCGCGTCGAAGAGCTCGGGCATGACCAGCGGTGCTGCCCAGGCGGGGATAAAGATGACGAGGGGATAGAGGAGAAAGAGGAAGCCGGAGAGGAGTGCGACTTTCTGAGCATCTCGGGCCTCCCCGACGGAGATGAAGCGCTGGGCGAGTCCCCAGGTGGCGCCATTGTAGCTGAAAATGACGACGACGAGGTAGACCAGCCAGAAGTCGAGACTGATGCCAGCAGCGGGATTGAGGAAGTTGGCGCGCTCCGGGGGCAGCTGGTCCCACATGGCTCCCCAACCGCCCACGGCACCCAGGACGGCGGTGACTACGATCGCGCTGAGCACGAATTGGACGACGAACTGCACCAGGTCGGTCAGCACCGTAGCCCAGAGACCACCGATGAGAACGTAGGCTACGGTGATGAGACCGCTGACGACGATAATAGTCATCTGGTCCCATCCGGTGCAGACCTGGACCACGATGGCGATGGCGAAGAGCTTGATGCCGAGGTCGATGAACTTGACACCTATGCCCGACAGCGCCACCAGGAAACGGACCGAATTGCCGTAGCGCGCTTCCAGATACTGGACCGGTGTCATCACCTTCAGCCGCGGCCAGCGCGGCGCCCACACGAGACAACCGATCATCATGGCGATAAAACAGGGAACCGAGAACAGCGTCCACATGCTGAGACCGGAAGTCGCCGCCTTGCCGGCGAAGCCTACAAAGACGACGGCGCTGTACCCCGAAACGTGGTGGGATACGGCCGCCATCCACCAGGGCAAGCGGTGACCGGCGGCGAAATACTCGTCCACACTGCTGGCACGCCTATGCGCCACCAACGCCAGAGCGGCCATAAGGGCGCCGTACACAGCGACCACGACGAAATCAAGATTCGTTAGCACGAAATATCATCCTCTCGGGAGGAGTGCTGCCGTGTGTTGAGATGGCGAAGCCAAGGAACAACCCGGCGCAAGATCCACCGATCAATTAGGTTCTCCTAGGGCGCCGGCCCTATCGGAGTGCCGAGACTCCGCCTCCCTTGAGGGCCCGGGATATCTCCTTTTCCACATCCGCCTGGGTGACCATGGTCGTATCCCCGGGCGTCTCCTGCACCAGGATCCCGTGTGCCGCCCCCCATTGGACCGCGTCTGACGCATCCTTCCCCTTGAGCAGGGCGGCGATCACGCCTGCCGCAAAGGAATCGCCGCCCCCGGTCCGATCGGCGATCTCGATGTTCTCCCGCAACGCCGCCTGGTAGATGCGGTCGGCGGCCACGTCGAAGAGGACGGCTCCCCAGTCGATGCGGTCGGCGCTGTGAGCTACCCGCAGCTGGGTGCCGATGTATTTTATATTGCCGTAGTCGCCGGCGACCTGGCGCAGCATCTCGGTGTACGCATCCAGCCATTCCTCAAACGAGGCATCCTTGGCGATCTCGCGCGTCTCGTAGCCCAGGGCGTCGGAAAAATCATCGTGATTGCCCACGAGGAAGTCCACGTGGGGGACGATCGAGCGGTTGATCTGCCGCGCCCGTCCTTTGTCGGGCTCCACCTTGGAGCGGTAGTTGAGATCGAACGAGCGTCCGACTCCGTTCTCGCCGGCCCGCCGCATACCCTCCAGCGCCAGGTCTGCGGTTTTGGATGACAACAAGGTGTAAATTCCCCCGGTGCTGAACCACCGGGTTCCAGCGGCGCCGAAAAGATGGCCCCAATCCACGTCGCCCGGGCCGATCTCGCGGATCGGCGTGTGAGCGCGGTAGTACTCGGTCACGGAAGGCAGCACTCCTTTGCCTGCCCAGGTAAAATTGACGCCATTGTGCAGCGTGCCTTTGGCGTCGGTGCTGTACTTCCCTTTCCCCGAGTTGTTGAACCAGATGACATGACCGGTGTCGATACCGGCTTCGCGCAGCTGGTTTTCGATGTTCCGCCCAATGCCGTCGTCCACCAGGGCGGTCACCACTGCGGCGCGGAGGCCGAAGGTGTAGCTGAGGCCCATGGTGACATTGGTCTCGCCGCCTCCCTGCCAGATGCGAGCCGTCCTGGCCTTTGCCGTGGGCACATCGCCCGGATCGATGCGCAGCATAACCTCACCCAGCGAAACGGCGTCGTACTGGGTGGCGTCAGCCGGCTTCAGTTGTAGTGTCGAGGACATCTTCCGCTCTCTCCCGCTTTTGAAGGCCCGCGCTTGCAGGCCGCCTCAATCCGAATAGCTTACAGGGTGGGCAGTCTGCGAACTCCTACGCTCTCCCAGCCCTGCTGACGGCGACGCGCGCGCCCCGGCGCGCAACCGATTTCTCCAGCGCCTCCAGAACGGCTACCGGCCCCAGCATGGTCTCCTCCGTCTCCGGGGTCTTGCCGGTCTTGAACATGCGCACGAAGTCCCGGATCCCGGTCAGATACGAGCTCTCGTCCATGGAGATCTCACTGTCGAGGCGGCCGTTCTCGCCAATGGCTGTAAGGTGGAAGGCGGGCCGGCCCTCGCCGATGAGATTCATCGTGGCCACCGCGCCTCCCCGGTAGGAGAACGTGGCGGTGTGATTTTGGCCGGTCCCCCTGTTGACGCGGGCGTGGGCGACATCGTGGCCGACGAGTCGGAGGATCATGTCCACTTGATGGATTCCGTAGAAGAAGATGCCCCCCCACTTCGAGCGGATGTCGCAGGGCCCGGTAGAGACGACAGCGCTGATTTTCCCGAGCTTCCGCATCCCCTTCCTGAATTCGCGGAAGGAGGCCTGCTTGGGCAGCGTGGAGAACGAGCAGACGGGCACACCGAGTTCGCGGGCGCGGGCGAGAAAGCGCCTGCCCTCGGCGGTGCGATAGCAGAATGGTTTGTCGACGAACAGGGGGATCTTCGCCTCGAGCAGCGCCTTAACCGCCGGTAGGTGGAACTTGCCGTGGCGGTGATCGACGACCGCCGCATCGACCATCCCCACCATCTCCTCGGGTTTGCTGACGATCTTGGGGATCTGCCCTGCCTCCGCCGCCTGGCGGGCAAAAGCCCGCGTCTCTCCCCACAGGCAGGTCGCGCGGACCCCGGCCACGCGCTTCTCGATATTCAGCACTTTCGCTATGGCTGTTGTGTGGCTGTTTTCCGCACCCACCATGCCGATCCTCAACATCTCCCCTCCTCTTCCTCGCTCACGCGAATGGCCACAGCCGTTGCACTGTCTTGCCCAGGATCCACTCCAGATCCTCGGGCGCGATGAAACTCATTTCGTCGCGCACAGCCGACAGCGTCTGGCGGTACTCGGCGCGCGGTAGACATACGGGCCAGTCGGTCCCCCACATGACCCTTTGCGGTCCGAAGGACTGGTACACCTCTTGCACCTGTTCGTGGGTGTCCCTCCAGGGGTACTCCTGGCCGGAAATAGACCAGGTGTGACTGATCTTGACGTAGACGCGGGGATAGCGCGCCAGGTCCATCAGAATGCCGCAACCCTCGGCGTCGTCGGGGTGGACATCCGCCATGTGGTCGATGACGACATCCAGATCCGGATGGGCCTCGAGCAGAGGAATCAGGTCCAGCAGTCGGCTGGGACACGTGAGCAGAAGCAGCGGCACCTTCAGTTGCTCCGCCCTGGCGAACAGGGGCTCCATGAGCGGCCCCCGGAACCAGTCACCAGCTTCGTTGCCGCCCGGGCTCAACCGCACTCCATGGATGCCGCGCTCTTCGGTCCACATGCTCAGGTGATCGGCGTTGGCCGGGTCCTCGGGATTCACCCTGCCGACGGCCATGAACTTGTCTGGATACTTGCCGATGACGTGGGCGATGTAGCTGTTGTCCCAGCGGTAGTGGATGACCTGGACGAGCACAGTCTTATCCACGCCGTTGGCTGCCATCAACTCGAGGAGCATCTCGGCGCTGCGATCTTCAGCTGGTGGATTGGCGTTTTCGGCCGGCCACGGAAACTTGGGATCGTTGAGCCAAACGTGAACGTGCGGGTCGATTATCGTCATGGATGAATGAAGCTCACGAGGCCAGGAGTTAGGGGTTCAGGTCCGTGCGTTCCAGGGCCTTTAGTGTAGCCCCACCAGGTCGCCTGGTCAACCGGTGCGACCCGTCACCCGCTCCCTTCCGGCAAGCGGCGCAACCGCATGCCTGACATGGCCGCGGCGCGACGCGCTGACTGCCCGCATCGACTGTTCGCCGGCTACAGCGTCCTAACGGAGGTCGCGGATGAAACGGGAGGCGTACGAGCGCACGTGCCTGCCGTTCAGCACGTGAAAACGGCGCAGGCGATCGATGGTGGCGGGTCCAAAACGTCGCAGAGGGATGTAGATCACCTGCCGGCGATGCAGTCTGGCCAGTTGTCGCCAGCGGCGTGACGGCGACGAGGGCGCCACCAGCACCACCCGCTTCTCGCGGGAGTGAAAGAGGGCACCCATGAACAGGCGCTCCGGCACCGACTGGGCCCCGTCTAGGCGCGGGTCTGTCCAGATATCGGGCACCGGACGAGGCGGGTACAGAAACAGGCACCCGCCGTAGATCGACTGGCCGATACCCGGTCCGACCATCTTGTCGATGAAAGGCGTGGCGAAGAAGCAGAGCGTGCTTTCGTCGGCGTGCTCGGCGTACCAGGTGCTTCGCCAGCTGAACTTCTCCTCCTCTCCCCCCCCCGGTTGCTCGAAGAGGAACACAACCACCTCCACCCTGCCCCGGGCAGGCGGCAGTACCTTGACGTAGAGGTCCCCGGAGTGCCAGTTGCGCAGCGATTCCCGCAGGTCGAGGCCATCCTTCAGGGAGGAGGTGAACTTCTCAATGCGAGGTTCCTCTCCCGTCAGGGCCAGAGCCTGCGCGCGCACGCTCTGCTGGAAGCTCTCGATACGCCGATCCTCGGGCGGGTGGGAGCACTGTCCAAAGGGGTTCCACTGCAGGCGCCACTCCCGGTCCCCTTTCGGCGGCGGGGAGGAGGGCTTTAGTGGCAGATTGCGCCAGATGCGCGGCGGTCCCTCTAGCCGGTTCTTGCCCAGACGCGCTTCTCCGTCGGTAGCGGTCAGCACGCCGAGGCCCATGGCGATCTCCGCGTTGCCGCCTGAGGGCATCCTCTGAGGTGGGTAACGCCTCGACGTCTCGATGACGGCGAGGGCAAAGTCGTCTCCGACCACCTGCTTGGCGGCCACGGCCAGAGTGTAGAGGTCCGGCGTCAGCCTTCTGTCGAGAAGGGTGAGATTGCGCACGTATTTCAGCAGGATGCGCAGGAGCTGAGGCGACANCCACTCCTCTTCCCGGTCGACCTCTACTCGACTCGCCCATACGGATCTCGCCTCGAGTAGAAGAGCNTTGACGCCATCGAGGNACAGCGAGTCATCCCCGNCGGTCATGAGCTCCGCNCGGCGGTGCTCGTAAAGGTGGGTGATAAAGGGCAGCTCCCCCAGAACGAAATACAGGGTCTCCTCCGCCGCCCGGGAGAGCTGCGGCAGAGCCGGCCCGGCAAAGTGATCGGGAAACGCCAACCGCTTCGTATAGGCCTGCCGGATCCAGGGCCAGTCCGTCACCGAGCAGACAAAAACCACACGCTCATAATCCAGTTCGAGACAGTGGAGCTCGTGGGCCATTCGCCGGATGCGCTCGGCACGCTGACTTCCCTCTGCCGGCTCCGGCAGGACGGGCAACAGCGCCGCCAGGAATTTCTCGAAGGTCACGTTCTTGAGTGCGTAGGGGTCTGGCAGCAGCGTTGCCAGCGGCTCGTACACCCCTACTTCCAGATCGACATAAGCGCGCGCCGCGCCGCTGTCCATGGCCTCGCGCACGGCGGCGATGAGCGGCTGGCAAGGATCGATGGGCACATAGCTGTAACTCACCTCAACAGAAACCTCGGCCTGCACCGCGACAGAGATCCGGGGAAGAGCCGCCACCCCATCTTCGACTGCGGGGCCCAGCGAGGGCGGCAGGGCGACAGCCAGGCAGTCGTACGGCCGCTGCCGCAAACGGCGCCTCACCTGGAGAGCGAAGTCGCCGCTGCCGTACACCGTGGGCAGCACGGTCAAGCGAGGGCTGAGATCGAGGACGGGATTCACGCGCCTACCCGGCTTCAGTCTGGATTGTCGTCGCTGTCGGGTCTGAGAGGGTCGTCCCCCTCAAAGAAGAAATCGGTCAGATCCAGAGAATCCGCATTCCCCCCCTGGAGCATCGATCGCCTCTCCTCGCCAAGGTGATCGAGGTCGAGAGCCTCCGCTCCGAGCACGAGCTCGATCGCCTCGCGCCAGGCGGCGTCCGTCGACAGCGGATGTCCCTCCTCCTGCGCCAGCCGCTTGAGGGCGTAGCGAATGACGTTGATCCCATCCCGGGGCGAGAACTCGAGATCGAGGCCGTGAGCGCGCTGAAGGAAATCGACCGTCAGCGCCAGAATCTCCTCCTCGGCAAAGGGAAGGTGATAGTGGAGAATGGCCATTTCATCGGCGCGATTGGGAAAGCCGATCTCCAGGGTTGGCTGTAGCCGGGAGAGGATGTATTCGGGCACCTCATAGGTGGACTCGTCGTCGTTCATGGTCGCACAACAGCGGAAGCCGGCGGCGGCGGCAATGGTGATGCCGGCGATGACGGATTCGACGTAGCGGCGATGGTCGAGCAGGGGGGCCAGCGAGGCCCAGCTGCGCTCGTTCATCCTGTTGCCCTCATCGAGAACACAAACGCCGCCAGTGAGCATGGCCGACACGAGCGGCGAGGCGTGGTAGGCGATCTTTCCCGATTCAGCCAGAACAGGAGTGACCAGGAGATCCTCCGGGCGCGTGTCGCTGGTGCACTGGAAGATGTACAGAGGCTGATTCCGCAGGCGTGCGCCGGCCATCGCCAGCGTTGTCTTGCCGATGCCCGGCGGCCCGACCAGCCGGGGAGACAGCGGCGGATCGCGCTCCTCCAGCACCAGCCAGCAGGCGGTCAACCCGCGCAGGATTTCCGCCTGACCGATCCATTCCTGATCGGCCGCCACAGGTGAGCTGAGCTGCAGGACCACCCCCCCGATCTCGATGCTTCTCGGTGTCTCATTCATGATCGAATTGCGCACAGTCCTCTCCGGCGATCCCGATTACCGTAAGCCGTGCCCGCCATCTTGCCGGCAAACGATCGATGCGATATCTTGGCCACTACCAGAGCGGGAAAAGCGCGGCAGGCACTTCGGCGGGCACACACGTCGGGATGCCGCTCCCGACGAGCCCCACCAATCCCAATAGCTAAACGCCGCACACCCCACCGACACGATTCGATCTGCTCGACGTCGCGCGTGTGAGAGCGAGTGCCCATGGGCCACAAGAGCCGATTCACATTTCGGACCCACGGAGGAGTGACAGCGGGGGAGGAGTGGATCTACGACGGCGATCAACCACTGGCGCGACTCGAGTGCGTCACCATCGAGCAGCCGGAGCAGAACCTACGCTATTTCGACCGCAATCTCAAACCGGTGAACTTGAGAGATCTCAGGCTGTCACCGGGTGGCCGACCACTGGTTTCGGGCGTGCAGATGTTCTGGAACCTCGCTCCCGGTATCATCACCTCCGAGCTCGTCGAGGTGCGAACTGAGGGGCAGGAGTCCGACCGCTTGGTCCTCACCGTGATTACCGCGGATCCCGGCGGCGTCGCCACCTCAACTCGCGTTCTCACCCTCAGTTTCGACGACGAGTCGTGCTCCTACGTCTACGACTTCAGCGCTCATCTGCGCTTGCACAGCCCCGAGGTCTTCGACCTCGCCGATGGGGACGTGAGCCTCGATGACGAGGGGGTGCGCTTCGAGTACTGCGACCCGTGGTATTGCGATGTACCGGCTCCGACGGTGGAGTTCTCGGGGATGTGGCCGAAGCGCTACTCCCACCTCCTGGCCGAGTGCGGCGACGGCACGGTCTGGCAAATGCCCCTCAACCACATGGCCACGGGTATTCCCAGCCCTCAGTCCTTTGTGCCGGACGGTCTCTTCGTACTGGCGCACGAGCCGGGCAACAACCCCGCCTTCCAGTTTGTTGGAGACACCGCGGGGCGCACCGCTGTCGGCGTCTGCAACTGGGGTTACGACATCCATCTGTCAGCTCGTTACAGCCGCGACGAGCTCTACTCCTCCCCACCTCCCCCGCCGCGCTTCCGCATCCGCTTGTGCCCGGACGAAACGACGCGGGATCTCCTGGCCCGGGCGGCTCCCGTGCCGCCAATAGAGTACCTTGGTTTCGCCGAGCTGCCGCTCTACGAGAGAACGACGAGCTTCGAGAAGGGGCTGCGCCTCGACCGGCCCAGCCCCGGGCCAACCGACCCCTGGCCCTGGCTGCCTCGTGGCGACGGCACCGACTGGTGCAGGACCCAGGGCCGCTCTGGCCAATGCAGTTTGAAGATCTCCAAGGATTCTACCGGGTCCAGCGAGTGGTTGATGGACCGTGAAAGCGACGGGGCCTGGACGCAGAACTGGACGGCCGCGACCGGATTCAGGGTGACGGTATTTGCGAAGACGGAGGCCGTCGAGGGCAGAGGCTCTTTTCTGGCCCTCCGCTGGGCGACTTTCAACTACCCGCAGCGATTCCCCTATGTCAGCTCGCAGAAATTGACCGGCACCTGCGACTGGACCGAGCTGCAGGTCGAGATTCACGGCCCGGCGCCGCCCGACATCAGTGCCGTCTGCCTGATCCTTCGACAGGACGGCAGCGGCACCACCTGGTTCGACGACCTCGAGGTCACGCCAATCAACCACCTTCCAAGCAGCGAGAGAGTGCATCCTCCTAATGGCTGATCTGGACATCGTCATCAGAAACGGGTCGATCATCGACGGCACGGGCGCACCCGCCTTCACCGCTGACATCGGCATCGCGCGTGATCGCATCGGTCGTATAGGAGACCTGTCCGCGGCATCGGCCACCCTCGCCATCGACGCGGCGGGCAAGGCGGTCGCTCCCGGTTTCGTCGACGTCCACAACCACTCCGACGGCTGGCTGCTGAAGACCCCCCAACTGTTGCCCAAAACGCGGCAGGGCTTCACCACGGAAGTGATCATGGCGGACGGCATATCCTACGCGCCGGTCGACGAGGGCACTTCCGCGGAGTGGATATTCTACATGAGGTCCTTGAATGCCCTGCTTTTCGAGGAGTATGAAGGCTGGAGGAGTGTGGCGGATTACATGGATCGCCTGGATGGTCGAAACGCGCAGAACGCTGCCACCCACATTCCGTACGCCAACCTGCGCGCCAAGATCTGCGGCTTCGGCCGCCAGGTGCCGGACGACTTCCAGTTGCGCCTGATCGTCGAGGAAGTGGAGAAGGAGATGGATGCCGGCGCCGTCGGTCTGTCCACCGGCCTGGACTACATCGCCCAGTGCTTCTCCACCACCGACGAACTGGTAGAGGTAGCGGCGGCCATGTCGGCTCAGAGGGGACTGTACGTCACCCATGTGCGCTACAAGAAGGGCACGCTCCAGGGCATACGCGAGGCCGTGGCGATCGGCGAAAGAGCGCGCGCACCGGTGCACATCTCCCACATGAAGGGCACCACGCCGGAGGAGATCGACACCATTCTCGACTACGTCGACCGCAGCGCCCGCCAGG
Source organism: Gemmatimonadota bacterium (assembly GCA_002725915.1). Lineage (GTDB taxonomy): Bacteria > Latescibacterota > UBA2968 > UBA8231 > UBA8231. The sequence continues at coordinate 13,997 of PBRM01000013.1, forward strand.
AGGTGGATTTCTCCTTCGACGTCTACCCCTATCTGCCCGGCTCCACCATGCTCAACTTCCTCTTGCCCTTCGAGGTATGGGAAGCCGGGCCCATCAGCGCCATGTCCCGCCTCACCGATTCCCACGTGCGCCGCCAGTTCGATCGCGAGCTGGCGAACACCAAGCTCGACCAGAGCCACATCGCCTGGCTGCCGGGCAAGGAGAACTCCCGACACCTAGGCAAGACACTGGCCGCCTATATCGACGAAGTGGGGGGGGCCGGGTCTCCGGCGGACGTTCTGTGCGATCTCCTCATCGAGGAACACCTGGCGGTCCTCCTCGTCTTCCACCACGGCGATGATGACCTCGTCCATCCCTTCCTCGCCCACGACTGCTACATGATGGGCACCGATGGCATTTACTTCCCGGACGGCGTCGTTCACCCCCGCATGTATGGCTCGGCGCCGCGGCTCCTGGGCCCCTGCGTGCGCGACCACGGACTCTTTTCGATCGAGGCGGCGGTCCGCAAACTCAGCGGCTATCCCGCCGAGCGCTTCGGCCTCCAACAGCGCGGGCGGATCGAGGAGGACTGCTTCGCCGATCTCGTCATCTTCGATCCCGATACCGTCGCCGATCGGGCCACCTACGAGGACCCCCATCAATTTCCCGTTGGCATCGAGGACGTCTTTGTCAACGGTGTGGCCGTCATCCGGCAGGGCGAGGAGGTAGTGGTTGACGACCTGCCCGATCCACTGCCCGGTCGCTGGCTCAAGTACCATCGCTGAGGACCAAACGACAACTCCCGGGCCCTTCTCTATGCCCCCGGGCCTCACCCGCAATCCACCGTAGAGGAGCATGCTGTATGAACCGTCCACCCGCAGAGTTCGGTCGCATTCCCCCCGATCCCCTGCGCACTTTCGGCACCCAGTGCCTGGAACGGGCCGGCATGCTGGCCGACCACGCCGAGCAGCTCGCCCGCCTGCTGGTTGACTCGGACCTGCGCGGCGTTCGCTCCCACGGCACGCGGTGCCTGCCGGGATACTGCGGCTCGATCAGCAGCCGCAGCGTCAACCCGCGCCCGGAGTTCCGCGTCCTGAAGGAGACGGATGTGGCCATCCACATCGACGGGGACGGCAGTCTGGGGTACGCGCCCATGATGATGGCGACGGACGCCGCCATCGCCAAAGCGCGGGTGAAGGGAGTGGGAGTAGGGGCGGTGTGCAACATCGGACACTACGGCTCGGCCGGACACTACGTTCGGCGCGCCATGGACGAAGGCTGCACCGCGTTTTCGGTGCAGGGCGCCTTCCCCCAGTATTACCGAAGCAATCAAGACAAGAGAGCGGCCCACTACGGCAACCCCCCTATCTGCTTCGGTCTGCCGTCAGAGACCGAACCGCCGCTGGTGCTGGATGCGGCCACCTGCATCCTCGCCGACTACCAGCGGGGGGAGGAATTCGAGGCGCTGGAGGAGATGATACCGGCGGCGCTGTTCAAATCCATGGGGTACACCGCGATCGGCACCCTCCTGGGAGGAGCTTTCGTGGGAATGGCCGCCCAGCTCAGCCGCGAAGTGGAGACCCGGTGGAAGGGATCGCGCAACGGTGGGCTCATCTGGGTAATGGACATCGGCTTGTTCGCCCCGGCCGAGGAGTTCCGCCAGGGCGTCGATGAGATGGTGCGGCTGGCGCGGGAGGAGCTAATTCCTCTGCGAGGTTACGACGAGGCGACTCTGCCGGGTGCCGTCGAACAGCGGTTCGAGGAGGAATACAGCCGGGATGGCATCAAGCTGGCGACCGAACACATTCGGAGCCTGGTCGAGCTCGGGCAGGAGCTCGACGTGCCCGTCCCCTGGTCGCAGTGACTGAGCATCGACCATTAGCGGGGGGTTGCAGCTGCAACGGGGTCCCTCCCCGCAATGCTGTGTCGTCAGTACCTGTTGCACATGTTGCGCAGATCGAGGTCAAATCACCTCCGCCTCCCTCAGCCGAGCGATTTCCGCCTCCCCCAGACCCAGCAGATCGCCCAACACCGCGTCGGTGTCTTCCCCCAGCCGCGGAGCTGGTCGCGGCGCCGGAGGGGGAGGTTCTCCGGAGAACCGCAGCGGCGACGCCGGCATAGCCAGTTCACCGGACTGGGGATGGCTGACCCTGGCGATCATCCCACGCGCCGACACCTGAGGATCGGTCACAACCTGAGCGATGTCCTGGATCGGACCGCAGGGAATCCCTGCATCCCCGAGCCGCTGACACCAGTCGTCGACGCTGCGCCGGCGGAGGGGGGCGGCCAGCAGCGGCTCCAGCGCGGCGTGATTGGCGGTGCGCCGGGCGTTGCTGTCGAAGCGCTCGTCGACGACCAGCTCCGGCCTTTCCAGCGCTTCGCACAGCCGTCGCCAAAGACTCTCGTTTCCCGCCGCTACGACGATGTAGCCGTCGGCCGCTTCGAAGAACTGAAAAGGCGTGATCGCGGGGTGGCGGGAACCGAGTGGCCGTGGGACCTCACCGGTGACGTCGTACCGAGCTATCGCGTTCTCCAGCAGAGCCACCTGGCAGTCGAGCATGGACACGTCCAGGTGCTGTCCCACACCCGACTCCCGGGCACGTCCCAGCGCCGCCAGGATGCCGATGACTCCGTACAGGGCCGCGCCGAGATCGGCGATGGAGGACCCCACGCGCACCGGAGGCTGGCCGTCGATGCCGGTTATGCTCGCCAGGCCGCTCATGGCCTGGATGATGACATCGTACGCCGGACGCTGCGCGTATGGACCGGTCTGACCGAAGCCGGATATGGAGGCGTACACCAGCTTCGGACAAAGCTGGTGGAGGGTCTCGAAGTCAAGCCCGAAGCGAGCCATGCTCCCCGGCCGGAAATTCTCCAGGAGGACGTCGCAGGATGCGGCCAGGCTCCGGGCGAGATCCTGTCCCTCCGCCTTGCGCAGGTCGATGGTCAGACTCTTCTTGCCCCGGTTCACGCTCATGAAGTAAGCGCTCTCCTCCTTTAGGAAAGGGCCGAATCCACGCGCTTCGTCGCCCGTACCGGGAAGTTCCACCTTCAGCACCTCCGCCCCCAGATCCGCCAGAATCATAGAGGCGAAAGGTCCCGCCAGCACGCGAGTGAGGTCGAGTACCCTGGTGCCGGCCAGGATCCCGCCGGCCGGCTTCGTCTCAGCCATCGCTCATCCCTCCGCTGGTGGCGTGAGCAGGCACGCCCCCTCTCCGGGAGAGGCGATACAGTTGGCGAGATCGCAGTCGATGTTCAGCTCCCGCTGGAGGAGTTCCTCAAAATCCCGCCGACGCGGGCCGGAGACATACTCCTTCCGCACGAGCCCTCCGACGTTCCCTCCCCAACCCGCGCCCAGACGCTGCACGGAGCCAGCCGTCCGACCGCCCGAAGCCAACAGAAAGTCGTTTATCGTCGTCGCGACGCGATCGTAGGCAGGCGTCATGCGACCGTACCCACCGGGCAGGAAACAGAGATCGGCGCGGTCTCCCCCCTCCGCCTTCGCGAGTCGGTGGAGGAGGTCTTCGTCCGCCACCTCGTTCTCCCTGTCCCCGGCGTGGGAGATACGGACAAGCTCTAGGGCGGTGCCCATGTCGCCGGCGTTCATGTAACCCACCATGGCCCGCACCCGATCCTGTTCCGCCAGGCCGAAGGCGAAGCGTCGTCGCAGACGAACGGGATGTTCTGGACCGATGTGGGGGAACTTGTCGCCGATGTCCCGACGGTGCATGCTCTCGAAGGCCTGGCCGGCTCCGCCAGCTCTGGCCAGCGCTTCGATCTCGCTCAACGTCGTGGACTCGGGGATCCCCAGCAGCAGCTGGTATATCTGCGCAACCTCAAGGCCCAGATTGTCTGCCGAAATGTCGCGGATGAACTCGATCCGCTGGGCGTAATCGCCTACCAGTCCTCGCCAGCCCCTGGCGGCTTCCCGGTCAGGAAGCAGCAGATCGCGCACCATGAAAGTTCCGAGGGGATAGGCGATGACCGTCTCCTCCTTGACGGCATCGTCGTACACTCTGGGCACGCCGCTGTCGATGATGACCGCGGCGTAGTCCGGTGGGAGCGCGGCTCGCCCCATGGGCCTGGCCGGGAAGACCCCCACACTCACCAGCTCTCCCATGCGACCCAGGATCATGCCGCCGTGGTCGGCCGTGCCGCCCCGGGTCCCGCGGATCCACTCGGAGGTGCCGATGCCGTCTATCAGATCCTCCTCGCACATATCCACCCCGGGACTCAGTCCGTGGATACCGAGGGCGGCGTAGGCTGTGGAGATGACCAGTGCCGAAGAGGAGCTCATGCCGCCGCTGGGAGAGACATTGCTGCACACGAGGGCGTCCACCCCCCCTACCTCGCAGCGGCCCCGGAAATAGCTCTCCAGGAAGATCAGCTGACCCTTGGGGAGGATCCCCCAGTGATCGTCGACGGCACTCCCCGTGGTCCTCTCTCTTTCCGAACAGACGCGGCCGGCATAGTCCATTAGCGCCTGCCTGTTGCCGACGTCCTCATCGGGCAGCAGGTCCCCCAGATCGAAGTCCAGCGAATCGAAGTCGCTGTCTCCTCTCTCCCCGGCACCAGGCTCCGTCGCCGAGTCCATCGGCGACCGCAGGATGCTCTTCATCCGCACCCGGCGCGATCCCCGAGCTGTCGGGCACCGACCCGCCACAGTGATGGTGTCGGCGCCCTTGACGGCGAGGCGCAGCGAGGGCATGCCGCCGTAGTCGATGTGCATGCCCATGATGTTCATCTGCGCCGGACAGCGGGAGATCACCACTTCGGCGTCATCGCCGTACGCATCCGCGTACTCGGCCAGAGCTCGGTCGTAATGACGGCACCAGCCCTCTATCTCGTCGGCGCCGTAAAACCGGGCCAGCTGGGCGCGTATCTCCTCGCCGGCGCCATCCGTCAGGCAGTGCCGCCAGCGTTTCAGTGGCGCTGAGAATTTCGTCAACCGCGCTTCCTTCTGGGGGTTGAATTACCGGATTGGTTGCGAACCTGTGGATCGCGCACTCACTCACCCCTGCCGAGACCGGCCAGCAGCTCCTGGAGTCTCTCGGGGTAGTTGGTCAGGATTCCGTCGACACCGCAGCCGATGAGTCGGCGCATTTCCCCCTCGTCGTCGGCGTAGAAGGGATTCACTTTCATCCCGCTCTCGTGGGCCCGCCTCACCAGATCGGAATCCGTCTGGGTATTGGCCGGCTGCAAAATGCGACAGCCGATGGCGCTGCTGCGGTCGACGTAGGTCTCGGTCGGCTGCGTCGACAGGTTGCATATCTCGAGACCCGGTTCCACCCGCCTCGCCACGGCGAGCGAAGCCTCGTCGCTGGCTATGAAAGCCGTCTCGATCAGCCCCCTGCGGACCAGCTCCTGCACCGTCTTGGCCACCACGATATCTCGATCTTCGGCACCGGCCTTCACGTGTACGTTCAGAACCATCGCTGGCGGCATGAGGTCGAGGGCTCCCGGCAGCGTCAGCAAGCGCTCCCCGGCAAATCTGGCGTCGAACCAGGAGCCGGCGTCCAGCTCACCTATTTGCGCCATCGACAGGTCAGCCACCGGTCCTTCGCCGTCGGAGGTGCGGTCGACGGTCGGGTCGTGGATGACGAGAAGCTCTCCATCCGCGGTGAGGTGGACGTCGAGCTCGATGGCATCTACGTCGAGGCGAATGGCCTCCTGGAAGGCGACCGCCGTGTTCTCGGGAAAGACACCCGAAGCCCCACGGTGGGCGACGACCGCCAGGGCAGCGGGGCGGAAATCCGTTGCCATGGGACGGGCGTCGAGCTGGGATGCATCGGCGACCGACCGTAACGAATTTCCGCTCCTCTGCGCTCTGCCTCTCACCTGATCTCCTCGTGGGCGGTGCTGTATTTCTGCAGGGCCACCAGGTCGAGATCGCAACCCAGTCCCGGAGCCATGGGGGTGGGCACATAGCCATCGACGAACTGAATCGACTCGGTGATCAGATCATTCTCGCGGGTCCAGCTGCCGACGAAATCAGAGGCCATGGTGCAGTTGGGCGCCAGGGCGGCAGCGTGCACGTAGGAGGTGTCGATGATACCCAGGTCGTTACCCGATCCATGCCAGCAGCGCAGGCCGGCGCCGGCCCCGACGGCGGCTGAGCGCATGAAGTCGGCGGGGCCACCGTTGAGATTCAGACAGTCCACCACACCGGCTTTAACGGCGCGAACGATCTGCTCGCCGCCGCCCAGGTGCATGGCCACCGGCAGGTCGATAGCCTCGTGGATGCGGATGTAGCCCTCGAGGTCCGACTTGGGAATGGGATCCTCGAAGACCTCCACATTGCCCAGCGGCAGCAGCTGTTCGGCCAGCGAGATCGTCTGCTCTGCTGTGTGGAAGCGCTCATTGGGATCCACTGTCACCTTGAACTCCGGCCCGGCAACGTCGCGCATCGCCTGCAGGCGCTCCACCATGGGCTCCTCTATCCGGCACTTGATCTTCGCCCCCTTGAAGCCGTGGGACAAGGCGCGCTCCACCGCGCGACGGCCGGCTTCGGGCGTCTGGTGACCCATCCAGTAATCGGCGCGCACCCGGTCCCGCACCGCGCCGCCGAGCAGGGCGTGGACGGGCTGCTGGCGGACCCGGCCGACCAGATCGAGAACTGCCATCTCGAAGGCGTCGTAGGCCGGCCCCTGTCCCACCGATGGCAGGGCCTCTCCGCGCTCGGCGCCGTCGCCTCGAGCCTCGAGGTCGGCGCGCACCGAGGAGAAGATGTCCTGGAGTGGCAGCGTCTCCGGGTCACTTCCGAGCAGGAGCCGCGCCCCTTCGCGCACCTTATCTATGGACAGACCCCGACCCGTCTCCCCGATGCCGCGGTGCTCGGCGTCCGTGTTGAGGCGCAGGATCTGCTTGGGCATCTGGTCCCATCCCGTATCCGCCACCCACTCGGGACTGTGAACCCTGCCCGGTATGGTGGGAACAACGACGGTCCAGATGTCGACAGAGGTGATTTTCATGGGATGAACTCCGCGTTCTTGTCCAGGTTGATGGTGAACTCGGTGAGCAGCGCTACGGTCCTGTCCAGGTCGTCGAGCGAAAGGACCTCCACTGCCGTGTGCATGTTGCGCAGGGCTACACTCACCAGACCCGTGGCGACGCCGGCGCGAGAAAGCTGCATGGCGTTGGCGTCGGTGCCGGTGCCGCCGGGCTCGGCGCAGATCTGATAGGGAATCTTCTTCTTCTTCGCCACCGACACGAGACGGTTGAAGACTACCGGGTTGACGTTGGCGCCGCGGTTGAGAACCGGTCCTCCCCCTAATTTGATGTCACCGTATCTGCGCTTGTCCATGCCCGGATAGTCGGTGGCAAAGGTGACGTCGAGGGCGATGCCGACATCGGGATCGACGCCGTAGGTGCTGGTCCGCGCCCCCCGGAG
>PBRM01000014.1 GCA_002725915.1 Gemmatimonadota bacterium
CCCGCCGCGCCACAGCGATCTGTTCGAAGGGGAGCGCGCGGTTGTGGATCTGCACACCGATCTGATGAATATCGAGCGCATCAGGGCCCGGAAGAAGTCGGGATGGCTCGATCCTCAGGAGGTGTGGCGGGACCGCCGCCTGGCGGCGGTGGATGGCGTGAGCGTGCAGGCCATGGGCCTGGAAGACGCTCTCCTCTACACTGCCGTTCATGGGATGAAGCACAGCTTTAACCGCCTCAACTGGCTCCTTGACCTCCACTTTCTTCTGGGCGCAGAACTCGACTGGAATCTGGTGGAGCAGAAGGCGGTCCGCTACCGTCTCTCCCGTCCGCTCACCTATGGACTCATCTGTCTGGCCCAGCTCCACGGGGGAAAACTGCCGGATCGGACGGCCGAACACCTCCGTCCCCAGCAGCTGGGCCGAGTGGAGGAATGGTTGTTGAGGCGGATGTGTTCCGGCAGGCCCTATAGCGACTGGGGCGAGGCTATGAGGGTCTTCAACTGCGGAGGGGTCATCGGCGGAGCCGCTTTCCTGCTCGAGTACCTCTTCCCACGCCCAGCTGTCTTGCTTCAGGTGTTTCCCTCTTTACCGAAAGCGCTCTTCCCTCTGGCTTACGGGCTCCGACTCGGTCAGATGTGTCTGCGAGGGGGAGCGCAACTCGTCGGCGGCCTGCGCCGACAGCTGCGATAGCGCCGACTACATGAATCCGATGCGCAACAGGGCAATGTTTCGACGAGCTCTTCTAGGGGCCGCCATGGCTGCCATGGCGGGATGTGGCGCGACCGCGCGGGAGGTGACGTATCTCGTACCATCCGACCTGAGTGAGTTGCCTTCGCTGATGGCGATACCCAGGGATCCCAGTCTTCAGTCCTTCACCCTGAGGCAGGGCGCGCCGGTGTACCTAATAGGCTCCGGCGACGAGCTTGAGATCCGCCTCCGCGATGTGGAAGTGACCACAGAGATCGTGCCCGTGCGTTCGGACGGTAATGTATCCTTTGCCCTGGTAGAGAACGTGAGGGCTGCCGGGCGAACGGTGGCGGAATTGGACAGCATCCTCACTGTGGAGCTGTCAAAGTATTTTCGGAATCCCAAGGTCGACATCGAGGTGGTCGAGTTCAACACCCAGGTGGTCTCCCTTCTCGGTGCCATCGAGTCGGTCACATCCGCTAGCGGCGCGAGGATCGCATCCGGCCAAGGGCGCTACGCCCTCAAGACGCGAACGACCGTGTTGGACCTTATCCTCGAGGCCGGAGGTACCACCCCGGACGCCCAGCTCAATCTCGTGCGGCTGGTCCGCGGTGGCAGGACCTATCGCCTGGATATTCAGCGGGTCCTCGACACCGGTGAGAAGACGCACAATGCCGTGCTCCAGGGAAATGACATTGTCATAGTCCCCGGTACGGATCTGAAAAGCAAGAAGGTGATCGTACTTGGCGAGGTCTCGAACTCAGGCGTATACATGTTTTCCGAAGGGGTCCGTCTCATGGAGGCCCTGGGCCAAGCGGGAGGGTTCACGACGGCGGCACAGCGGGACGATATCCGCGTTATTCGCATTGTCGATGGGACGCCAAGCATGTTCCGTCTGAATTTTGGCCGGATGGTGGTGGGCGATGTCGAGCAGAACGTATCGCTGGAGAATGACGATGTCGTCTACGTGCCTCGCAGCTTCCTGGGTGACCTCAACGACGTGATCACCCGGATCCAACCGCTGCTGAGTATCCTCCTGCTGCCGGCCACCTACCGGGATCTGTACACCACCGGTGGTGGACTGAGGATCGACACTGGAGAAGCCCAAAGCTCCGTCTCTATCTTTACCACTCTGCCCGGGACGTCTGCGGGCAAGGCTGTCACTCCCCGAAATGGGGGTGAGGAAGAAGAGTCTCCGGCAGACGAGGCGGAGGAGGGGGAGGGGGAGAGCGATCGACAGTAGGGGATCCCTGAGGACGGTGGACCCGACAACATGAGTGAGGAGCGCATCGCCGTCATGTCGCTTACCGCCCGTATCCTGCTGACACCGGGGGAGGAGGTATGGCGGGAGCGAGACGAAGGGCGGCGGAGACAAAACCCCGATTGGCGTTTTCGCGCCATGCCAGTGTTCGTTTGACGGCTTCATCTGTCAGCCGCGACCGCCCGAAGCCGATAGCACTAATGCTCCGTGAAGGAGCCGATCGTATTCGGCGGCCGATCCATCCCGGCTCGGCACCCTCATTTCACAACGCCTGGCTTGCTTCCTCAACGGGGCACTAACGCAACAGCAGCACCTTTCGCCTGCCTCGATTCAGGACCGTTGACAGCTGCACGACATACACTCCGGTGCCGACGTCTCGGCCGTTATCGTCGAGGCCGTCCCACGCCACCGAATAAGCACCCGGCGCCCTCTCGTCCAGCATCAGGGTCCTGACCATCTGGCCCAAGACGTTGTACACCGCGAGCCTGACGGGTGTCGTAACTTCGGGTTCTCCCGGAATCGTGAAGGCGATCCGGGCGGTGGTGTTGAAGGGATTGGGGAAAGCCGGTTTCAAGGTAAAAGCCGAAGGCAGCTCGGAGACGTCGGCTGCAGTCACCAGCGGGGAGGAGTGGACAGGGGCGTCGATGACGACGATGCCTCGGGGGCCGTTCCCCGCCGAGAATATCTCGAGAACGACATCCTCCTCCGTGTCCAGCACGTGAATCTGGCCGGAGGACGCACTGGTTACGAAGATGAGGTCTCCGGTCGGCGAGAACGCGACGGCCCGAGGTTGAGCGCCGGTCTGCACGGTCTTGAGCACCTGTTCCTGTGCCGCATCGATGATGACTACGGCACCGTCGTCGTGGGCGGTGACGTAGACCTTGCGCCCGTCCGGGCTGACCGCCACCGCGAAGGCGCCGCTCACCGGCATGGAGATGAGGCCGACGACGCGGTTTGTGGCCACGTCGATCACCGTGAGCCCGCCCTCGTCAAAGCTGGTGACGTAGACCTTGCGCCCGTCCGGGCTGGCCGCCAGGGAGCGGGGCCGTCCGGCGACGTCGATTCTGGTGAGGATGGAGCCTTCGGGTCCAAGGGCCAGGACGACGTTCCCGTCGATGTCGGAGACGTACACTGTCTGTGCGTCTCCGGCCACCGCCAACCCGAACGGATCGAATCCCAGTGGCACGGGCAGCCGAGTCACCTGCAGACTGGCGACGTCGACGACGGTGATGGCGCCCGCTCCCGAATTGGAGATGTAGAGCCTGGAGCCATCGACCGACAGCGCCATGTCCAACGGCTCGCCCGGCACCCGCAGTCGATCCCTCACCTGGAAGGTGGCGGTCTCGATGACGGTGATCTCGCCGGAGGCCAGGTTCGAGACGAAGAGCGTGCGCCCGTCCAGGCTGCTGACGATCTGGATGGGTTCGTCACCGGCGGGAATGCGCGCCACCTCTTCCCTGCTGCCCGTGTCAAAGACGCTGACGATGTCGTCATTGCGGATCGCGGTAAACGTCAGCGGAGAGCCCGACAGAGACAGAACCTGGAAGTTCAGCCACTGATCGGGCCCCGGGATCTCGGTGACCTCTCCCGCTGAGCTGGTGGCCTGCACGCGGTAGCGGATTCTGGTACCCGCCTCCTGTCCGGGAATGCTGGCTTCGTAGGCGTCCGCTCCGAGCTGTCGCATCGAGAGTCTCTCGATGAAACCGCCCTCGGCGCGTTCGAAGAGCAATGTAAGCTGGGTCGCGTCGTCGACCCTGACCCGCACTACATAGGGACCCCGTGTGTCGGGCGTATTGACTACAACTTCCAGTGACTTGACAAAGGGAAATCCGAAGCGTTGGAACCCGGTGGTGAAGCCGATATCGCCGAGCGCCGCACCGGCCGTCACGGTTAACAGCTGAGCAAGCTCGATACGGTCGACATTGTCGAAGAACTCGACGGGGAAGCCGGTGTCGAAACCCTCGAATATCCCGCCGAAGTTCTCATCGCTCAGGCGTCCTTCGATCGGAGCGATTCCGAGGCGGTACCTCCCTGGCGTCAGTCCCTGCAGCAGAAATTCGCCGCGGTCACCCAGACGTGGGAAGGCACCTGACACCGTGCTGAAAATGTCGCCGTTGTCGATGTTTTCCGCCGTCACCTGAGCGCCGAAGATAGGCGCCCCGTCCTGCGAGTTGACGGTTCCGGAGATAACTCCGGTGACGGTGCCGAAGAAGGAGGTGGGGTAGAGGACGCTGGCGCCGGCCTCGTCGTCGGCTGTCAACGAGCTGGCCTCGCCGGGTCCGTCGGAGTTGTAGAAGGGATTCATAGTGGGACGGGTGGCGACCGGCCCCCCCAACGGGGTGTGGTCCAGACCCAGAAGGTGACCGATTTCGTGCACGGCCACGTCCTTCAGGTTGACACTGCCGCCGGTGACTGTTCCACCCTCGGTCCCAAAAGTAAAATCGCGGCCGTTGAAAATGATATCAGCGTCGAAGATGCGCCCGCTGGAAGCATCGGAATTGATGCGCGTGACCGCGATGATACCCGAGCCTTGGGGAGCCGACAGCCAGCGGCCGGTCTCGTCGAAGATCAACAGGTTGTTGCCGTCGCTGCGACTCGGTTGAAGGCTGTTGGTGAGACCTCGATCCTGGAACTTCAGTCTCGATGTGGCGACATCCTCCCAGACGCCGAAGCTCTCCCGCAGGATGGGGATGGTTCGCTCCGGACTCAGGTCATCTGAGCCCTCTGCCTGGATGACGAAGGGGACCAGGTCCGTCCCCCACACCTGCTGGACCGCTCCCGCTCGGGTGTCGAGAGTCTGTATCAGGAAAGCGTCCGCCGCTGGCAGGGGCGGCAGAAGCAACAGAGCTGCCAGCAGCGTGGGCACACCGATCGTTTGAGCCTCAACGCGCATTCGGTTTGTCATCCGTCCCACCGGCGCCTGTCAGGTCCCGTACTCGCGAGAGGAACTCGCTGAGATACAAGCCGTCCGTCTCCAACGCTTCGGCCGCTGGCTTGGCAGCGTGGTCGGTCAGTGTGAGAAACTCTGCGCTGCTCGAGAGCGATTGAAATACCCGCGGCTCCTCGTTGCTGGCGGCAGCAAACACAATCCGGAACTTCCCCTGTCCCAGACCCACGGGCCACGCGTGACCACGATCGTCATCGGCGGTCAGGAAGAGGACGATTCTCTCTTCGGGCACGAAGGTCGGCATGCCGACAATGGTGTGTCGAACTCCTTGAAACTCCCCTCCCAGAAGATACACGTGCACCTCCTGGGCTGGATCGCCTTTTATCATCTGCTCTACAGAAAAGAGGTAGTGAGTGTACACCTGTTCGGATTCGATCTCTGTTTTCGCCGAATGGCACCGGCCCACGAAGATCTGCGTCGCGTTGGCGGTCAGCTGTGCCAGATCAAACCGCTGCAGGGTGGTGGCCAGACCGCCTCCAGGTGCGGCGAGTGCCACCGGGATCAGGAGCGCTGCCACACGGAGGTTCAGGTGCCTCGACAAACGACCAGACGTCATCGCGGGGGCCCTTCAGTTACGAGATCGTCGAGCATGGGAACAGGTATCGGGACCAGTATCAGCTAGTTAGTTAGACGCCGTGAGTGTGGGAATAGTTGCATGCCGTACCATCGCTCATTATAGCTACACTAGCACTATCCCAACGCCATTACAATAATATTGTGAAGGTGCGGTCGAAATTGGAGGAACTCTCTGTTCTGACGACTGGGGTGGATCCGGTTCGTGAGGAGAATGACGTAGAGATCCTTTTCCGGATCGATCCAGATGGACGTTCCCGTGAAGCCCGTGTGGCCAAAAGCCGTCGGAGAGGAGCAGTCTCCGAACGGGCCTCCCGCAACGGCTTTCATCCAGCCCACAGCGCGAGCGCCGGGCAGATCGAGCTGGCTCTTGGTGAAGTGGCGAACCGTGTCCGGGTGCAGATACCCGTGAGCAGCTGGATTCAGCAGCATCCGGGCCAGGACGCTGAGGTCTGCAGCGGTGGAGAAGAGGCCGGCATGTCCGGCGACACCGCGCAGGAGATAGGCGTTCTCGTCGTGGACCTGCCCCACCACGACCCGATCCCGCCACGGACAGTCTTCTGTCGCGGCGAAACTCTCGGGCGGCCGCCGCGCCTTCGGAAGAGGGTTGTCCAAATGGACGAAAAACGTGTCGGCCAGCCCAAAGACGGAGAATATCTCCCGCTCGCAAAGGCGATCCAGGCTGTCGCCCGCGAGTTTTTCGAGCAGGTCTCCCACCAGGATGGGGCCCTGGTCACTGTATTTGACGTCAGTGCCCGGCTCGTATTCAGGTGCCGACGCCAGCAACCGCTTTATGATCGAGTCGCGCGCGTCGCCCGACGTCGGGCACAGGGGCTCGGGGGCGAGTTGCTCTCGGAGGCGGACTTCCGCGGGCAGCCCGGCTGTATGGGACAACAGCTGTCGGACGGTCAGAGCCGATTTGTCGGGGGGGTAGTAGGAGGGAAGGATCTCTCCCAACGGCGTGTCGATGTCGAGCCGGCCCTGTTCGGTGTGCTTCATGACCAGCAGTACTGTGGCCGACACCTTGGTCAGAGAAGCGACGTCGAAGAGGGTGCTTTCCGCCATGGGTCGATGATGTGGATGAGTGGCAGCAGAGCCAAAGGCCCTAAGATAGGAGTCGTTCGCACCGCCGCCGATGGCCAGCGTCGCCCCCGGCATGATCCCCGCAGCCAGCGCCTGCCGAATGGTGGACTCAATGTTCTCGATGGCCTCTCTCCCGATTGTGGCGCCACCTCGTTGACACTCCAGGGGTGGATAAGTATATTCACAAAAATAGAAGCTTTGGGGCCCGATGAGAACTCCCGTTCTGACGGTGTTCCCCGAGTGGGCCGCGATGCGCGACCCCAGGAACTGCCCTACTCAAATACACCCTCCCCGCGGCATTTCACGGTCACACCCGACGATGATGCAGATAGGTGATCTCGCAGTAAGAGCAGGCGTGTCGACCCGGACTATCCGCTACTATGAAGAGCTCGGGATGATCGAGCCCCAGGAGCGGACGGATCGTGGGTTCCGACGCTACTCCGACGATCAGGAGCGGCGCCTGGAGATCATCCAGGGACTCAAGGCCCTGGGATTCGAGCTGGAGCGCATCCGAGAGTTGTTCAGCCTGAAGGACAGGGTCGAGACAGGCGGCGACCTGGCTCGCGCGATGACGGAGGTCCTCGTCGGGCACCAGGCCGAAATCGACCGGAAGATAAGCCATTACGAAGAGATGAAGGAAAATAACGCTCGCGGGATCGAGGTGCTGAACAGCTGTCTCTGTTGCACAATCAAAGTGTTTGAACGCGACTGTCACAGCTGTGAGATGTACTGCAGCCACGCCGAGGTCCCCGCTCTGGTGGAGAGCGTTATCTTTCGCCCGTGACGCGCCCGGCGCTACTTGGGGAACTAACAGGTGGGTCCTGCGCCGGAGTCGAGAAGGACTCGTCATTCTCAACCGGGATTCGGGCATTCGTCCTTCTCTCCCGCAGATGGCGTAAGAGATCGTTCTAAACGAGTCATTTCTTATTATGCTTATGGTAAGCGACGAAGCAGCTGAGAAAGTCGATCAGATGTTGAAACAGCAGGGAACTCCCGGTTACGGATTGCGCGTGGCTGTAATGGGCGGCGGCTGTTCCGGATTCCAATACAAACTCGAATTCGAGGAAACGCCCAACGAGATGGATCAGGTCATCGAGTCGAATGGAGTCAAGGTCTTCGTCGACGCCAAGAGCAGCCTGTACCTGAACGGCGTCGTTCTCAGGTACGACGACGGGTTGATGGGATCCGGATTCCAGGTGGAAAACCCAAATGCCCGTACAACTTGCGGCTGCGGAGAATCCTTTAGCGTCTGAATCCCATCAGACGTCAGCCGGAACCATTTACCTAGACAATCTCGCCACTTCAGCGGTCGATCCACGCGTTCTGGAGGCTATGCTGCCGTTTTTCTCCGAGCGTTTCGGAAATGCGGCCAGCAAGACCCACTCCTACGGGCTGGTAGCCGCCGAGGCTCTGGAGACGGCCCGGGCGCAGGTCGCCCGACTCGTCGGAGCGCCATCTCCGCAGGAGGTGGTTTTCACGAGCGGCGCGACCGAGGCCAACAACCTGGCCATCAAGGGAGTTATCGAGTTCCAGGGCACCCGACCCTGTCACGTGGTCACTTGCGTCACCGAACACAGAGCCGTCCTCGACTGCTGCCGAAGCCTGGAGAAAAAAGGGGTCCGGTTTACCTATCTACCGGTGGACGCCTACGGGCGCATCGATCCCGATCAGCTGAGAGACGCCATCGGCGAGCAGACGATCCTCATTTCCATAATGGCGGCCAACAACGAGATCGGCACCGTTCAGCCGTTGGCGACGATAGGCCAGATAGCCAAGGAGAAGGAGGTCCTCTGGCACTGCGATGCCGCCCAGGCAGCGGGCAAGATACCCCTGGACGTGGATGATCTTGGCATCGATCTTCTCTCTATATCGGCACATAAGATGTATGGCCCCAAGGGACAGGGCGCCCTGTTTGCTCGTCGGAAGCACCCCCGAGTGAGGATGGCACCTCAGCTCGAGGGTGGGGGACAGGAACGCGGACTTCGATCTGGAACGGTGAACGTGCCCGGTGCCGTTGGACTTGGGAAAGCCTGCGAGATCTGTGCCACCGAGATGGCGGCTGGTGAGGCCGAGCGAGTGCGCGCCATGCGCGACCGCCTCTACCACGGGCTGCTGGCCGGTATGGTGACAGAGGTAACCTTGAACGGA
This sequence comes from Gemmatimonadota bacterium, assembly GCA_002725915.1. GTDB lineage: Bacteria > Latescibacterota > UBA2968 > UBA8231 > UBA8231. The sequence continues at coordinate 8,701 of PBRM01000014.1, forward strand.
CACGTCGAGCACCGGCTGCCTGGATGTCTGAATGTGTCCCTGCACGACCTTGACGGGGCTGCACTCATCATCGCTCTGCGAGATATCGCACTCTCCTCCGGCGCCGCGTGTACATCAGGTGCGTCGGAGCCGTCTCACGTACTGCGGGCGATCGGCAGAGACGATACGCTCGCCTTCGGGTCACTCAGATTTGGAGTGGGCCGTTTCAACACAGAGTGCGAGATGGACCTGGCGGCCCGGCGAGTTGTAGCAGAAGCCAACCGGCTGTGAGGCGGTGAGTGAGAGCTTTCCGAAATTGCCCTCGGCAGCGCAGCTCCCCCGGGCGAGAGTTGGGGCGTGGAATGGGTGATACCGGTTGACAAGGGTAGTTAGGTATTAGAGATAGAGAGGAGAGGCAAGACTATGGCGCTGACTTCGAGCCAGCTGTTGCAAAAGGTGAAGGATAGCATCGTGGAAGTCACGCCCCGGGAAGTGAGTCAGGGGCTGCAGGCGGGAGAGACGCAGCACCTCATTGACGTGCGGGAGCGCGACGAGGTGCTGGACGGCTATATTCCGGGTGCCGAGCTCATACCGCGTGGATTCCTCGAGATGACTGTGGAGGAAGATGTGACCACGGACAGGGAGGCTGCCATCGTCCTTTACTGTGCTGGCGGTAACCGATCGGCTCTGGCCGCCAGAGATCTGGCGGCCATGGGATACACCAAGGTGAGCTCGATGAGCGGCGGTTTCAAGGGGTGGAAGGACGCCGGCTTTGCGATAGAACAGAACGGGTTGCTGTCAGATGACGACCTGCAGAGATACTCCCGCCATATCATCCTGCCCGAAGTGGGGGAGAAGGGCCAGCAGCAGCTCCTGAAAGGGAAGGTCCTCCTGGTCGGCGCGGGCGGACTCGGGTGCCCCACCGGGCTGTACCTGGCCGGTGCGGGCGTGGGGACCATCGGCCTCGTCGACGCAGATGTGGTGGACAGGAGCAATCTGCAACGTCAGGTCCTGTTCGGCGAGTCGGTGATCGGGCGTCCGAAGGTGGAGGCCGCCCGAGAGCGGATGCTCGATCTGAATCCGGGCATTGCCATCAACGGATATCACGAGCTGCTCACATCCGCCAACGCCTTCGACATCCTCGGCGATTACGACATAATCGTCAATGGGTGCGACAACTTCCCCACCCGATACCTCGTGAACGACGCTGCGGTGCTTCTTGGCAAACCTGTAGTCGATGGGAGCATCTTTCGATTCGAGGGGCAGGCAACAGTCTATCACTCGGCGGAGGGAGGCCCGTGCTACCGGTGCCTGTATCCGCAGCCGCCTCCCCCCGGCGAAGTCCCCAGCTGCGCCGAAGGTGGGGTCCTGGGTGTACTACCCGGCATTGTGGGAATGATCCAGGCGACCGAGGTGGTCAAGCTGATCCTGGGAAGGGGATCCTCCCTAGTGGGCCGCATGGTACTCTACGATGCGATGGAGATGAAATTTCGCGAGCTCAGGCTGCGCCGCAACGCCGAGTGCCCAGTCTGTGGTGACTCCCCCACGGTCAAGGAGTTGATCGACTACGATCAGTTCTGCGGTCTGCCGTCCCGTTAGGAGCGCAAATAGCGAAGCGGCGGGATAGGGGGAGTCTTTTCAGCGACCGATCTATTGACGCTGGCCAGCACGCGAGGTCGGCGTCCTTTTGCGATGAACGTTTCGAGCACAGAGAGGCTGTACCTATATCTGGAGGAGCGCGATCGGGTAGACCCGATGTTGGACTGCACTCGCGTCTTCGGCAACACCAATCCCGTCGAGATCGAGCTCGGTATCGGCAAGGGCCGCTACCTGATCGACGCGGCGCAACGACAGCCTTCGATCAACTACTTCGGCGTCGAGTGGGCGGGTAAGTACCTGCGGATCGCCCACGATCGATGCCTAAAACGGAGTCTAGGCAACGTCCGACTGATTCGGGCCGATGCTCGCGAGTTCGTCGAGTTCTTTGTCCCCGCTGAGTCCGTACGGGCCTACCATCTGTATTTCCCCGATCCCTGGCCCAAGAAGAGACACCATAAGCGTCGACTGTTCAACGACGGGTTCGTGACAGAAGTCGTCCGCACCCTGCTGCCTGGGGGGCTGCTGTGGCTGGCCACCGATCACGACGACTATTTCCAGGTCATGCTGGAGGTGTTGGACCGGATGCACTCTCTGCGAGAGACCGATCTTGCCTGGGAGGGGGTCAGAACCAACTACGAGGAAAAATTTCTGGCGCGTGGAGCGAGAATCAATCGCAGCGTCCTGGAGAAAGTTTAGGCTGATGGTCGAAATGGGGGAGATGGCCTCGTCCAACACATGAAAATGTTCGACATCGGCATGCCCCCAGATGTGTTTTTCTCTATTTATTCCATTAATAACAAGTAGATACGATAGTCTCGCTGCGACTGGAAGCGGTGTGGTTTTTTGCTTGACACTCCCGATTGGTAGGAGTATACTATGTTGGTGGTGTAAAACGGTGTGTAATGGTGTAGAAGGGATGATCGGACCGCATGTCGCGATTCCTAGGAGAATACGATGTCCCGGTGGACGCAAAGGGGCGGATCTTCATCCCGGCAGAGGTGCGCAGAAAGCTGCAGCCAGAGGACGGTGACACCCTCGTAGTGTCACGCGGGCTGGACGGGTGCCTCACCGCCCATCCCCAACGCGCCTGGGCCGCCATTACAGAAAAAATCATGCGGCTCTCGCAGACAGACCAGAAGGTTCGTCTCTTCTACCGGGTAACCCTCTCGCAGGCCCACGAGGTGCGCCTCGATCGCCAGGGACGGGCCACGATTCCGCGAAAGCTTCTCGAAAGGGCGGGAATCGGAGATCGGATGATCGTCATCGGGGCCCTCGACAAGCTGGAGTTCTGGAATCCGAAAAGCTGGACAGCGTACTTGGAGCAAGCCGAGTCGACACTTGAGGAGGTTGCTGAGAGTCTCGACTTGTGACGACCGACCGGCGCTTATCGGGGCGACTAAACCCGGCTGTGGGTCATGCGCCGGAGTCGAGAAGGGCTTTCAATACTGACCCGGGTGAGATCAAGATCCCGCTAGGTACAAGATGGATCGTTTAGAAAGACTTATGGCCAGGTGAAGAGGCGCAATCCAGCAGCTGCTGAGGCCGATGCCCGAAACAATCACCACCACCTCTGGAGGTGGGGACTTTCACCGACCGGTAATGGCGGCCGAAGTCGTCGTCGGACTGGTGACCGATCCATCCGGGGTCTATGTCGACGCCACCGTGGGAGGTGGCGGCCACAGCCGGGCAATTCTCCGCGCGCTGGACAGCAGGGGAACGCTCATCGGTCTGGACCGGGACGGGGAGGCGCTGAGAGAGGCGGTCGCGCTCGAGTCGGAGTTCCCGGGGCGAGTGATACTAGTGCGGGGAGCTTTTCGGGATCTGTCACGGTTGATGGACCAGGCCATGCCCGGCCGCGATAGCCGCGCACTGCGAGGCATCCTGTTCGATCTGGGCGTTTCATCACATCAAATAGATATGGCAGATAGGGGTTTCAGTTATCACCAGGACGGCCCTCTGGACATGCGCATGGACCGCAGTAACGGGGTGCCTGCGGCCGAGATGATCGCACGTGTCTCGGAGGCCGACCTGGCTGGTATTATCAGGAAATACGGAGAGGAGCGGGGAGCGCGACGCATCGCTCGCTCGATCTGCCGCCTTCGAGACCGTCATGGTCTCAGCACTACGGAGGACCTCCGGATGGCGGTAGCGGATACCGGACCCAGCCATCCGAATAAGACCCTTGCCCGGGTGTTCCAGGCGGTGCGTATGCAGGTGAACGATGAGTTGTCTCAACTCGACAGCGGTCTCAATAGCGCCATCGAGTCCCTGCCGACTGGAGGTCGGCTGGCCGTCATCTCCTACCACTCTATAGAGGACCGTCTGGTCAAGGTGAAGCTGACGGCTCTGATGAGGGGTTGCGTATGCCCCCCCAGGATGCCCGTTTGTGGCTGCGGCCGAAAGCCGCAATTCAGGAGCGTCCACCGCAAGGCATTGAGAGCAAGCAGAGAAGAAGTTGCAGGCAACCGCAGGGCGCGGAGTGCCGTGTTGCGCATCTCCGAGAGGATTCGGAGTGATGCGATCATCTGAGAGGAGAGAGAGGAAGGCGAAAACGCCGACTGGCTCGTCCATGCGGGTTCTGGTTGCGGGTGTGGTCATTTTGGTGAGCGTCACCACTGCGTTTGTGTCGAGCAAGGTGGCGCTCGCCGACATCGCTCGTCGCACGAGCGCAGCGCGAGTCCGGATCGAGTCCCTCAGCGAGGAACGCTCCAGACTGACCGCGGCGGCGGTCATGAAGTCAAAGCCGGGCACCATAATGCGGATCGCCCAGAAGCACCTGGGGATGATCAAGGCAACAGATCGAGAGCGTGAGGAATCCAATCTGGCGCGAACAGGGGGAACAGGTGGGTAAGCCCGACAGATTTCGCAGGCGCCGTATGGCGCCCGAGATGGATCGGCACGAGGTGGGTCGCGGGCGACTTCGTCTGGTCGCCCTGGTCGGTGTAGGTGCCTGGTTACTGCTGGCTGGCCGACTGGTGCAGGTGCAGGGGTTGCAACACACCGCCCTTGCGCTCAAAGCGAAGGAACAGCACGGTCGCTGGCGAGATCTCAGCGCCAACCGAGGTCGAATTCTGGACAGACGGGGAAGGGAAATGGCCTTGGACGTGCAGTCCGTGTCTTTCTACTGCAACCCCTCGCTTGTAGAGCGGCCCGACGAAGTCGCCCGTTACTTCGCCTCCCTTCGCGGTACGGACAGTGAGGCTCTGCGCCGCCAACTCCAAAGCTCTCAGACCTTTCTATATCTCGCGCGCCAGGTAGACGGGCAGCGCCCGTCGGAGTTGCCGGCTCCTGACTTCAAAGGTGTCTTTCAGCACTCTGAGACGACTAGGCTTTATCCCTATGCGCTCTTGGCCGGCCAGCTTATGGGCTTCACAGATATCGACAATCAGGGTCGGGAGGGACTGGAGCTTGCCTTTTCCGACGCCCTTAACGCCAGAGAGGGCAAGGCCTTGTCCTTCGTGGACGGCAGGGGGCGGGCGCTGCCGGGACGCGAGGAGCAGCGTCAGCCCCCCGTCAACGGCAGTTCGGTGACGTTGACGATTGACGCGGTGTACCAGGATGTCCTCGAAGAGGAACTGCTCCGCGCCATGGAGGATTCCGGCTCCGAGAACGCTCTGGGTATCGTCTCCGACCCGCGGACAGGTGAGATCCTTGCCATGGCCAGCGTGCCTGGCTTCGATCCGAACGATCCGGGTGCGTCGAGCCCGCAGCTGCGGCGCAATCGCACCGTGACCGATGCGTACGAGCCGGGGTCGACTTTAAAGGCGATCATGGCCGCGGCGGTCCTCGACCGGGGACGAGCCGGATCGGAGACGCGAGTATTCTGCGAGAACGGGGTCCTGGAGCTGGCGAACGGCGATGTCCTGCGAGACCTCTCACCTCACGGCTGGCTTACCAGCCGGGAGGTGCTGGAAAAGTCGAGCAACATCGGGGCGGTCAAGCTGGCGCGGAGACTCGAGCAGCACGAATTCTACGGCTATATGCGCAGCTTCGGTTTCGGCACGCGCACGGGAATCGACCTGCCCGCCGAGAGCGCCGGCCTACTGCGTCATGCCCGGGAGTGGACGAATCGGTCCCTGGATACCATAGCGATTGGTCAGGAGATCAGCGTCACCGCAATCCAGATGGTGCTGGCCTTCGGCGTTATCGCCAACGGGGGCGTGCTGATGGCCCCGGTGATTGCCAAGGAGGTGAAGGGCTCCGGCGGCAAGGGGGGAGAGTCCTGGGCAGGCCCCCAGAAGGTGCGGAGGGTTATCTCACCGGAAACAGCCAGGGAGATGCGGGCGATTCTGGCCGGCGTCGTAGAGCGGGGAAGCGGCACCCGCGCTCAGATCAGGGGAGTCAGCGTGGCGGGAAAGACGGGGACCGCACAGCGGGCGCGTTCAGACGGCGCGGGTTACGCCGAAGACGAGGCCGTAGTCTCCTTCATCGGGTTTCTGCCGGCTGACGATCCTCAGTTTCTCTGCCTCGTTGCCCTGGATAATCCGCGGAGGAGCAAGTGGGGTGGACAGGCGGCGGCGCCGGCGTTCAAGCGCGCGATGGAGAGAATCTACGCGCTCGCTGTGGAGGAGACCTTCGAACCCAAGGGCGCGGGTGTCTTGACCGGTCCGTTGAACGGCGTTCGAAGGGGGGTGGCGAGCGCCGTCCCCGACCTTCGGGGAATGACGCAGGCGCTGGCGCGTTACCACTGCGGGCTCCGGGGACTGTCCGTCCGCTTCAGCGGCATCGGCAGCACCGTGGTTTCCCAGGAGCCCGAGCGCGGCGAGAGTGTTTCAGGTGGCCGTGAGGTGGCGTGCGTGCTGGAGCGACCGGAGCTCGCATCCGTGACCGACTTGACTGCTATGCCTCTGCGTCAGGCGATGTTGCTGCGCCAGCTGACCAACCATAAATTGGCGCTCTTCCATCGATGAGGACGATTGACATGCATCTGGCTGAGCTCGTCAAGGCAGTCCCAGGCGCCGTCTTGGAGGCGGGGGGGAGGAGAGGAGATCCGGAGGTCTCGTCGGTAGAGTGCGATTCCAGACTTGTCACCGACGGATCCGTCTTCGTGGCGATTCGGGGCGGTCAGGAACGGGACCGGCACCAGTTCGTGGAGGACGCCGTTGCCCGTGGCGCCGCAGCCGTAGTGGTGGAGGATGATGACGCACCATCGGGGGCGGCTGCCCGTATACGCGTCAGAAACTGCCGCCTTGCCCTCGCCCAGCTCGGAGCCCTGGTAAACGGCCATCCGGCGACGGGCCTGCGAACCGTGGGAGTCACCGGAACCAACGGNAAGACCACCACANCCCTCATGGTGCGGCACATACTTGAAGCGGCGCGAATTTCATGTGGCTACGTGGGCACNCTCGGCGCTCAGGTGGGCGACGACATGGAAGNCCTGGCCAACACCACGCCAGAGGCCTCCGACCTGCAGGTGGTGTTGCGGCGGATGGTCGAGGTCGGACGCAGCGCCGTCGTCCTCGAGGTGTCCTCGCACGCCCTTGCTCTGGATAGAGTTGCCGGGATCGATTTCGACGCCGTCGTCTTCACCAATCTGACCAGAGACCATCTCGACTTCCACGGCAGCGAAGCCGCCTATCTGGAGGCCAAGGCCAGGATCTTCGAGCGTTTGGACGGCGGCGGAGGCGCCCGCGCTGTGGTCAATCTCGATGATCCCGTCAGCTCCCTGTTGCTGGAGCGAGCAGCCGGACGAAGTACAACTTTCGGCCGTCATGCGGAGGCGGAAGTGCGTCTGCTGGAGGCGGTCGACACGGATTCCGGTACCGACATAACACTGCATACGACATCCGGCACTGTTGAGGTTCGCAGCCGGTTGACGGGGGAGTTCAATTGCTCTAACGTAATGGCTGCTTTCGCCTGCGCGCACGGCCTCGGCATTGACCGCGAGGCGATCTGCTTGGGACTGGCGTCTTTGGATAGCGTGCCCGGACGCCTGGAGGCGATCGACGAAGGGCAGGAGTTCCACGTCCTGATCGATTATGCGCACACACCGGCGGGACTGGAGACCGTGCTTCGGACAGCGAGGGAGGTGACTCGGGAGAGGCTCATTTGCCTTTTTGGCTGCGGAGGGGACAGGGATGCGGGGAAGCGCCCTCTAATGGGACAGGTCGCCAGCCATTTGGCCGATGTCGTGATTCTCACCTCCGACAACCCCCGGCGCGAATCGCCCGAGCACATCATCTCCGAGATTTCGGCGGGTCTTCGATGTGGCCGGGAAGCGATGACCTATGTCGATCGGCAGGAAGCAATCTTTCTGGCGGTCGAGCTCGCTCGCGCCGGAGACACCGTCGTCATCGCCGGCAAGGGGGATGAGTCGCACCAGGTCTTCGCCGATCGGGTCGTCAAATTCGATGACCGCGAGGTAGCTCGCAGGGCGTTGCGGAGTCGCCTCCCGAGGGCGTGAGCGGAACAGGTGCCGGCGCCGGGTGGAGGGATGAAAGGGATCACGTTAGATGACGTTAGACGCTGGACGAGAGGAGATTGGCGGAGGCCCGAGCCGGGGATGGACTGTCGCCCCGCGCGTGGAATCTGCACCGACAGCCGGTCGATCGCCAGAGGTGAAGTATTCGCGGCTCTCCGTGGACCTGATTTCGACGGCCATGAGTTCGTCGACGGGGCCTTCCAGCGCGGCGCTAGCGCTGCCATCGTCGAGAGAGCCTGGATGGCAGGGGGGGGAGACTGCCGCCGCGGCCCGCTACTGGCAGTCGATTCACCGCTGTCGGCTCTGGGCGATGTCGCTCGCGAGAATAGGAAGAGGTTCTGCCTTCCCGTCATAGCTGTTGTTGGGTCGTCCGGCAAGACTACGGCCAAGGAGATGATCGCAGCCATCCTGGCGCGGCGCTTCACGGTCCTCAAGACGCCGGCAAGCGAGAACAACGAGATCGGCGTGCCCAGGGCCTTGTTGCACCTCGGCTCGCAGCACACGGCGGCGGTCGTGGAGCTGGGGGCACGTCGGGAAGGCGACATCGAGTATCTGTGCTCTGTTGCGCGACCTACCATAGGCGTGCTGTTGAACATCGGTTTAGCGCATGTTGGGATCTTCAAATCTGTAGAGGGAGTGGCCAAGGCCAAAGGGGAGCTCCTGGATTATATCGAGGATGAGTCTTCGTTGGCTCTCGTCAATGCAGACGACCGTGTCGTCGCCAAGGGGACAAAGAGGACAAAGGGGAGACTCCTTGGCTTCGGTCTGACGCGTGGGAGCCATTTTAGTGGGGAGGGACTTGTCCTTGACCGGGAGGGCTGCGGCCACTTCTCTCTACAGAATAATTCTATCGACCTCAAGATTCCGGGTCGGCACAATGTCTACAACGCCCTGGCCGCCGCCGCGGTAGGAAGAGTGTGCGGTGTGTCATGGGCGGATGTGCGCGCGGCCCTGGGGGAGTTCAAGCCCCTAGCCATGCGGTCGGAGATGTTGCGGAAAAACGGGATATGTGTTATTAATGACTGTTACAACGCAAATCCCGGTTCGCTGAGTGCAGCTCTCGAGCTGTTGCAGCAGATAGAAACCGCCCCCTCTGGGCGCAAGATTCTCGTCTTGGGGGACATGCTCGAGTTGGGTGAGCAGAGCGATCAGATGCACGCCGAGGTGGGGCTCCACGCCAATGAGATGGGCGTCGATCACTTTATTGGCCTCGGTCCCATGATGCGGTTCGCTTTGGATGCCGCTGTCGCTGCAGGCATGGGCCGAGATCGCGTACTGCACTTCACCGACAGAGTCGAACTCTGCCGGTTCGTCAGCTCGTTAGTGGAAGCGGGTGATGTCGTACTCGTAAAAGGCTCACGGGACATGCAGTTAGAAGAACTCGTCCAGCGGCTTGCGTGATGGAGGATGAGTGCTCCCGCCTCGTTCTCCTTGGCATAGTCGCTTTGTATCCACCGCCATCACCGGTGGTTTCCACAGATGGGAGCTGCTCTGCCGGACCCCCCCTCCGGTGCAGAGCAGAAGTAGAGTCATCGTCAGCAGGTTACGTTAGAAGGTCCAGACGATCTTCGGTCGTCGCTCACGATCTTCCGTCGTCGCTCACCTGACACTCGAACACTCTGACACTGCCGACTTTCCCCGAGTGAGCTGTCCCCGCGGCCACCCTTCGGCAGTAGTGATCGTCCTCGCAGCACAGCCCTTTTCGCGATTGTTCCGAATGTCCACAGGCTCTTCTCAACAGCCGGGTCGACAGGTGCTTCTCCTTGCCGTCATCCTGGTCGGACTGGGCGTGGTGATGGTCTACAGCTCGAGCTCCGCGCTGGCCAGCGACCGCTTCGACGACAGCGGATTCTTCCTGGAGCGCCAGGTGTTTCGCGCTCTGGCGGGTCTCGTGCTCATGTTCGTCGTGGCTCGCGTTCCACTGACTGTCCTTCAGTATCTCGCTCGACCCCTTCTTCTCATCGGGCTGGCGCTACTGGTCCTGGTCCTCGCCTTTGGGGAGGGGAAGGGCGCCCAGCGTTGGCTGCCCTTCTCCCTGCCCCTGTCAGTCACCATGTCCTTCCAGCCTTCCGAGTTCGTCAAACTCGCGCTGGTTCTCTACCTCGCCGATGTGCTGGTGCGCAAGGAGGAGCGAATCGGCGAGTGGGCAAGCGGGCTGGCGCCGAGGCTCGCTGTCATCGTTGTCGCCCAGTGCCTGATTCTTATGCAGCCAGACCTGGGCACTGCCGTGGCCATAGGCCTCATCTCATTTGCGGTATTGTGGCTTGGTGGTGCGGGATCACTGCACCTGGCCGCTACTGCTCTGGCCGCCGTTCCCGTGGTCGCCATATCTCTCTACCACTCGCCGTACCAGCTGCAGCGCGTCCTCAGCTATTTTCGGGAGTCCAACCCGCTGACCGACGGATTTCAGATCACCCAGTCTTTGCTGGCGTTCGGGAGCGGAGGGCTGGTAGGCGTGGGTCTGGGCAACAGTATGCAGAAGCACTTTCTGCCCGAGCCGCACACCGACTTCGTCTTCGCCCTCGTCGGAGAGGAGCTGGGTCTTGCCGGCACGCTGAGCGTTATCGGACTCTTCGCCGCACTCTCCATTCACGGCTATCGGATCGCGCTCAGCGCCTCTACACACCACGGCTTTCTCGTGGCCGCGGGCACGACGCTGATGATCTGTGTATATGCTGTTCTCAACATGGGGGTGGTCACGGGTCTGGTGCCGACCACTGGTCTACCGCTCCCCTTTATCAGTTACGGCGGGGCGTCCCTCATGTGGAACCTGTGTGGCATCGGCATTCTCGTTTCCGTGGCCAGAGACGGGGTTCGCGCACAGGCCGGCCACTCGTCCCATTCGGTCCCTGGTCGCAGCGGGTTCAGCTGGCGTGCCTTTCGACGCCGACACTTCAGTGGCTCCGGCGGGCTGACGCCATCGGCGGGCTGCCGAAAAGCGGCCGAGTCTCCGCGTAATCTGGATTGACAATCTCGGATGAAGTGCGTGCAAATCGCCGCTCTCGAGGGGGTCGAGAGAGTCCACGTCGTGGGCGTCGGCGGCGTTGGTATGGAGGCTATGGCGCGTTTCCTGACCGGTCTGGGTTACCGGGTCAGCGGCTCGGATCGAGATCCGGGTACTCCCGTGGCCCAGTTGCGAGAGGATGGAATAGAGGCTCATCTTGGCCACGCGGCGGCCAACGTGGACAGTTCACAGTTGGTAGTATACTCCGCCGCGGTGCCGCAGGCGAACGAGGAGTTGGCAGCAGCTCGGCGCCTCGGCATCCGCACCATGTCCAGGGCGCAGATGTTGGGAGAACTCAGCCGTTCCTTCGTCACCGTTTCCGTGGCCGGTACCCATGGCAAGACGACGACGGCGGGCATGCTGGCGTCGATTCTCCGCAGCGGCGGCTTCTGTCCATCTGAGCTGGTGGGTGGACGTTGGGGGGGCAGGGCGCAAGGCACGGTGGGGTCCGGTGATGTGCTTGTCCTGGAAGCCGACGAGTTTGACGGGGCCTTCCTCCAAGTGCGGTCGCAAATCGCTCTGCTGACCAATGCCGAAGCCGAGCACATGGATCGATACGGAGATCTCGAAGAGCTATACGAGGCATTTCGCCAGTTCCTGAAATGGGTGCCGTCCGGGGGGACCGCAGTCGTCAACGGAGATGACGAAGGAGCTCGCGCGGTGGTATCAGGCTTGGGCCGAGAGGTGCTCAGCTTCGGAATCTACGGCAATGACGTCAGCGCAGGCGACGAGGTAGGTGTAGACATCGGTGCGGTTGACGTCGAGGTAGGCGCGATGGGGAGCAGATTCGGCCTGCGCGTTGGGGGTACAGAGATCGGCTTCGTCGATCTTTCGGTGCCAGGACTGCACAATGTTGCCAATGCGGTCGCAGCTGCCGCGGTCGCCGGAGCGCTCGACGTCGACTTTCAGCACATCTCCGCCGGGCTGGCCGCCTACCGCGGCGCGGACAGGAGACTCGAAGTCAAAGGGGAATTTGGTGGTATTCTCGTCATCGACGACTATGCTCACCACCCGACGGAGGTAGAAGCAGCGCTGTCAGCGGTGAGAGCTACGGGCAGACGGGTAGTCGCCGTCTTTCAGCCGCATCTCTATTCCCGGACCCGAGCGTTTTTCGCTGAGTTCGGCCGCGCTCTACTAAAGGCGGACGCCGTCTACCTGACCTCGGTGTACGGTTCGCGGGAGGCCCCTGATTCCCGGACCCACGCCGGCCAGATCGCCGATGTGATGCGCTCCGCTGGCTACGAGGAGGTTGCCTATGTCCCCAATATGTGGGATCTCCCCGATCGACTGAAGGCGGATTGCGTCGCCGGCGATTTAATCATCACCCTGGGGGCCGGCACCATCAACGAGGTGGCCGACGCCCTCACAGCGGGCGCCTCGAGCTCTTCTCCGGCTCGGGGGGGCGGGTGAGTGAGTGGTGAGCGGGTCAGCGGGGGCGCGAGGTGAGATCAGGCGCAGAGAGGAATCGGAAAGCCATGGCGCACGAGCGATGACGGGGAGAGTTGCGAGCGGACGAGGTGGAGGCCGGCTGCGGTTGTTCTTCGCGGCGTTGGCCGTGGTGACTTTCGCGGCGTTGGCGGCGGTGGCCTGGCCCTGGGCACAGGGCATCCTGGCGGCACCCCCAAGTGAGGATTTCACCCTGGCGGCACTTGAAGTAAAGGGCTTGAGGCTACTGAATGGGGACGACATCCTCGAGGCGAGCGGACTGGCGGTGGGCGACAATATCTTCCGCGTCGATCTGAATGCCGTGGCGCTTCGTCTCGACAGTCTGGTGTGGGTCAAGCGGGCGCGGATCGTGAGAAAACCTCCCGATCGTCTCGCCATCACCATCCTCGAGCGCCAGCGATTCGCCTGGGTAGAGCTCGACGGACGGATCCTCGGCATCGACGCGGAGGGGGTCCTACTCCCGGGAGCGGAGCTGGAGCGCGAAGAGCGAGAGATCCTCGACCTGCCCGTGCTTCGGGGAGCCGTGATCGGCGTTCCCAATTTGGACTCACCCGCGGCGATGCCAGGACAGATCCTGGCTGATTCATCGCTGGCGCTGGTGTTGGAGTGGTGGGCGGAAGCTGCCGCCCTCGAGCCCGCATTCTCCAGAAATTTCTCTGAGATTCGGCCACTGGGTGCCGATGCCGTCCGGCTGTTCATGGTGGGAGACGGGTTGGAAGTGCGCATGCCCATGGATCGGGTGCAGGAACGTCTGGGCGTCCTTGAGGAGCTGATGGGACGGGTCTATCGCGAGTGTCCTGATCCAAGCTACGTGGATCTGCGATACGAGGGCCAGGTGGTCGTAGGCAACGGATCCACAAACCGAAAGGAGGGCTGAGACCATGGCTGTTGGAGATATGGTAGTCGGCCTCGACCTGGGAACGACCAAGGTGTGTGTGGTCATCGCCGAGGTAACGGCAGGTGATGGTCGTAGGGTTATCGGTGTGGGTCACACTCCCTCTGACGGCTTGCGCCGGGGCGTAGTGGTAGACGTTCAGAAGACGGTACAGGCCATCTCGAAGGCGATTCACGAAGCCGAGCTCATGGCGGGTGTCAACGTCCGCTCAGTATGCACCGGGATAACCGGCGAACACATCAACTCCCTCGACAGCTTGGGCGCCATCGGCGTGGGCGGAGGAATACAGGAGATTACCGTCGCCGACAGGGACAGGGTCATAGATGCTGCCAGGGCGGTGGCGATTCCGTTCGACAGGGAGGTCCTCCACGTCATGCCTCAGGGGTTTTCGGTCGATGACCGTCGAGGCATTCGCGATCCAGTCGGCATGTTCGGGGTGCGCCTCGAGACCAAGGTCCACATCGTCACCGCCGCCGTGACCTCGGTCCGAAACATCTGCAAGAGCGTACAGCGAGCAGACATCGAAGTGAGTGACGTGGTGCTGGAGTCGCTCGCCTCGAGCCGAGCAGTGCTGGGGGAAGAGGAGAGGGAGATGGGTGTATGCGTGGTCGATGTCGGCGGCGGCACTACAGACATCGCCGTCTTCGATCAGGGGAGCGTGAGGCAGACCGCCGTCATCGGTCTGGGCGGTCAGAATGTGACCAGCGACATTGCCATCTGTCTGCGCACGGGTTGGCCTCAGGCCGAGCTGATCAAGTGCCAGCATGGCGTCGTCAGGGAGGATGCGGTGCAGCCGGGGGACAAGCTGGAGATTCCCGGGATTTCGGGGCGCGCGCCCACATCCGTGGGCCGCACAGAGCTCGCCGCCATCATCGAGGCCCGCATGGAGGAGGTGTTTTCGCTGGTGCTCAGGGAGCTGCATCGATACCCCCGGACTCAGTCACTCGGCGCTGGAGTCGTCCTGACCGGAGGCGGCTGTCTCATCGAAGGCGCTGCCGAGCTGGCCGAGCAGGTTCTGAAGATGCCGGTGAGAGTGGGAGTGCCGACGGGGTGCTTCAGCGGGCTGGAGGATCGCCTCATGGACCCGGCGTTCTCCACCGCCATGGGCCTGGTGTTGATGGGCGTCGAGGAACTCACCGGTTCCGCTCGCTACGACGACCTCGCCAACCCCCGCTACGAAGATGTGGCGGGACGTATGAAGGGCTGGATTGAAGCCCTGTTCTGACCGACGGAAATCGCGCGCGCTCACGTAGTCATCTATCGGCAACTCACGAGGAGCAGGAGGATCACCATGACATTCAAGATTATCGATTTCGAGCAGAGGGCCACTATCAAGGTCGTCGGCGTTGGCGGCGCTGGCGGGAACGCGATCAACCGCATGAGCGCTTCCGGCATGCGCGGTGTGGATTTCATTGCGGTCAATACCGACAGACAGGATCTCGATGCGTCTTCGGCCGACCACTGCGTCTGCATCGGCGAAAATGTCACCCGAGGCCTGGGGTCGGGAGCCCAGCCGGAGCTGGGAAGGCAGGCTATCGACGAGGCCCGGGACAAAGTGGCCGAGCAGCTGGCCGACACCGATCTCGTCTTCATAACGGCGGGCATGGGAGGGGGTACGGGCACCGGGGCCGCGCCGGTCGTGGCGGAACTGGCCAAGGACCACGGGGCTCTCACTGTGGGTGTCGTCACCGAGCCCTTCCAGTTCGAGGGCTTTCCCCGCATGCGCAACGCCCTGGCCGGAATCGCGGAGATGCAGGAACACGTGGATACGCTCATCGTCATCAAGAACCAGCGACTCCTCTCTGTCTGCTCGCGAGATACGACACTGGAGGATGCCTTTGCCAAAGCGGACGAGGTCCTCCTCCAGGCCACTCGGGGCATCGCTGATCTGATTACCGTTCCCGGCATGATCAATCTGGACTTTAACGATGTGAAGACGGTCATCACCGGGGGGGGTGATGCGATCATCGGAGTGGGATCCCACAAGGGTGAGAATCGTTCACTGGAAGCCGCCAAGCGGGCTATCCGGAGCCCCCTTCTGGAGGACATCTCGATCGAGGGAGCCAAGGGGGCTCTAATTAATATCGCCGCCGGAGCGAACCTGACGCTCTTCGAGGCCAACGAGGCCGCGTCGGTGATTCGAGAGGCCACCGGCCACGAGGCGAACATCATTTTCGGCACGGTAGTCGACGAATCGCTGGTAGACGAGATGCGGGTCACCGTTATCGCCACCGGGTTCTACCTGAACAATGATGCCGAAAACGGTGCCGAGGAAGAGGAGGCCCGGAAGGCCGAGGGGCAGCGAAGATTTACCGGCCGAGCGCAGCTCGCGGAGCGGGAGGAGGCGCGAGCCTCG
The DNA here is from genome assembly GCA_002725915.1 of Gemmatimonadota bacterium. Taxonomy (GTDB): domain Bacteria; phylum Latescibacterota; class UBA2968; order UBA8231; family UBA8231. The sequence continues at coordinate 24,401 of PBRM01000014.1, forward strand.
GAAGCCGGTGAGTCCCAAGACGAAGCCGAGGGGACCTCTACCTGGCGAGAGGATCTCGATTACCCCGCGATTCTGAGGAAAAAGATGGCCTAGTAGAGGTGAAAGAACTTCTCCTATAGTTCGGACCGTTGCCTGCCCGACTGGCTCTATCGTCCTACGCTTGCGATCTCCCGCTCCCGGTAGCGATCTTACAGTCCGCCGGCACGACGGCCGGCGGGCTGCAAGGGACTGTCTGAAGGCCTTGCGTCGTCGTCTAAATTTCACCATATTTATTCATAACTGATTGTTCCGGTAGGGCTTATGTGCAGTGGCACCCGATGTTGATTAGGTGCCACTATGCCGGATTTAGGCAGAAAGGGAAGGACGTGGCGGGAGTTAGAGTGGGCATCATCATGGGCAGCAAGTCGGACGAGCCGGTAATGAAGAAAGCGGCCGATGTGCTGGAGGAGCTGGGGATCGGCTACGAAACGCTGGTCTGTTCGGCGCATCGGAATCCAGACAGGACCGCAGCCTACGCCAGGGAGGCTGCCGATCGGGGTCTGCGCGTCATCGTGGCAGGTGCGGGCCTGGCGGCAGCGCTGCCAGGAGTGCTGGCAGCGCACACCATCCTGCCCGTCATCGGCGTGCCGATCGCCTCGGGTGCCCTGAACGGCGTGGACTCGCTATACGCCATAGTGCAGATGCCCCCGGGGATCCCTGTGGCGACGGTCGGCATCGATAACGCCCGCAATGCGGCCGTTCTCGCCTCGCAGATACTGGCCCTTGCTGACGAGGAGGTGGCCGCATCCCTTCAGGCCTATCGGCAACAGTGGAACTGACTACCTGTGTCCCGCGCTTGTGCATGAAAAAGAGAGGAATCGAAAAACAGTGATCGACCAAAGACGGATTTCCAAGTTGCTTTCGCTGATTCTGCGACACCGTCCCGATGAGTTCGGTCTGAATATGGATGACTTCGGCTTCATACCTCTAGACGAGGTCCTGGAGGCGGTGCAGCAGCGGAACGACGATGTCACTTCTGAAGATATCGAGCAAATGGTGGCGAACTCGAGACAGAAGCGATTCGAGATTTCCGATGGGGCGATCCGCGCCCTGTATGGGCACAGTTTCTTCGTGGAGATGGACGGCGAGCCCATACAGCCGCCCGAGCATCTCTATTTGGGGACCACCAGCGCGGTGGCGCGCAAGATGAAAGAGGAGGGCATGCGCCCCGTGGATCGATTCTACCTGCACCTGTCCATGACCAGGGCGATGGCTGAATCGCGGAGCAGGCAAGTTGGCCGACCCTGTGTGATTGAGGTCAAGGCACGCCAGGCGTCGGAAGAGGGGCAGATCGGATTCTTCTCCCGGGGAGAGGTGGTTCTGAGTCGAGAGGTCCCCGCTGACTATGTGGGCGAGATATTCGGCTTCGAGGAAGGCGCCATCGAGGAAGACAGGTCCGCCTCTCGTCGCAGGCCGCGCTCAGACACGCCCTCGGGCGCGAGGTCGCAGAGTGCAAGCCAGTCGAGCCTTCAGGCTACTCCTCGACCTCGACCCGAAGTTGACTCCGAGGTCCCGCACGCCCTTTCCTTCGGCCGCAAACCCCGCAAGGCAACCGGCAGACGTTGACGATCTCGACAGGAGGGCGCTACCGTTAATCATCCGCATTAACTACGTATAAGGAACCTGGCGCGAAGTCGTATAGGCGGAGTCATCAGATGTTGGTAGCATTCTGCTGACCTCGAGCACGCCCAGATCGCGAAGGCTCCCTCAAGCGACGGGGGAGGAGCGAGTGTAGCGGCTCCTGCCTGGAGACGCAATCGAGGTCCCATGGCCCAGTACGACGTCACCCTAAGAAACTATTGGCGGATCCTGCGTCGCCGCCGGAGTATCGTACTATTCACCGCCTGTTCCCTTGCTCTCTTCAGTTTCCTTCTCGCCCAACACTACAAGCCGGCGCCAATATACAAAGCCCAGGCCAAGGTGCAGATCAATCCATCGGTGAATGCCAGCTTGGCGGCCATGTACGGCTTCGCCGGCGGTACCGACGAGATCGAGACACAGAGGGCCATCATCACCAGCTACAAGGTGATGGAGAGCGTCGGAGAACGGCTCAATTTCTTCAAGGACGCCAAGACTGAGGAGGACACGGCGCGGATAGTCCTGTCCATGCCCTCTACCGTCGATACAGATCAGGATGGTCACACGAGCATCATAACCATCAAAACGGTGGCAGCCTCAGCGGAGCTGGCACGAGACATGGCCAATACCATTGCCGACGTTTTCAGCGAATACGATCACGGCCTCAAAAATGAAAAGAATGTGAAGCAAAGAGAATTCGTCGAGGCCGCGCGTGACTCGGCGCGTTCTAAGCTTGAGGAGGCGGAAGAGGAGGTGCGTCGCTATCGCGAAGAAACCCATCTCATATCTCTGAACGCCCAGACGAACGTGACCTTGTCGCAGATTACGCAGTTGGAGCGCCTGGTGGAGAAGGCTAAGGCGGATCTGAGCGGAATTAAAAAGATGTTGTCGGAGATGGAGAGTGACGAGGGGATATCCGATGACTTCATGAAGGGCGCCTCGGAAGCACGAGTAGGGGAAACCTTCATGGCACAGTCTCGAAAGCTGGAGGAGGAGAGACTGCAACGAGAAAGCCTGCTCGTGAAGTACACCGAAGAGCACCCGAGCGTGAAAAGGGTGGATGTCACCATCGTCCAACTCACCAAGAACCAAAGGGAAGAGCTGCGCCGCAGACGCGACACCATCGCGGGCGATCTGGCCGGGGAGGAGTTACGGCTAAAGAAGCTCCGTGCCGACTACGGGCAACTACCTACCAGTGGCCTAGCGCTCGGTCGTCTCGAGCGCGAGGTAGAGTTGCGCCAGAATGTGATGATGTCGTTGGAGGAGCAGTACCAGATGGCCCTCGCCCGGGAAGCAGGCGTGGCCAAGGAGGTGACCATTCTTCAGCGGGCGATAACGCCCACGAATCCGTCCAATATCAATTCGAGTGCGAACCAGGCGATGATGGGATTCGTACTTGGGCTCTTTCTGGGCGTTATCTTCGCTGTTCTGGTAGAGATGCTGGATACCTCGATCGGAACGATCGAGGACGTCCGGGAATATATCGGCACTCAGGTTGTCGGCGTCATTCCATATATCGACGCTGAGCAGGTGAGAGAGTCGCTTGAGAAGCGCGGCCTGGCGACGGGAACTGAGGAGACTGTGGCTCGAAAGGCGCAGTTGGTCTACGTCTTCGACCCGCAGTCTACTCTTGCCGAGACCTACCGCACACTCAGGACGAACATCGAATTCGCGACGGTTGAAAAAAACGTCAAGATGATAATGGTGACCAGTTCGAGTTTTGGAGAGGGCAAGAGCACCGTCATCGCCAATCTGGCGATGAGCATAGCCCAGCTCGGTAAGCGTACACTGCTGGTCGATGCCGATCTGCGCAAGCCAACGCTTGCTCGAATGTTCGGCCTGGAGAGGGAGCCGGGTCTGACGGAAGTCATCATTGGCAACAATCGGTGGCAGGAGGTGGTCCGAACCCTCACCGACATCGTCACCGGCAGCATGGGTTTGGAGGGAATTCTCCAGACTCAAGGGATAAGCAACCTGCACATCATGCCCAGCGGATCGATCCCACCGAATCCGGCCGAGCTGCTGAACTCCAAGAATACGTCGGAGTTCATCGAAGAAGTGCGGGAAGCCTATGACATGGTGCTCTTCGATACGCCACCTGTTCTGCAGGTAACCGACGCAGCGATTCTGGGCAAGAAACTCGGCGTGACGGTGGTGGTATATAAAGCTGGCGACATTCCGCGGACCTCGCTGAAGCGCTCAGCCGACCTGTTGCGNAGCATGGNNATCGACCTTTTNGGGATTGNCNTGAATGGAATCAGCTCGGAGATGGGGNCCGATTATGAAGACTACGNGTATCATTCCTATTACGCCTACGGCACACCAGAAAAGGTTNCCGCTGCCAATCTGGTCCNGCGGCTTNAGGATTACATCACTCGTTTCAGAGACAAGAGCAGTAGCAAAGGCGGCGCGCAGGCGAAGGCAATTGAGGAGCTGACCAAACCGACTGTCCGACGCCAGTCGAACCGAGATAGGACCAACGGCGACCGTCCAAATCGGAGGGCCTCCGCGGTCTCATACCTGATGATGCTCGTGGTCGGTATAGGGTTCATCTGGCAGAGCGGCTATCTGCACCGGTCGTTTGGTGCGATTCCATTGCTGCAGCGCTACCAGGCCGTTGCTGATCACGAAAGTCGGGACGACGAGACTGGTTCATCTGGAAGCGCAGGAACCGCAAGCGGGGTGCCTACGGCGATCGGGGCGTTCCGGTCGCAAGCACCACCAGCCGCAGGCGACGTGGTCGGTGCGGGGAAGTCGGCCTCTGCTTCCATCCGGGCTCCCGTGCGAGAAGCAAAACGCGGCCGAGGACCGGTAGCTCCGCTACCGGTGACGCCAGTCGACCTCGACAGGGGACGAACCGGTCAACCCTATTCGATCCGGACTGCTTCCTATGATCCATCCAGCAATTGGGCTCTTGCCTCCCTGAGACGGCTGCGGCAAGGTGGGGAGATGGCGTTCCTGAGTCCAGTGGTCGTCCGCGGCAGGACCCTGGAGCGGTTACTGATCGGCAGTTTTGCCAGTGGGGACGCTGCCCTCAAACACGCGCGGCGGTTGCTGGAGGAGGGGAAGATCGAGGAATTCGCGGTGCTGCGACTGCCGTACACGATGGACCTGCAAACTATCATCGGTCGCGACCAGGCCCAGATCGGCGTGGAGGATAGTCTGCCAGGAGGTGGGGCCTTCGCCTACGCACAGGATCTGGGTGACGGTTCCTATCGCCTGCTGATCGGAGCTTTCGCCACGGAGGCAGAGGCCCGACGGTATGCGGAGATCACCGGAGGGGGAAAAGTAGCGATCCGGTAGAGCCTGGCTGGGGAGCGCTCAACGGTCTGTTAGCTCCTGGATTTTGTCGTCTATCGCGCTTGCCGCCGCTTGGTTGAGCATCTGCTGCGAAAGGTCGCTGACCTTTGAGAGTCCCGTGGTGACGAAATGGAAGACCACAGAGACCACGACACAGGCGATAGTAATCACTCCGTAGGTCTTCAGGCTACTGCGCTGACTACCGAAGACGCGCGAAGGCAGCTGTTTCCTCCTGCCTTTCTTCGTCTGCGTCATAGTGCCACTACCTCCGTCGCGGTCAGGATTCTTGCGCAGACCGACTCCCGAGCTTGAAACCGTCGGGGACTGTCCGATAATCTGGGTAACTCAGTGAGGTGTTGGTTCACTGATCTTGATCTTAATGATTAATACGAAAGACAACAAGATTTCGCCAGGCCGGCGTGACTGTGCGAGCCAATGCAGGGGTTGATCACCTGGGACGGCCGGCGCGTGCTCCTCACCATAGCGCGGTTGGTTGGGAGGAAGGGACAGGACACCGTCATCCGCGCCTTACCGCAGCTTGCCACCATGTACGCAGCGGTCGCGGCCCAGGGACTGGAGCGGGTCAGGCGGGAGTTCGATCGCGAACTTCGCGCCAGGACCCTGTGGGAGACCTGTCGATAATGGTGCTACACCGATTTCTGGTCTGTGTCGTGGCGTGTGCGGCATTTCCCGTCCACGCTCAGGAGGCCTATCTCCATTTGAATGGATCGGTGCACATCCATTCGACTTACAGCACGGGAAGCGCCTCGATCGAGGAGATAGCGCGTCAGGCCACCGAGGACGGGCTGGATGTCCTGGTGATAACCGATGACGACCTGCTCAAGGTCGAATACGGTATTCCCTTTCTGAGAAATCTGGCGATCCCGCGTGAAGAGAGGGCCGTGTTCTCCAACGAAGGCATCGGCAAATACCTGGACGAAATTGACCGCGTCGCCGGACTCTACCCCGAGCTCGTCATCATCGACGGAATCGAGTCGGCTCCGTTCTACTACTGGGAAGTCGATCTCGGACAGATGCGCTGGACCCTGCGTTCCTGGGGTAAGCACATGATCGCCATGGCGCTGGAATCGGAGGAGGCGTATGCCGGTCTGCCGATTATGGGGAGCCAGAGCATTGAAGTGTGGCACTGGTCGAGCGTGATTCTGCTGTGGCCGCTGCTGGGAGTAGCCTACTGTCTCATCAGCCGTTCGCGCTCTGTGGCCATCACCGTCGGTGCGGTCTCCGCTGTCTGTCTCATCAACAATCTCTGGCCCTTGACGCAAGGGAACCTTCCCTTCAAGGTGAGTCTCATGGATCCCTACAACGGAGATCTGGGGCCGGCACCCTATCAGAATTATATCGACTACGTAGAGAAAAGAGGGGGGCTGGCCCTGTGGCCTCATCCGGAGGCCAAGTTTGACATCCGTGTGGAATCGGTCATGGGGATTCTGGAAGTTGCTGGCGTGACGCCGCCACATCCCGGAGATCTGACCGACACTGATGGGTACACGGCTTTCTCGGCGCTTTATGCAGACAGAATAACCGTTACGGAGCCCGGGGAGGAATGGGACCGGATCCTCTTTCAATATCTGGATGGGGAGCGGGAACGACCCGTCTGGGGCACCGGTGAGATCGACTACCACAACGACAGGAAAGGCCGAATCAACAACATCCTGACGGTTTTTCTGGCGCCGGACCGAACCAGGGATGCGGTGATCGAGGCCATGCGGGTCGGGCGCATGTACGCTACGCGGGGGGGGGAAGAGCGACTTGTGCTGAACCAGTTTACGGTGACGTCGGAGGCGGGAAGCGGGGTCGCGGGAGAGGAAATTGCAAGCCTGGGGCAGGCGCGGGTTTCTGTCCGTATAGGTACTCTTGATGGCAGTTCCCAGCGAGTGCGGCTTCGCCTGATAAGATCTGGAACCGTGGTTGCGGATATTAGTGCAATGACCCCGGTTGAGTTCGAGCATGTGGACACTGACATTCGGGAAGGAGACAGCCTGTATTATCGCATCCTGGGATCCCTCCATAAGGTGGTTCTGGTATCGAACCCGATCTTCGTCACCGGGGCCGCGCCGGCAGCCCAAGCTCCTCTTTGACTGACTTTATCGGCGTATTAACGGTTTTCCTGCTGATGGGAGGGGCCAGGGAATTCCGGGTCCTGGACTTGCATGGGGGAGGGGCGCTGGTGCTGGTCTTGGGTCTGGGAATCAGCTGCCTGCTCATCGCCGATAGCCGGCGTTGAACTCAGTTCGAGAAGGTGGAACCAGTCTTCGACGTCCACCGACATGATATTGGCCATGGAGACCTGCTATCTGATGCTCACCGTCACAAGAAAATCACGGCCAATGTCTTCGATTTCATACTCGTGAGGGGTAAACTCTCCTAGAAGAGCGTTCAGTTGGCTCCTGCTGTATAGATAGAGGGGACACCTGGAGAGATAGCGAATTCTTCTTTGAAGGGCCAATAAACCCCTTGACGTTGGAAAACTGAAGAATGCCTTCTCTCTGGTCAGGCTGAGCGTCTTCCTGATCATCTGGTCTGGACCATCGATGTAATCCATTACACCCATTGCGATCGAAAAGTCGAACCGTTCCGATGGCGTGTATTCGAGGATGTCCTCAACGACGAAATCACACCTGTCGGAATGCCCTAAGGACGAAGCTCTGTCCCTGGCTATTCTTATCATTTCCTGTGAGAAATCGATCCCGACAACCCGCTCAGCGCCATCGCTGGCGAGAGCGGTCGCGTAATGCCCTGGCCCGCAGCCTAGGTCCAGCGCTGTCTTGCCCGTCATCGGTCGCGTGTACAAAAGAGTTCTATCGAACCTCGTGCGCATGCTCTTTCGCAGAATCGGGTTCAATACGCTGTTCATCAGCGAGCGCTCGGTTCCGTAGATAGCGTCAAAGTCGCCGGCGTAGCTATCGAAGAACTGCTCGACTTTGCTCAAGTGTCCCTCTTCTGCTTTGTGGGACCGCATCAAGGCCACGACTACAGATCATAAGCAAAGTGTGACCCATAGGGTAGGGGGAGGGCTTCGGGGTGGGGCGGTTGACCACGTTCACAGGAACACGATATTCCTGGCCAGAAACAGCCGGCCTTCTTCGGACTAGCCGCTCCTCGTAGGAAGTGGATACTGAGAAGCGCTGTGGAAATAGTCGTTCAGTACTCGTGTTATCAGGATGAGCATCTTATCTCAGCAAACCTCGAGCATCTCTATGGCTTCGCGGACCGGATTGTCATTTCTTTTGGCGCCTTTCGGGGAATTCGAAAGATCAGAGTTCTGTGGGGCTTGCCCGAAAGCGGGGAGTGGGTGGACGACTGCTACACCGCGGCTCGCGGTGCTGTCGGGGTGGCCGAGTCTGTCAGTCAGCAGCAGCGTCGGGTTATGCGTGGTGGCTCCTGGATCTGTTACCCCACGTATCTGCGATGCGCTAAGCGCGAGCACCAGGCGCAAGATTATCGATCAAGATTCGCTGGTTACCGCTGCGCCCGTTAAGAAACGCGGGGCAGTGGAGTGAATTAGAGAAAGGCGATGGCGCCAGTTCGCCATTGCCAGTAGGCCGATGAACGTCAGGTCAGAGCAGAAGTCGCTCCGCCTGGGTTTCTTTGTTTTCTGTCGATCGCTGTACACGCATTGCCTTCATGTTGAGTCGAGTTCTGGTCCGACCGAAATCGGAATGGCCGGTCTGACTGGTGTTCGAGGTCGCCTCGTCCGAACGCACAGTCGAGACCACCTCGCCCAGTGGAGCGCTCGTCCTGTCGGGGTGCCAGGCTGGACGACCTGCTGGGGGGGGAGAACCCGAGTTGCGGGCACAGGTGAATGCAAATGCAATCCGAATAATCGGCGAGCGACTGATTGAGGAGAATGTACAGCTGCTGGACGTGAGCTGGGAAGAAGAGCGCCTCAAGGCGATGAAGCCGCCTCGTGAAAATCGAGGACGCGACCGTGATCGACAAGCCGAACGGATCCCGGCAGATCCTGGCGGTAGACGACGAACCCATCATCTGCCGCGTAATCGCGAAGGGACTGGCTTTTTTTCGGTTCGCTCACGCCAACAACGGGGAAGGCAGCACTCGAAATCATAGAGAAAGCGCGTCCTTGCCGCTGGCCAGAAGCAGGCGTCCGAGTTGCTGCAGCAGTTGGGATTCAGGACCCGCCGGGTGCCATTCGCGCTCTGGATCGGCTCGCGGGGCAGGCGGGCAACCCGACCCCTGCCCGCTCAGGTTCTGTCGGCGCTGTCGGCCTTTCCGCGGCTTAGGGCCATCCTGCACTTGGAGCGCTTTGCCGAAGCGGCCGGGACGGGATTCCCACCGGCAGCTCTCCGGAGTCAGAAACGCTGTGAGATTCTCTGCTGAGCCTGCTGGGCCACAGTCGTTTTCTCCCTGACATCCTCGTCGGCAATCCCCAGCATATGCACTGGCTGCTGGGGGAGACCTCCAAGCTCAATACGCTCATACCCAAGCGGTCGTTGCGCGCCAATCTCCGACGCGACATCGGCAATCGGTTCGGGCATAGGCTGGACGTTCTGCGCTGGTCCCAGCGACGGGAGCTGCTCCTCATCCGCGCTGCCGAGGTGCTGGGGCTCAAGGATGCCGGGGCCGCTGGTCAGATCCCTGCGCAGCCACTGGAATTACATCGAGAGGCACGGGGAATTGTGGGAGCGGCAGATGTTGATCAAGGCGCGGCGGTCAGCCGGATCCGAGAAAGCCTGGCGAAGCTTCAAGATGCTCACTCCCTTCGTCTATCCGGCTCATTTCGCCTGCCAATCCCCACACCGAGATCCGCAGATCAAGGAGCGCATCGAGGCCGAGGTCCAGGACAGACCAGAGAAGGGGAACAACATAAAGCTATGTCCGGGCGGCATTCGAGACGTCGAGTTCACGGTCCAGTGTTTGCAGCTGCTCTCCGGTCGAGTCGATGAGCCGCGCGTGCCTGCAGCACCCTGGCGGCTCTCTCGGGGCCTGCCCGGATCCGGACCGGGGTCTGGTCCGCTTCGTACAGGTCGTGCGGGCATACGGTGTTCTGGGCCCTTTTCCCAACTTGTTGAGAGCAATCCGGGTTTTCGTCGCATGCTGGTCACCATCTGCGGCACGAGCCTGTTTCTCTCCGATCTCCTGCAACGGGATTCCGGACTGCTTGACGGCCTGGTAGCGATGCCCGCTGCCGTCGCCCACTTTGCGCTGTCGGGCGGGCAGGATCTGTCCGCCCTTCAGCGCCACCGCGACCAGCAGTTGTTGAGAATAGGCAGACGATCTGCTCCGTCTGACGACGGCGCCGGAGACCTTTCTGCGCCTGTCGTAGTTAGCCGAAGGAGTGCTTTGCCGGGTCTACGACATGGCCGCCCGCGCGATCGCCGGGGGAGAGGGGCTCGATTCGCCTGTATCGCAGCGGGAAAATTCGGCGGCCGAGAACTCACCTTCGGCTCGGATCTCAATCTTTTCTTCGTGTACGATAGGGAGGGAATTACGGGGCGTTGGCAGGGGAACGTCGCGTTCTTCACCGATGTCGCGCAGGAGGTGGTGAGGCGGTTGAAGGAGAGTGGTCTCTAACCTCGTCGACGTCTGGCTCCGACCGGAGGGAAGAAGCGCGCCGGTCGTCATCAGCCTGCCGTCCTATCGAGGTATCTTCACAACCCGGCGCCGCGTGGGAACGCCGGGCGCTGTGTCGAGCCCGGCGGTAGCGGGGGACAGCTCTCTGTGCAGCAAGGTGGGACGAGAGATTCAGGCGTGCGTTTACGGCCGACCCCTCGACCGGGAGACGGTCGCGGGGTTCGCCGAGTCCGCGAATGGAGCCGAAAGGAACGTGGCAAGGAGAGTCTCATCGACATCAAGAGGTGGCTGGTGGGATTGTGGACATCGTGTTTATTACACAGATTCTCCTGCTCCGGTTCGGCAGAAAGCACGGCAGCTACTGTCTCTCCAGCCCAGGGAAGTTATACAGCACTCCGGGAGCGACCGCGGAGGAGGTGTCACTGTTGGCGCATTACGACCG
>PBRM01000015.1 GCA_002725915.1 Gemmatimonadota bacterium
CCGTCAGGCCGGTCAGCGGCTTACCTGGGGCTACAGTTTTGGTCGGGTCAGCAGATGCCCGGCTGGCAGCTCGAGCCGGTAAAGCCTCGATCGGCGTTATCAAGTATGCGGCGTCTCGGCAGAATCGCCGCGCCATATGCCCCGCATCTCCTCACTGGCATCCAGCAGCTCTTCGAGCGTCCCCATCGCCTCCACTCTGCCCTCCTTCAGCAGTACGATGCGGTCTGCTCGCTGCAGCGCCGCGCGCCGGTGCGACACCACCAGGCAGGTCTGGTCCGGCGCCTTGGCGAGTCGCTCCCACAGCGTCCTCTCTGTCTCCACGTCGAGTGCTGACGACAGGTCGTCAAAGACGTATAGCTCGGCGTCGCGTGCGAACATGCGCGCCGCCGCCGTGCGCTGGATCTGACCACCTGAGAGCTTGACACCGCGCGGCCCCACCACGGTCTCGAGGCCTCGCTCCAGCGTCTTCAAGTCGTCTTCCATCACGCCGAGCGACACCGCGTTTGCCACGACGCTCTCCTCCTCGGGCAGACCCAGGAGGATGTTGTCCCGCAGCGTTTCGCTGAATAGCCGCGGCACCTGGGGTGTGTAGGCGCATCGCGGCGGCACCAGGAACACCTTGGGGTCTTCCACCGGGCTGCCGTTCCAGTAGATCTCACCCGAGTTCAGCGGCAGCACGCCGAGCAGGGCTCGCACGAGGGTGGTTTTGCCACAGCCGATACGGCCGGTGATCACCGTAAACGAGCCGGCTTCGAGACGCAGATTGACGTCGTAAACGCCGTTGTCGCTGTCGCCATGCACGCACGTCAAACCTCGTGTCTCGAGCTGACGCAGGCGCTGGGAGGAGGCCGGCTCAGGCGCCGGCTTGGGGGGGAATGCCCCACTCAGGAAGACAGGGCCATACGCCACAAGGGGAGCGGGGCCTGCGGCCTCGATAGTGCGGGACATGCGCTCGAGCGACACCTCGGCGCGACGGTGCTGCGCCATGACGCGGCCAATGAGAGCGCCGCTGCGCGCCACCTCGCCAACATAGATACTAAAGAGGGCAAAGTCGCCGACGGAGAAAGTGCCGCTGCGCATCTGCTCGGCCACGAGGATGAGGATGACCCCGGTGGCGAGGTGACTGATGTTGAAGTTGATGGAGAACAGTAACTGGTTGAAAAGATTGTCTACCAGGGTCGACTTGCGGCGCTGGTCGTTGAGGCGCCGGAAGCGGCTCACCGCCGAGCCCTCGGCAGTGGCCACCTGGAGGGCCAGGACGGACTGGAACATCTCGTTTGCGAAGTTGGTGGCTTCCTCGGTAGCGGCTCGCTGGGCGGCGCGGAAACGCTGAATGTACCGGCGGGAGACATCGACGACAGTGACGATGAGAATTGCCGGCACTACGGTTACGGCGGTAACGGTCACGTCGATGCGCGCCATCCAGGCGATGGCGAGGGCGGCAAACACCATGTTTCCCCACAGGTGGATGTAGGTTTCCAGGTACTCGACCACTCCTTCTACGTCGTCGCGGAAGCGGTTCGTGGTTTCGCCTGAGGCATCCGAAAGGGCGCGCGGGTTGCTCACGGCCAAGGCGGCGATGAGCAAGTTCTTGCGCAACAGCGATTCGACGGTGAAGCGCCAGCGCGCGCCGAAGATGGCCGCGGCGAAGAGCACGCCGCGGTCGCCGACTTCCAGCACGAAATACAGGGCGACGAGGGTCCACGCCGTGAGGCCCGATGGCGCGTCGCCCGTCAGCGTGTCGAAGAACGCCTTCATGATCAGGCCGGTGGCGAACGGGGCCAGATCGTCTATGCCGCGGAACAGGATGGTGCCCAGGAACAGGCCGGGGCGATAGCGCAGGAGGCGGAATGCCGTGCGCCCGGTGGTTATGGCCGGCGCTGGAGTCGACGCGCTCACGCCGTATACTCCTCCAGGCCAGCGCTGAGCAGCTGCGAGAATCTCGATTTGGAATCGCTCGCCAGAGTCTCCCTGGAGCCCTGCTCGAGGACGCGCCCGGCGTCGAAGATGACGATGTCGTCTACCCGCCTTACGGTGGCCAGGTGGTGGGCGATGACGATACCCGTACGCCCGCGCAACAGCTCTCGCACGGCGTGATCGATCTGACGCTCGGTGGCCGGGTCGAGTCGCGACGAGGGCTCGTCGAGGATGACCACCCCTGGGTCGCTCAGGAAGACCCGGGCGAAGGCGAGCAGCTGTGACTCGCCCGCCGACAGTCCGCCGGCGGTGATGGCGGTGTCCAGGCCGTCGGGCAGCGTGTGGAACCACCCCGACAGGCCGAGACTGTCCAGCGCCGCCAGCATGGCAACGTCGTCGACTTCCTCGTCGAAGAGGGCGAGGTTCTCGCGCACGGTGGCCGGGAAAACCTGAACATCCTGAGTGACCATGCCGACGCGCTGCCGCAGGCTGCGCAGTGAGAGCTCGGGAAGGGGCTGGCCGCCGAGGCAGATCTGGCCGGCCGCGACGTCGTAGAAGCGGAACAGCAGACGCGTCAGCGTCGTCTTGCCCCCGCCGGTGCGCCCGAGGAGCCCGAGGGTGCGCCCCGCTTCCAGGCGCAGGCTTACGCCACGCAGCACGGGGCTGCCGGGAAAGTAGTCGAAGGAGACGTCGTCGAACTCCACCGACAGTGGCCCGGACGGGATTTCGCCGTCGCCGTCGACGATGCGAGGGCGAATGCGGTACAGGGCCTCGATGCGTTTGAGACCCGCCGTAGCCCGCTGCAGGTCGTTGATCTGCTCGCTGATCTGGTAGAGGGGAAAGCGCAGCATGGTGGTGTATTCGAAGATTAGGTAGACCGCGCCTATGGTGAAGATGCCATCCTGGTAGAGCCAGATCCCCATGCCCAAGGCCAGCGCGTGGCCGCCGGCGAACAGAATGCCAATGACGGAGCGCAGGGCCGCACCCATGGTTTCGGAGCGCACGACGCGCCCGTATGCGTCGCGGTTGACGCGAAAGAAGCGGTCGAGAACGAAGCCGACGGCGCCGTTGGTGCGCACGTCCTCGATACCGCTGAGGCGCTCCTCCAGAAAACCAAAGAGGCGCGAGAAGCCCTCGCGTTCAGCCGCGTAGTAGGGCACGGCGACGCTGCGTGTCAGATTGATGACGGCGAAAGACACCAGTGTGAAGACGCTTAGCGCCGCGCCCATGCGCCAGTCCTCGCGCCAGACGAGAGTGAGGACGCCGAGGAGCAGAAAGAAGCTGCCGACGACCTGGGCCGAGAACTGCGAGAAGAAGTTGGACAGGGTCGTGGTGTCGCCGTCGACGCGCTCCACCAGCTCGCCGGGCGTGTGCTCGTTGTGGAATCCCATGTCGAGGCGCAGACAGTGATCGGCGAGATCGCCTCGCATGGTGTTGGTGACGCGCCAGCCCACGTCCTGTCCCAGGTAGCTGCCGCCCAGGAAGACGAACTGGCGCGCCAGGCCGATGGCGAGATAGACGCCGGCGGCCCAGATCAGATCTTCTTTGGCGCCACCATCACGGGCGGTGTCGATGAAGAAACGCACGACCTGCGGGTAGGCCAGCCGCAGACCGATGCCAGTGAAGATGAACAGCGCCAGCAAGGCGACGCGGGGCCCGTAGGGTCGCAGGTAACGGTCGAGAAGGGCGGCGTAATCGCGAAGCGATACGCGCTCGTGAATGCGGTCGCCTCCCGGCGGCAGCGGCTCACTCACGCCGTGTCCACGTCAGCCTGGCGCAGTTGCGCCGGTGCACACGACGCATGGAGTAGCAGGGGTTTCCCACAAGCGACCACGATAGAGACCTTTTTCGAAGATTCTTCGGCGAGGCACGCACGCAGCCAGGAAGGAAGGCAGTGTGGCCGCGGATATGATACATGCTTTCTGTGGCTTACACCAAACGGCAGCACGCCGTTCACCCCTGGAAAAGGTTGAGACCATGAGCTCTGAAGAGGGACAGCACGCAACCCGGACGGTCGCTTGACCGTGTGCCCAAACGCCGGTCTCACCGGCCCGGGGCCTGCGGCGCCTCCGCCACGCTCACTACTGCAAGGCGTGCCTCTCCCGCCACCCACTGAGCGGCACGGCCACCCGCTGTCCGGCGACGTCGAACACTGTTATGAATGTTTCGCTCGATTTTTCTAATATCCCACAGCAAGCCCGTCCTTACGTGGATCAGATGCCGCACAATAACCGTCCTCAAGTCTGTAGATGAGTTGGCCGCCACCGTATTCGATCTCTGGTGGAATTTCAATGTTGTGACCCCGAGATCTGAGATCGTCGAGAACGTTGGCATCCACACCGGGTTCTATGCCTACGTTCAGTCCCCCCAGAACTTGCCATCGAGGCGCATCACACGCGGCCTGCGGGTTTTGGCCGTAAGCGAATATGCGAACCATCATCTGCACATGGCCCTGCGGTTGCATGTGCCCTCCCATGACACCAAAGGACATGATGGGTTGGCCGTCCTTTGTTGCGAATGCGGGGATGATGGTGTGATAGGGGCGCTTGCCACCATCAACACGATTAGGATGACCTTCTTTGAGGACAAATCCTGCGCCTCTGTTTTGCATGCTGATACCGGTATCGGGGACGACAATACCGGAACCGAATCCCCTGTAGTTGGACTGAATGAATGAGACCATCATGCCATTTTCGTCTGCGGCAGTGAGATAGACCGTATCACTGCTGGGAATGCCAAACGTCGGTGCCTGAGCCACTTTTGGATCGATCAATTTGGCGCGTGTGGCCAGATAGTCAGCGTCGAGCAGTTGTTGGTGATCGATGTCTCGCGTACTGGGATCTGATACGTGGCGATGGGTGTCGACATAGGCGAGTTTCATAGCTTCAATCTGCAGGTGGTAGCTATCTGCTGAGTCGACCGGGTATTGCGTTAGATCCATGTGCTCGAGCATGCCCAGCGTCATGAGCGCTGCAATGCCCTGGCCATTGGGAGGGATTTCATGTAGCGTATGACGCTTGAAATCTGTTGTAATTGTGCCGACCCAGTCTAGCTGATGTTCAGCCAGGTCTTCTTCTGTCATTGCGCCGCCCGTGTTCTTGGCGTGAGCGGCGATTTTTTCGGCTAGGTCACCTCGATAAAAGGCCTCACCTTTTGTCTCGGCAATGCGTTCGAGTGTGCGGGCTTGTGCTTCGTTGGTGAATTTTTCGCCAATCTTGGGCGCGCGGCCATTGGGTGCGAAGACAGCCATCCAGTCGGGCATGTCGTTGTAGTTGCTCACAGCATTCGCCCAGCTATAGCCGGTAAGCGGCGAGACACTAAAGCCATTGCGGGCATAGTGAACAGCAGGTTCAAACAGCTCTTCAAAGGGCAGTTTCCCAAAGCGCTCTGAGAGCGCAACCCAGGCAGAAACACAGCCGGGGACGGTGACGGCATCCCAACCGCGTTGGGGCATCACTCCGTCTTTTGGGAACATCTCGGGCGACCAGGCTTTGGGTGAGCGGCCCGAGGCGTTGAGCCCGTGTATCTGTTCACCATCCCACAAAATGCAGAACGCATCGCTGCCTATGCCGTTCATGGTGGGTTCAACAACTGGAAGTGCCATTGCCGTGGCTAGAGCAGCATCGACGGCATTGCCCCCTTTGAGCAACATGCGTGTGCCTGCCAGTGCAGCCAGGGGCTGAGAGGTGGCGACGACATTGCGCGCCATGACGGGCATGCGTTGTGATGCATAGGGAAAGGACCAGGAGACTTCGGGCATGACGGGGTGCTCCTTTCGATTTGTTCAGTGGCCTGCTTCAAAAAAATTTGGAATCTGATTCATCAGAACATTCCCGTCAAGCGGTTGTCATAGAGCCTCTGTGTCAGCCATCAGGGTCAGCAACGACGTTCAAGGTCATTCCAGGCTGCCGTGCGGCCTGAACTTGAAAAGCACCTGTTTCACGCCCTCGTTCGGCCATTGGCGTCAGCCGCACGCCACCAGGCACCAGCGTTCAAATCGGGCCAACGAAATCCACCATCTCTCTCAGGCTTCCCAACCTCGGATTTCTACCCAGGTCCCCTGTCAAACGCCGCGCCCTGAGAGCAACTCTGACAAACCTGAAACCCTTGATCATTATTGCCGCAAAGTTCTTCTTACCTACCATGAGAGCCAACAGAGAGCGCCCCCAATCGGCAGCTGTCAGTCCTCGACAAGGCTCGCTGCGGTCGCGCTGTTTCCCGGGCCTAGGACGAGAGCGGCATCAGAGCCGTCGGCCCATGCAACCTGCACCAGGCTGCGGTTTGACATCACTGACCGCCCTGCTACGATGGCCCTGATTTCACCAGTTCTGCCATGCCATTGAATGCCGGTTCTGCCAACCGCCAGGCGGCTGGACCACAGTCGTTTTCTGGCCCGGCGGATGTGAGAGTCGCTCTCGCCGTCGGCACCGAACGCTCAATATTCCCGATTCTTCAAGCAAGCTGGAGGGATTTGTGATGAAACACGTGGTGGTCAGCGCTAAGAGTCAATGCGGATTGGAAGACATTGACGATCCTCAAGTGGCCCAGAATTATGCTAAAATCAAGATCCACTCTGCCCCCCTTTGTACCGAGTTCCATCAATTTCTGGATGGCAATACCGGTCCCCTTGGGGGTCATGAGGCCGCAGGCGAGGTCGTCGACATCGGTCCCAGCGTGAATACAGTCAAACTTGGCGAGCGTGTCGTGGTGATGCCGCAGAGTGGCTGCGGCGTCTGTGATCTATGCACCTCGGGGGATCATATCTACTGCCAGAATAAGAAGGATCCCAAAGCGATTTGTGACAATGAAACCGGCACGGCCACCTACGCGCAGTACTGCGTGCAGCAGGACTGGCTGCTCGTACCCATACCGGACGATCTTTCTTACGACCACGCCAGTATGGCCTGCTGCGGCATGGGTCCCGGCTTTAATGCGATGCAAACTATGCAGGTCATGCCTACGGACACCGTATTGATCTCTGGCCTGGGTCCTGTTGGACTCGGTACCGCAGCCATCGCCCTTTATCGAGGTGCGCGTGTTCTGGGCCTTGAAATGAATACCTACCGCATCGACCTCGCCCAGGAAATGGGCGTTGAAGCAGTCATCGATCCAACCAGTGACAATGCGCTGGAGGAAATCATGGATCTGACTGATGGTAAGGGCGCGGCCAAGAGCGTTGAATGCAGCAGCGTTGACACGGCGCCCGATTTTCTGGTGAAAGCAGCCGCGCGAAGGGGCCAGATCGCATCACCGGGCTGGGGAGGTCCCATGAATGCGAGAGAAATCAACGGCAAGGGGCTGACGGTGCACGGATGCTGGCACTGGAACCATCAACGGGACACCCAGGCCATGATGGCTACCATCCGCGGAGCAAAGTCTTTGCTCGAAAAGATGATCACCCACACTTTTCCCTTTTCCAAAGTTCAGCAGGCGCTGGAAACCAGGGCCAATAACCAGTGTGGCAAGCTCGTCCTGCATCCGTGGGAGGACTGAACCATGGAAACTTCACGGCAGGAAGTCGCCGCCGCCCTCGCCGCCAGGCACGGGATAGAGCCCGTCACATCACGTGAAGGAACTGGAGAGAGCGCTTCACGCTCTCGGAAATGGGGACGGAGACAAGGCTGAGGGAACCGGGGATTAGCTGAGAGGCCACGCCCATCCTGTCGTGGCGGGGACGAAAGTCTGCTAAAACCCGCTCCCTTTCTTGATCCGGTCCAGCACGTCATAGGTGTCGCGCGCACTCTCGGGGCTCACGAGCAAAGGCGCGCCCTCGCGCACGGCCCGGTAGAGGTTATCGTAGTAGCTCTCGTACCGTTTGCGGGGTTTCACCTCCCGCACCTCTTCCCTCCACGAGATCCGGTCGGGCTCAGGCTGTGCCCCGTACTTGCGGCCGAGGGCCAGATGGGTGTCGATGGGCTCGAGCTTGGGCAGCCGCTTNGCGTGGATGTACTTGAGGTGGATCTGACCGTCCTGGATCCACAGCGTGCCGCGGGTGCCGCANACGATCCACGAGGGCCTGACCGAAGCGTCGACGCTGGTCATGTCCACNTCGATGATCACGCCGTTCTTGCCTTCGATGATGGCCTTGATATCGTCCTCGGCGTCGCCGGGGTTGAAGAGGTGGTGCACGGAGCCCCATACGTGTTTAACCGGGGCACCGAGCAATTGCACGCCCTGGTCCACGAGGTGAACGCCCCAGTTGCCGGTCATGCCGCCGCCGTATTTGCGCAGGCCCTGCCAGTCGTTGCGGCGGGCGAAGCCGTTGACCGTGCGTTTGATGCGGAAGACCTCGCCCAGTGTGCCCGCGTCGATGATCTCTCTCACAGTGAGGTACTCGGGATTGAGGCGGTAGTTGTGATGCATGGTCAGCACGGTGCCGGCTCGCCGGGCGGCGCGGATCATCTTGTCGATTCCTGCCACCTTGAGGGCGGCGGGCTTCTCCACCAGGACGTGCTTGCCCGCCTGCAGGACGCGCAGGGCGATAGGCTCGTGGAACCTGCTGGGCGTCGCCACTACCACCAGTTCGACGCGCTCGCTCTTGAGCATGGGCGCCAGGGTGCGGTACCCGGTGCAGCCGCTGGCCTCCACAGCCTCGGCGATGCGGTCGGACTCGCGATCGCAGACCGCCACCAGCTCGAAGCCGGGGTGCTGCTGCTGAATCTGGGCGTGATGGCTCCAGCCGATGCGACCCAGACCGACGATTCCGCAGCGAATGGGATCGACGATCTTCCTCCCCTTCATGCCCCCCACATCGAAGCTCGGGTTGCCGGCCGGTTGTGCCACCCTCTTCACCCCCTTGGCCATCTGTCTCCTCCTCAGGTTAGGCAAGAAGCTCGCGATGCTCGTCCCGGCAACCTCGCCGGGACCTGCCGCATGGTCGGGAACCGGCTATCCGCCATCTGCCGCTCCACCCGGTCAATGAATCACTGTCACCCGATTTCATGCCTGTCTTCGTACACGCCAAAGGGAAATTGTTGGAGATCCAGATCCGCAGGTATGTAGTGCCAGGCCGTACTGTAACGGGATCGATCACTGGTATTCGTGGCCGCACCATGGAGCAGGTTGGCGGAGAACAGGATCACCGTACCCGCGGGACATTCGACGAAGACGGCCTGGTCTTCATCCACCTCGGTCCAGCTTCCATGAGCGAACGTCCCATCACCCCCCGTATGCTTGACCAATTCCCCGGTTGTATGGCTCTGCGGAAGCACCCGCAGGCAACCATTTGACCGGTCGGTATCTTCCAGGTAGATCCCGCAACTTAGCACCAGATGAGATCGGGTGCCGAAATAATGGTTGTCCTGATGCCAGCTGGTCGAGGTGCCTCCATGGGATAACATGGGGTAAAACTTGGAGCCGAACATATGCAGTGAGGAACCGATTAAATCCGCTGCACGTGATACAATAGCAGGCTCTCGGGCCAGATCAAGAATGCGTGGTTCCACGACACAGACGCCCTGCACTTTGAACAAACGCCCTGCGATCAGATGGCCTTGCTTGTCCGGCTGTAAGGCAAATCCGGATTCATCCGCCTTCAACACCCTGGCTCGCTCGACCAGATCATCCAGGAGACCTTTGTAGCGCTGCAACCGCTCACCGGAGATAAGCGCAGGAAAGATGAGATAGCCTTCATGACGATAGTGCCGAGTTTCTTCTACACTCAACATGATAGATCACCCTCTCTGATTTACGATTTTCAAAGGGACGAGAATTTGGAGGAAGCACAGAGATGAAGGAAGGCAGCGATCGTAGGGCTGCTGCTGCAGCCCCAGAGGCATAGACCGACTACGCTGCCTCCCCGTGATTTCAGACTTTCACCCGCGCCGCCAGCAAATGGAAGTCGGTCAACTGAAAGTGATCCGGTAGCATCGTGGCAGTTGTTCGCAACCGTCATAGGAGATGCGCACTAGGTAGAGGATGTTGTCTCCGTCGAACTGCCAGTCCACAGCACAATGCTGGGGCTGCCCAGTAAAGATCTGTGCACGCGGGTCCTGGCAGGTCACCTGACAGAACCACATCTTCCCTGTCCCTCAGATCAATGCCTGTCGTCGAACGCCACTATTATTCTAACGCTTGTTGGCAAGCACCCACACGTCGCGAAAGAAGGACTGGCGCTCTTCAGAGAGCCCGTCGATGACGACGGGATTCATGCAGGGCTTGGGCTCGTGGAAGCGCACCGACACGTGGTTATAGGCGATAAGGATCGCCTTGCGGGGATTGCCCTGGTGGATCCACTTGGCCCCGGTGTGTCTCAACCCTTCTGAAAAAACGACAAGACTGCCGGGTGGGCAGCCGTAGGTCTCCCAAACTCCGGAGTCCGGATCATCGGCTGCCTGCGGCCATGTCTGCAGTTGGGCAGAACCGAGATTGGCCTTGTGAGACCCTGGCACGAGGCAGGTGCCGCCCTGCCCTTTCACCACCTCATTCAGCTCCCAGACGATGCGCGTCATGCCGCTGTAGATTCGACCGTTGTGAAAGCGATAGGAATTGGAGGGATCGAGGTTGGTCCCACCCGCATGTGGTCTCCAGGGATCGCTGCTGTCTTCGGCTGCTCGGTTGGAGACAAAGACACTCTCCAGACGAATGCGCTCTGGCTTTGGATCGATCACCGCCTGCAGAATACCCATCACTCTTGGATGATCGATGAGGAATTCCGCCGGCCCGGCAAGCGGCGACCGGCGGTGCTAGGGCAGGCCTTCGGCGTCCCTCGCCAATGATTTCAAGTGAGCCTGGATCGTTTGGATTTCGTCGATCGTCAGCACACCTGGAATGACAAGAAAACCCTTGAGATCGAACAGGAACTGCTCGTAGTCGGACATCCCGTGAACCGATGGGGCCGGTGAATCGGTACTCACTCTGGGTTCTCCTTCCCCTGCTCCCTCGTCGATTCCTGAGTGCCAAGTGATGCGTGGATCTGGACGAATTTCCACACACCACTCTCTCTTTCCAGCACCCCTGTAAGTCGCATCTCGAGCGTCTCTCGTCTCCCCTGCCAGGCCAGGTTCCACCTTTGCAGAGTGGTAAACCAGGCGACCGATTCGCGATCCTGTACGTCGAGATAGTGCGTGTCGATCGTGAAGTCCTCTGTGCTGGCGGTGTGATGTCGATAGTACGCCACCGCGTTGTCGCCGCCGTGGGCAACTTCGTTTTCGTCCGTTCCGATCTTGACGAAGTAATCGGCCGATGAGATGAGACTGATCAGTCTCTCGGCGTCGGCGATCGTCAGCGCATCGAAATAGCTCTGAATGGTCTGTCGCGCAGTCATAGGAGATACGGCGGACCAGACTGACAAGCGTCTGCGTGCGAGCTTCACTCCCGCACGAATTGCGGCTTGCCGCAGCCGTCGTTGGTGACGTGACTCCTCGCCGGAATTTGCGCATGGTCGGGAATCAGAAGATCGATCTCGGCGCGGTTCTCGACGATGGTGCCGTCTCCCACACGCACCCCCTCGCCCATGATGATGTGGCCCGGCTTGGTCTCGCCCACCTTGACCGTGCCGATGACGACGGATGAGCCGATGTGGCAACGGGGTCCAAATTCCACCAGGCCGTAGATCTCGCTGCTCGGACCGATAACGACGTGATCTCCCACCTTCACGGGGCCGAACACGTCCGCGTCGGTGCCGATGATGACGTAGTCGCCGATGATGGGATGGCGCTGCCGCAGCTTCCTGGTCATCCCCCCCATGGTGCACGGCAGCAGATGGCAAGCGGACCCGATCACGCCGGTCTGGCCAGTGGTGAGGCCGCGGTGAGGGTGGTCGAGAAAGTTGGCGTCGCCTATCTGGGTCTCCGGGTGCAGGTCAGCCTGGTAGTAGCGCCCTCCAAGCTCTGATATGGCTCGCGGCAGCAGCGGTACGGCTGCAAACGCCAGCATGCCCTCCATCGGACCCGTCCGAGTCAAGTCGTACGCCACATCGTGGTAGAACAGCACCCGCCAGCCCGGGTAGGTGCTCATGACCAGCTGCATCTGGTAATCGAAGATAGACGGACACTTGAACCCGCCGAGGAAATCCCGGTAAAGGCCGACATCGCGGTCCTCGATCGCCTGGTCGAGCTTGGCAGCGAAGTCGTACTTGGCCAACTTGTCGTCGCTGATGCCGCACCTTTGCCGGAGATAGGCGTCCCACACGGCCGGATCCTTCAACGATGCGAAGCGATTCCACATCGCCCGCTCCTTCAGGCGGGGGAGGTCCTGAAGGAGGGCGTAAGTCGCGGCGAGCGCCTTGTCCTCCACCTCCTCTTCCTCCCCCACGGCCAGAAAGGACTGCGCGATCATGGCGTATACCTGGTCGGCCACCTCGCCCAGAGAATCGGCCAGCTCCTGCCTCTTGTACGAGGGCTCCAGGGCGTTGTGGGATCCTGGCGCCACACACTCCAGGAGATTGCCGAGAACGGTCTCCAGAATGTCGCGATCCACGAATCCGCGACCGGAGCGCTGCGATAGGATGGCCGGGTTGACCGGATCTATTCTCAGGGCGCCCAGCTCGTCCGCGGTGAAGACGGGACGCATGCGCTCATGGACCTGCTGCAGCAGGTCTTCCTTCTGCTTCTCGTACCGGGAGTCGAACAGCGTCGTCGCACTCATTGTTGAACCGCTCGCCTCAGTCTAGGTGGAATGTTTCTTCCAGGTCGGTCATCTTCGGCGACGAGTCCTCGTTGCACTCCATCAGAGGCTCCATGTATCGCCACCATTTCTTCATCAACTCCTCTTCCGGGAGCCGCTCCAGGGCGGACGGATCGTCGATTTCCAGATAGCCGAACAGGGAGAGTCTCTGACGGTAGATGCTGTAGTTGCGGATGCCCACTTCCTTCAGGAGATCCTGCAGGTCGGGCCAGATTTCGTCGTGCCGCTTCTTGTATTCGACCTCGTTGCCCGCTTTGAGCTGCATGCTGAACCCCACCCTCGCCATATGGACATCTCCCTTTCTCGACTCTCCTCCCACTCCCAACACGGCTGTCGTGCGGAATCCTCGGAGCGCTGCATACAAGTACTAGGGTACGCCTTCCCTCCCGGTCGGGCAATCTGGCCACACCGGGGGTAATTGGAGATCCCGATGCTCGACCCGGAAGCGCTCCAGCCGCGGGGTCGCATGTCCGAGGCGCTTGTCCGTGGCGGATGGCGCCCTATCTTCACCACTAGCACCGTTCGCGGATTCCGAAACGATCTCGCTTCCTGTCAGGAGACGCTGTCATGCACCCTTTCGAAGATCTCGTCGTACCCACCGGCGCCGTCGGCATCCACTGGTTCGGCCAGAGCAGTTTCGGTCTCAAGAGCCCAGGTGGCACCATCATTCAGGTGGATCCCTACTATCCCAGAGAGCGTCCGGCCGACAACTTCATCCACTGCCGTCCACCCCTCGATGAGACCTCCTTGCGCACCGACTACGTCCTTCTGACCCACGATCACGGAGACCACACCTGCCTGGAGTCCATCGACCGCCTCCGCGGTGCGTACCCGGATGTCCGCTTCGTCGGCCCTCCCGAAAGTGCAGAGCGTCTGCGCGGCGCCGGCATCGACGACGCCTCGATCACTGCTGTCACCGCCAGCGACACGGCCAGCATGGGCACCATGTCCGTTCACACCGTCTGGGCAAAACCCCCAGACGGCGATGCCGACAACGACATCGCTCCCCCGGACGTTCAACACCTCGGCTACGTCGTCGACGTCGACGACACGCTCCGCGTGTACCTATCGGGAGACCCCATCAACAACTTCGCCGAGCACGAATCCCTGCTGTCTCCTATCCGCCACCTTGAGCCGTCGCTAGGCTTCCTGACCAGTCATCCCACGGAGGGGGAATTTCCCTTCTTCGACGGCTCGGCCAAAACGGCCGCGTCCCTGGGACTGAAAACTGCCGTGCCGGCCCATTACGGCTGCTTCGTAAAGCGCGACTACGACCCGCGTCAATGGGCCTCTAACCTGGGCGACGACACCGAACCCTTGATCATCGCCTACAATCAATCGGTGGTATTCGCGCCCTCCTGATGGGACGCCGACGGCCGCGCCGCAGCTAACGGAAAGTCGCTGTCGTTGCTATGCTTTCGACCAAGAGACAGGGAGATCAGGTGCAGCAGATCGAAGTAAGAACCCATGCCGAGGGTGCGTCTCTTCCTCGGGAGCAGCAGCTGGCCTGGAAGATAGCGTCCATGGCCGCCGCCAATTCCAGCATTGACGACGATGTGACGGAGATGATCGGCAACCGGCTCATCGACAACGCCGCCGTCGCCATAGCCGCCGTAAACCGCCCCCCCGTTCGCCACGCCCGACTGCTGGCACTGGGATATCCCCATCCGCATGCCGGGGGTGCCCGGCTGTTCGGCCTGCCGAGCGGGACCTTCCACTGCGAGTGGGCCGCTCTCGCCAACGGCGTCGCCGTCCGCGAGCTGGATATGCACGACTGCTACCTGGCGGCCGACTACTCTCACCCCGGCGACACCATCCCCCCCCTTCTCGCCGTCGCCCAGCAGGTGGGATCTTCCGGTCTCGATCTCGCGCTGGGTATCCTCACCGCCTATGAAACTCAGATGTCGCTGGTCACCGGCATCTGTCTCCACGCACACAAGATCGACCACGTCGCCCATCTGGCGCCAGCCGTGGCCGCCGGCATCGGCACCGCCATGCACCTGCCGGTGGAGGTCATCTACCAGTCTGTCAACCAGAGCCTGCATCTGGCCTGCGCCACGCGCCAGTCGCGCAAGGGCGACATTACCAGTTGGAAGGCGTACGCGCCCGCGCAGGCGGGGAAAACCGCGATCGAGGCGGTGGGCAGGGCGAGGCTCGGCGAGCGCTCTCCATCCCCCATCTACGAGGGCCGGGACGGAGTGATCGCCTGGCTCCTGGGCGGAGCCGAGGCCACCTACACCGTGCGCCTACCGGCAGCGGGTGAGCGGCCGAGATCGATAATGGATTCCTACACCAAGGAGCATTCCGCCGAATACCAGGCCCAGGCCATCATCGACATCGGCTTTGCGCTGCATGCCAGGCAGCTGCCGCTGGCGGAGGTGGAAGACGTTCTCATCGAGACCAGCCACCACACCCACTACGTCATCGGTTCCGGATCGGGCGACCCGGAGAAAATGGATCCCGACGCTTCGCGCGAGACCCTCGATCACAGCGCCATGTACATCCTCGCCGTCGCTTGGGAGGACGGGCGCTGGCACCACGCCGACAGCTACTCCCCCGAGCGCGCCCACCGGGACAGCACGGTGAAGCTGTGGAGAGCGATCCGCACCGCCGAGAGCGAGGTGTGGACCCGCGCCTACCACGATCCCGATCCTCACGGGAAGAAGTTCGGGGGCCAGGTCACCGTGCGCCTGCGGGACGGATCCACCCTCGTGGAACGCCTCGACAACCCCAACGCCCATTCCATGGGCGCCCGTCCATTCGCCCGCGCCGACTACGTCGCCAAGCTGGAGACACTGACAGATGGTCTGGCCGAGCCCGACGAGCTCGAGCGTTTCGTCGGGCTGGTAGAAAAGCTGACGACCCTGTCACCTTCACAGGTGAAGGAGCTCAGNATCGGNATNCCCTCCGATCGCCTGGAAGACAGCACCAGCGACCGAGTCGGCGTGCTCTGAGTCCGCCTCATGCTGATCTCCGAGGTATTCTACTCATTGCAGAGTGAAGGCGCTTTTGTAGGTCGCCCTTGCGTCTTCATCAGGACTTCCGGGTGCAATCTCCGCTGCATATGGTGTGATACGCCTTACACCTCCTGGTCGCCGCAGGGGGAGACCAGAACGTTAGACCAACTCATGGCCGACACCGAGAGGTGGCGCGAGGTGAGGCACGTCACCATAACCGGTGGCGAGCCCATGCTGCAGAAAGACGTCGCCCCACTGGTAGACGCCTTGAGGGAGCGGGGGCATTTTGTTGCCATTGAGACCGCGGGGACGATCTACCACGATGAGGTCAGACCCGACTTCTTCAGTCTATCGCCCAAACTCCGCAACAGCTATCCGAGCGGGGAGGACGACAGGGAGCTACGCATCCACCGCTCGAACAACACCTTCGATCAGCTGCGAAGATTCATAGACTCTGGCGTCGACTACCAGTTCAAGTTTGTCGTTCAGGGCGATGACGACACCGAGGAAATCCTGAGTGTGATCAACAGATTTCGGATTGACAAGGAGAAGGTGTTCCTGGTGCCGGAAGGGACCAGCGTCGAACCGTTGAAATCGCGCGCCCAGGTGGTTTCCGACATCTGCAAGAGAGAGGGCCTCGCCTACTCCGCCAGACTTCAGATC
The DNA here is from genome assembly GCA_002725915.1 of Gemmatimonadota bacterium. GTDB lineage: Bacteria > Latescibacterota > UBA2968 > UBA8231 > UBA8231. Next base: position 16,164 of record PBRM01000015.1, read on the forward strand.
GACCTCTGGGGAAACAGAAGGGGGACCTGACCCTAACCTCAGACGATGGCGTTGCCGGCATGCGAATCTTCGACAAGGACAACATCCGCAGCGTCTTTGCGGTCCATCCCTTTTCTGAGGAGAACATCCTGGAACGTCTGCGGCGGACGCGGGCGACACTGGATGGACTCACTGCCGCTGACCTCGCTGCGGACGAGGCCACCGAGCTTACGGACCAGAATCACGTCGGCGGCATGCGTTTTGTGCGCGAGCTGGCGGAGGCCGTCGGCCTCCGCCGCCAACACAGGGTGCTGGACCTGGGATGCGGACTGGGAGGATCGGCGCGGATAATGGCTGCGTTATACCAGTGCCAGGTACACGGCATCGACTTGAGCGACAAGCGTTGCCGAGAGGCCGATAGTCTCACCAACCTTGTCGGTTTGAGTCATCTGGTGAGCTTTGAGTGCGACGACTTCCTTACTATGGAGGTCCCGGCAGGCCTCTACGACATCCTTTGGGGACAGGGAGCATGGCTGCAGGTTCCGGACAAGCGGGACTTTGTCCAGCGCTGGTCGGGATGTCTGGCCGAGGGAGGTCGAATCGCCTTCGAACACGCCTGTCTCGCGCGACCGGCGAAAGAGGCGCCAGAGGAGAAACCGGCGCTGGAGAAGGCGCTGGCGGAGCTCGAGTCCTCCTGGCAGGCCCAGCTCATAAGCCCACAGGACTGGCTCGACCTATTCGCAGCCGCTGGCTTGACCGTCGTGCACCTGGAAGATCACACTCAGATATTCGTCGATTACTACACCAGGCTCGCAGAACTTGCCCAGTCCACACTCGCGGGCCGCGTACCGTCAGCAGAAAGCGAAGGCTGGCGAAGGGCGCGAGACTGTGCCGAATCTGGCATCATCTCCTACCTGCGCCTGGTCGCCGAAAAATCAGCCTGACCGCCGGTCGCCTACGGCCTGCGGAAGAGCTCGTCGAAGGTGTCCTTCGCCTCCCAGCCCAGCAGCCGCTTCGCCTTGTCGACGCGGTGCTTGCGGTCGGGGGTGCGGGCGCAGATGAAAAAAGACTCGTACGGGTTCGGCATCGTTGCAGCTCTCAGCCCGTACAGGAATGACTCCCCCGCATCCTCCCAGGAGACTGTGAAGGGACCGGCGCCCCCGCCTCTCTCTTGCGCCTCGATACGGCGGGGTCGGAAGCCGCAGAACAGGAATTCCAGCGCCTCGAGGCCGTGGCGCTCGGCGAAGACACGGGTGATCCGGCCACCCAGGTATTTGGTCAAGGCATAGAGACTGTCGCCGGGATGCAAGGGGATGTCGTCGACCAGCTGGTGATCGGGCCAGTAGTCGGCGTTGTGATCCAGCCTCACGTGAAAGGGTCCGGTGTGGATCAGCCGCTTGAGACCGCAGGCCATGGCCGCGCGGGCGATGTTGTAGGCGCCGGTCATGTTGACGGCGAAAGCCTTCTCCAGATCGGGGCGCAGCACGGTGAGATTCACCGCCCCATCCATGCCTCGGCAGGCCGCCTCCACCTGTCCGTAGTCGCTCACATCCACGACTGCGCTTTCGTGGGGTGACTCCAGTAGCTCGGGCACCGGTGCGCTGGGACCCTGCGGTGACTCCTGGGCGGCGATCTCCGCCATCGGCCTGACGTCGGTCAGGCGCAGGGTGTAGTTCTCCTTCAGCGCCTGAATCGACGCGGCACCCACCGGCCCGCCGGCTCCGAAGATCACCACCCTGCCGCTAGAGACCGCAGCCAAGCTTCCTCCTCCTCAGCCTCTGCCGCCAGCAAAGCGACCGGCGGTAGCCACGTGGTGGAGGGTCCAGCTGTGACCTCGATCCGGGCTCTTGCGCTGGATGGCGTCAGCCACCTCTTTCACAGCGTCTTCTGAGCTCGTCCCCTCCGCTGCGTCCAGATCACCGAATCGCAGGCAGGTGACCTCGATTCGGCCGGTCCGGGAGATCTCACGGCACACGAGCTCCGCCGTGTATGGGGCCAGGCCCGGCACATCCGCTTTCGGCAGCGGTAACCAGAAAGAGCGGACCGCGAGGTCTTCGGCGTAATCCTCCATCAGTTTCAGCTGACTGATCAGGACGATCCGCCCAATACCGACATCACAGGCAGCTGTGGTCAGCACATAGGTACCCCGCGCCACCAGGTCGAGCCATTCGATGCCGTCCGGGTCCTCCTCAGCGGCCGGTGGCTGAGCGTGCGGCTGAGCGTGCACGATGACCTCGGCTT
>PBRM01000016.1 GCA_002725915.1 Gemmatimonadota bacterium
TCCGAGCGCCCCAGCCTGCGCCGCGCCATCAACGCGACCGGCGTTATCCTTCACACCGGGCTGGGTCGGGCACCCCTGTCGGAGGCTGCCGCGGCGGCGATTCAGGAAGTGGCCGAGCACTACTGCGGTCTGGAGCTGGACCTGGCCTCCGGAACCCGGGGATCGCGACTCGATCACGTGGAGGGCTTGATCCGCGAAATCACTGGGTGTGACGAGTCGGCGGTGGTCAACAACAACGCCGGCGCCGTGCTGCTCACGCTCAATGCCCTGGCGCGGGAGCGGGAGGTGATCGTCTCCCGCGGGGAGCTCGTCGAGATCGGCGGTTCCTTCCGAATTCCCGACATCATCACGGCCAGCGGCGCCCGTATTCGAGAGGTGGGGACCACCAACCGCACGCATATAGAGGACTACAAGCGGGCGATCAGCGCAGAGACGGCGTTGATTCTCGTCGTTCACGAAAGCAATTACAGGGTGCGGGGGTTCACCGCTTCGGTAGAGCTGTCCGAGCTGGTGGAGCTCGGTGGCAACGCCGGCATACCGGTGGCTCACGATCTGGGTGGGGGTGTTCTGGTGGACCTGAAGAGGTGGGGTCTGCCACACGAGCCGGTGGCCGCCGCCAGCCTGGCAGCCGGAGTCGACGTCGTCACATTCAGCGGCGACAAGGTCCTGGGAGGTCCGCAGTGCGGTATCATCGCCGGCGGCGCCGAACGGGTGGAGCGCATCCGCGCGAATCCGATGATGCGGGCGCTGCGTTGTGACAAACTCATTCTGGCTGGTCTGGAGGCGACCCTGCGGCAATATCGGCAGGATGCGACGGACCTGCCAGCGGCGCACCCGGTCCTGGGGATGATGACCGCCACGGCCGAGGAAGTGGCGGGACGGGCGGCAAGGCTGATGGATGCCCTCCACCAGGATGTGGTGATACACCTGCGACCGGAGACAGAGGCGTGCACCTCGCAGGTGGGCAGCGGGGCCATGCCACTGGAGGAACTGTCGAGCTCGGCGGTGGCATTGTCTCCAGACTTCTGCACGGCCGAGTTCCTGGCGCGAACCCTCAGGTGTGACCAAGCCGCCGTCGTGGGTCGTATTCACCGCGACCAGCTGCTGCTGGATATGCGGACGGTGCGCGACGATGAGATCGCGGCGATCGCGGCTGCTCTCTTGAGGGCGATGGGCGCCCTTCGCTAAGACTCACCCAAATGGTAAGCGCGGCGCCCGGGCAATTGCGCTTCGCGAAAATAGCATCGGGAGAGCGCATTACTGTCTGCTGCCGGGCGCTCAATGGGCTCCGAGGAGAATGTGTTGGCTGAGGGACCCGGCAGGGGTGGTGGCTTGGGGGCGGTGCTGGTGGCGTTCTGTGGCGTTGTACTCTTGTCCTGTGGAGGAGGAGGGGACGGTGATGTAGTCGGGCCTCTTTCGCAGGCGCAGGATGGGCGTGTGGTGGTGGATAATCAGACGGGATACGCGCTTGAGGTGGCTTTTCTCAATGAGACCGATCCGGCGGCTCCAGCCATTGTCCGCACCAGGGTGGAGGCAGGGGAGCGTCAGGACGTTTCCCGAACTCTGCTGCCGGCGGGAACGGTGGTGGAGCTCGATCTCGTCCTGCTGGTCGCCGACGGGGAGGGGTTCCGGGTGCGGCGGAAGGCGCAAGTTACAGTGGATGGAGAAGTCGTGGTCACGGTGCGTCTGGCCGACCCGGAGGATCGGTATAGCCTGACGACGACGGGCGCCTGACGGTGTCAGTCGAATGGAAATCAGGACTTACAATCGGATCAATATTATCTTGCCTTGGACGAAAGTCCTATTTATATTGTAACGTCATATAAAAACTGACCGTTATCCCTCCCTTTTACCTCCCCCAAACGCTCAGTTTCTCCCCTGTTTGTTCTCTGCCCGTCATCCCTCCGGGAGTCAGGTCAGGTGAAGGACATGCAGGAAACAGAACTACAGGTACTTCCCGGTCCGCCCAATGCGCTGCTCAAGCGCCGGGTTCTCGAGGAGTTCCTGCGCAATCCGTTTCTCGACGATGACATTGACCGCCTCGGCCGCAGATTGGGAGCGCCCTCAAAGGATTTGGCCGAGGCCACAGCGGGGCTCTGTCAGTCCAGGTTTCTGAAAACCGCGGCGCGGGGTGGATTCATGCTGGCGATGGATCTGTCCGCGTGCAACGGCAGTGTGGCCGCAGCCGACGCTGACGCGGAGGCCGACGTCGCCTCGTGCGACGGGGCCGACGCCCAGGATGCGGTGGTTGAAGAGGAGTCTCGCTCCACGGAGGATCTGGAGACCGATGTGGATACCGAGCTGTTCCTCCAGCAGCTCACCGGGGTGGAGCGGGAGCTGACAGACGAAATCGGCGGCGGCGAAATCGCGGCAGAGGAGCCGGTGGCTGATGCACTGCCGACCGCATCCGCCGTCACCGTGCCGGGTCCGGCAGAACCCATCGACCTGACCAGCGCATTTCAGGATCTGCAGGCCGACTCCGACGTCCCCCTTGCTCACCTTCTGGACGCTCTGCCCTACGGGGTGGCAGCATTCCGGGATGACGGCGTGCTGGAGACCGCCAACCGCCTGGCGGCCAAATGGATAGGTATAGCCCGACAGGATCTCGACGGGGCGACTTTCGAGATGGCCACCGGGGTGAACCCCCTGTCCGTGGCCACCGGTGAGCCGAGTCTGACGTTCTCGCTCACATCCCCCTATCCAGTCGAAATCAGCGTCAGCGCATGCGTGCTGGACTCGGGTCCAGGCGTGTTGATTTCCGTCCGCGATGTGTCGCTGCAGGAAGAGGTAACCCGCATGCAGGGGCTGGTTCAGGAAGAGCTGTTCGACCGATTTCGCGACGAAATGGTTCATCCGCTGGCGATGATTGAGCAATTCCTGGCGGGCCCCGATCGTCGGGGTCTGATTCGCGCCCGGGCCGCTATGGAGCAGATCAGCTGTTTCCTGAAGGAATACTACCTGAGCGAGGATGCGACTGAATCCGGGTTCGACACTGGCCGCGAGGCGTCTTCGGGACCCTAGCTACACAAGAGCTGAAATCGCCCCGCTGCACTCAGGCATCGACTGAGGAGTAACAAGAGAAATGGTACTGGACGTACGACACGAGGTGAGCTCGGACAACGCTTCCGAGCCTGAGCCATCCGGCACGGCGCTGCCAGCGATCGATCAGACAGACAAGCTCCCCTCACTCGGGGCGAGTGAGCACGGCGACTCGGGTGGCGATCTCGATCTCGAGACGCTCCTGAACCAGGTCGTGGAGGCTGAATCCCACCAAGAAAAGGCTACGGCAGTGGCGCAGCTGCGAGCCGCCGTACCCGGCGGGGCCGGCATCCGCGTGCTGTCAGCGGTCGTCGAGAACAAGAGCGATGCCCGTCGACTGGTAGCGGCGCAGGCCCTTGGCTTCCACCGCCACTGGCTCGCCGCCAAGACCGGGGAGGAGCAGCTGCTGGCCTGGGTGCGTGGCGAACGCGACCCACAGGTGGGAGCCGCCCTGGTCTGGGGATTGCGGAATAGGGAGGCCGTCCAGGAGTTTCTTCTGCACCGAGACGTCGGCCTGGCGCGGGAAGCGGCTTTGGGGATGCCATTGAGCGAGAACACCCTGCCCGCCCTGGTGACGGCCGTACTGGTGGGCCAGGACGACGTTACCGCTCGTGTCCTGCTGGAGAAATTGGAAACCATCCAGCGCCGGCAGCTTGGCACGGTGGTCGATCTGCTCGTTGAGTGGCCGGCTCCGCTAACCGTGGAGGCGCTCACATCCTTGTTGGAGAGGCTGCCGCAGTTACCCCTGTTTGAGTTGCTCCTCGAAAGGAAGGGGATGCCGGAGTGGGATCCCCAGCAGCGAGGGGGGAGAGAGACCGACCAGGCCAGGAACTGGCACCAGCTGGCAAGCCTGGCGGAGAAGGCTCTGCTCAAGGCGCCAGGGGGGGAGCTCATCCGCTACCTGATCGGGCAGAGCGCCCGAGACGACGCTTTCGCGCGGCGCCACGCCTCCTTCTTGCGTTCCGCCGTCAACAACACAGACACCCGCTTCGGACCGGACCTGCTGGGAGACCTGGAGCGGTTGACGCGAGCTGCGTCCGAGGACAGGCTGGCGCGGATGGCGCAGATGCTGCTCGAGTTGAGCCACAAGCTGGACGCCGCAACCGGCGATCGGGCGGACGCCCTCCTGGAGNAGTGGAAGAGCAAGTCGCCGGANCTCAAGCTCAAGATCTATCACATGCAGCAGGGCCTGCGATAGGGCAACGGGCATCGGTCAAGGCGGATCCTCGCGCCGAACCGTCAGGTATGGGCGCGGACCAGCAGGATGAGGCCGAGCACGCCGAAGCCGATGTTGGCCAGCCACGCCCCCAGCCACGGGCTCAGGATCTCGTTCCAACCGAGGGCCTGTCCCGTCTTGACGCAACTGTAGAACACGAAGCAGATCAGGATCCCCACCCCCAGACTGTTGGCGCGACTGGCGCGCCGAGAGTTGGCCGCCAGTGGTGCCCCCAGCACGACGATGACCAAGCAGGTGAGAGGGAAGGAGATCTTCAGGTGGAGGTCCACGAGGTGACGGGTGGCGTCTTCGCCGTTGGCGCGGGTGCGCTCGATGTGGGCCTCCAGCTCGCGGTAGTTCATCTCGGTCGGCTTCTTCTGCTGGCGCGCGAAGTCCTCCGGCCGTAGCCCGATAGAGGGGAGATGGAGGGTGTCCAGGGCCGTTGCCTGGAAGGCTCCGCCACTGAGGGCGTAACGGTGGGCACCGATCAGGGCCCAGGTAGAATCCCGCCACACGAGCAGCCGGCCCACGGCCCGCTCCGCAACCTTCGATCCGTCGAAACGCTCGTAGAGGGCCTGGTGCGCGCGTCTCTTCCCGTGGTCGTAGGAACGGGCGAAGAGGATCTGGTCGTCGCGGTCTTGAAGCAGGACGTGGCGCCGGGAGCCGTCGTTGCGGTTGTAGGAGCGGATTTCGTCGCGCACGCTGTTGTAGCGGTAGGTGGCCGGCGGGATCACCAAGTCGGTAAATAGAAAAGCCAGGCCGCTGAACACGGCAGCAGAAGCGAAGACTGGCAGGAGCAGACGGTACAGGCTGATGCCGGCCGCCTTGGCGGCCGTAACCTCGCTGCGCCTGGCCAGACCGGTCAGACAGAACAGAGTGCCCAGGAGGGACGAGATGGGCAGGGTGAGGATGACCCAGTAGGGCGTTCGATAGAGATAGTAGCGGGCGATCTGGCCCAATTCGGCTTCGTGGTCGATGAAGACGTCGATGTTCTCGATGAGATCGACGACGAAGGAGATGCCCCACAGGCTCAGAACGCTCAAAACCATGCAGACGGAATAGCGCCGGAGCATGTACAGATCCAGCAGACTCAACTCGATCCTTCGCCTTCTCCCCCGTCCGCGCGCTCTCGAGGCCGCCTGCCGCGGAGGGGGAAAAGAGGCTTGTCGAAGGCGGTGATGCGCAACAGCGCCACCCCCAACAGACCGAAGACTATATTGGGAGCCCACATGGCTAGTGCCGGGGCGACGTAACCGCGGTCGGCAAGCTCCTCGCCGCCAATGAGGAACATCCAGTAGGCGAAGAAGAAGATCAGACTGACGGCCACGGAGACGGCCGCGCCCTGCGAGCGCACGATGACCCCGAGAGGCGCCCCCACAAGAACGAAGACGAGGCAGGCCGCGGCGATGGAGAATTTCTTGTGGATCTCCACCAAGAAGGCGTCGGCCTTCCGCTGGCGACTCTTGTTGAGGCGCCAGTGCTTGTTCAGCCTGTCCTTCAGGTCGTCCGCCCGCTGGCGGAGATCTGCCGGCTTCCCATCCTCCGGGGCAGAGCCGTCACCATTCGGTCCCACCGCGGCGGCGACGAATTCGCGCACGGAAGAGTCCATGACCGCCATTGTCCCGCGCACTTCAGCGCGGGAGTTGTCGATCGCATCCAGCATAGCTGAGATATCCATCTCTCTGTCGCTGCGATAGGAGGAGCGATACTGATTGAAGGCCCGGTCCCGGTCCTCGATGTGAATCACCTGTCTGGCAAAGGTGCCACGGACGAAGTTCTCATGGTGATCGCTGTCGACGCGGTGGTACTCGCCGTCGTTCAGGGTGAGCTCGATGTAGCGGCCCTCCTCGAAAATCCGCAGCTCACCCGAGCGGGCGTGGAGGGTGGTGGGGGCGCCGGGTTGTCCGCTGTCGTAAACGGTAATCCCGTACAGCTTGTTCGACTCCTCGTCGATCCTGCGTATCAGGAGGCTGTAGGTGCCGAGCTCGCGAATGAAAACGCCCTCCTTCTGCTTGAGAACCACCGCGGCCTTGCGGCGTCTCAAATCCGCGGCGATGTTCCGCGCCCGGTGATTCCAGTCCGGCAGTACGCGGTCATTGAAGAAGGCCATGGCAAGGGTGAGCAGGGCAGCGGCCCATATGATTGGATAAACGAGCCGCATGAGGCCAATGCCGCTGGATTTCACCGCCATGATCTCGTTGTCGGCGGAGAGCCGGCCAAAAGCCATGAGGACGGCCACCAGAACGGCCATGGGTACGGCGAGAGCGATGATCCAGGCCAGATTGTAGACGAAGAGGCGCCCCGCCACGCCGAAAGCCAGCCCCTTCCCCAGCACCTGGTCCATCATCTGAAGGACAACGTCGAGGATCAGTATGAAAACGATGAGGCCGCAGGCGAAGGCAAAGGGACCCAGGTGCTGCTTGAGAATGTATTTGGACAGTGAGGTCAAGAAGAGTCCACTCCGGTGTGCGGTATTGTTACCAGGATGAGACAGCCGTGTGGCTCAGCGGATACAGCCGAGGGGAGGACCAGTGCCCCACCGCCTGCGCTCATTCTATATTGTAGAGATCCGCACGGGCGCGGACAACTCCACACGTCAATATAGACGATCTCGTAACAGGGTGCGCACGAAGTACCGTTCAACAGGATCTTCGGGCTAGCTCACAGTCCGGCCACAATATACGGTAGGCGAGATCGTTCAAGAGGACCATTTGCCGATCTGTCAACCAGCGCTCGTTGGGGTGATCGGCAAAAGAGCGCTCCGGGGGGTGGCGCGAGTGGAACGATTTTTGCGCCTCGATCCGTCAGCGGTGCCTGAAATCCAGGGCCTGACCGGGTCCCTCGCGCTTGATCTGTGCACAACCTTATGATATGTTTTTCAAAGGGTTACCGATGACAAAAGCGCGGCGCCAGGTCGCGTTTTTTGCGCTTGTCCGTACCTTCCACCTCCCTGTTAGGATCCCGTTTGGCGCCTTAGCTAACGCGCAGTCTGCTGTGCCTACCAGCCAGACCCGATGATAATCCGGCCTGGCGACTGTCTCGGGGTCTCGTCGATGGTCCTCCGGCAGATTCAGATTCATTGGTTTTCACCCGGTGATCGGCCGCTCGATCCCGGCGTCACCCTCCGCTTTGAGGGTGGCCGGGAAAGTGAGCGATGAGGACGTCCGGATCATCGACGGCCTAGCTATGCGCTATACCTCTGCAAACTCTTTGGTGGTCACACCCGAGGCGGTTCGCCCGGTGGCATCCAACGGCGCTGAACCGAACTTTCGGGGCAGAACTCACCGTCGGCCGCCGAGAGCACGAGATTGCCGTCAAGGCTGCGGCCAAGCCAGCCGCCATCGCTTGCCCTTTATCCTGGCCTCGATGATTCTCCTCCTGGGACAGGAATCCGCCACCGCCTGGCCCGGCATACGGCCGGCAGAGATGCCCGAGCGCGTAGCCGAACTCTTCCATCAACCCGAAGCAGGCGGTGCCCTCGGAAGAGGGGACCA
>PBRM01000017.1 GCA_002725915.1 Gemmatimonadota bacterium
GCTGCTACTGGTCGACCTGCCCCTGTTCTCGATGGCGACCATGGCCATGTCCAGTTTCTACCTCGTCTCCCAGCGCGCCCTGTACGCGGACTGGAGGAGTCAGATCAAGTACCTGCCTCTCCTCATGGCCCTGGGGATCAGCCTGTGCATCAACAACGCCCGCGCTGGCATTGAGGGACTCATCGGCCACCAGAGCGACTTCCACCGAACCCCGAAATACGGCGTCACCGCCCAAAGGAAACCAGGGCGGAAGTATGTCGGGACCAAGACCCTCCTCTCCCTGGTGGAGATGTTCATGGCCGGGTATTTCCTATACATCCTGCTCGAGGCCTGGTCGGTGGGGCTGTACTTCGGAATACCCTTCATCCTTCTTTTCCAGGCTGGTTTCCTCTACACGGGCCTCTTGTCGGCCGTGCAGCCGTGGTTGCTGCGGCGATTAACGCGCACCCAGGGCGCCGCCTAGCTCCTCCTTCGGCCGGTTCGAGACGCCCAATACAAAAGGCCCCCTACTCCCGGCAAGGAGGGGGGCCTGTTTTCGTCTTCGGCGTCAGGCGCGGAGCTTAGTCTGCGAGTTTCCCGCCGGCGTCGGCCGCTATCTGCCCTCGGACCACATCAGGTCGTATCCCTCACCTTCTCTGCCCTCGCGTGCCAGAAGAAGCTCGATGCTGGGGTAGACGCGGTCTTCGAGAACACGACGCAGGCGGCGGAGGCCGATGGCGATGGACTGGGCCTGACGCTTCAGGTTTCCCTCCTCGATCGCCTTTTTGTCGTTGGCAAGTTCACGGGCTTCTGGAAAAGCCCTGACAAAAAGCCCGTGAGTATGTCTCAGCGTGGCGTCCTCCAGGCCGCCAAGCTCTTCCTCGACCTTGCCGACTGCGGCGGCGAATTCGTCCAGAAGCACCAGCGCCTTATCGAGGTCGCTCGCCGTGACCTGGGTACTGGGATCGTCGAACAGAATGATGAAGCGCTGTATGCCCTCGGTGAATTCGCTGAACTTCTGAACGGCCTTATGGTAGGTGAGAAGCTCATCGATCCGCTCCTTCTCGCTGCATCCCCACAGACCCACTATCAGAGTCAGAGTGATCGCTGTCAGCCGCCTTAGCATGGATCCCTCCCGGTTGAGATATTGTGAAGCCCTGGTGGAGGCGCACCCCGTAGCGCCCGGTATGGCGAGGCTCAGCCTGTCAGCTGGGCGTTCGCCTCTGCATGTTCTTCCGCAACACCGATCAGACCGATCTGAGCAGCCGATCCCTGGAGCGCCTCCAGCACGAAGCCGATATGCTCGTCCAGATCGACCCCCAGCTCACTGGCTCCCAGGGCGATATCCTCACGGCACACCCCTTCGGCGAAACTGCGCTGCTTCCACTTTTTCTTTATCGAGCGGACGGTCACGTCCAGAATGCTCCGACTCGGTCTCACCAGAGTCACAGCGGTGATGAGTCCGCACAGTTCATCGACGGCGAAGAGAGCCTGATCCAGAGGGCTCTTCCTTTCCAGTTCCAGGTACTGGGCGTGGGAGAGGATGGCGTAGATGATCTGCTCCGGATAACCAGCTGATCTCAGGATCTCCGAGCCCTTGAGTGGGTGATTCTCTGGCTCGGGCCAGCGCTCGTAATCGAAGTCGTGCAGCAGGCCGGTGATCCGCCACGTCAATTCGTCTTCACCCAGACGCCTGGCGTACGCCCCCAGGGCCGCTTCCACGGCAAGGGCGTGATTGAGGAGGCTCGGACTCCTGGTGTATTCGGTGAGGAGGTCCTCGGCTCTGTCTCGGTCGAGCAGGTTCTTTTCCTCAAGTGTGTGTGGTGGGCAAACTGCCTGTCCCGCAGGGATATTCAGCCGGTAACATACGCCGGTTCGAGTAGAAATGCAAGAGTGGCGGTTGACGCCTTTTCCATGTCCCAATACCTTGACACGATTGCACAAAGTCCTCACTAGCGCACAGGAGCTGCTGCGCTAACAACACCACACAAAGGTGTCATCTCATTTGATTACTCGAGATCAACTCAGGAACGGGCTCGGCAACTGCCTCGCGGACGCCCACTACGAGCGCTGGCACTCCCAGTACCGTCAGGGCAAGGTGAGGGATATATATCTCCTGCCGGAGCGGAGAGTCCTCATCGCCACGGATCGCCAGAGCGCCTTCGACCACGTGCTTGGAACGATTCCCTTCAAGGGTCAGGTGCTCAACCGGCTGGCTCAGTTCTGGTTTGAGCGGACGCGAGATATTGTCGCCAACCAGGTGATAGCCGTGCCTGACGGGAATGTCACAATCGCCGAGGAGCTTGACATGTTCCCGGTCGAGATCGTCGTGCGCGGCTACCTCACCGGCAGCTCGGATACCGCTGCCTGGACCCATTACAGCAGGGGCGTGCGCCTCTTTTGCGGTGTCCCCCTACCAGAGGGTATGGTCAAGAATCAGCCCTTTGACGCACCCATCATCACTCCTACCACCAAGGCGGAGGATCACGACGAGTCGATTTCCCGTGACCAGATCGTCGAACGAGGTCTCGTGGCCGCCGACACCTGGGAGCAGATCGAGGAGATTGCCCTGGCCCTGTTTGCTCGAGGCACGGAGGTAGCGGCGGAGCGCGGGCTCATCCTCGTCGACACGAAATACGAGATGGGCCGCAACGCGGCTGGAGAGATCGCCGTTGCCGACGAGATCCACACGCCCGACTCGTCGCGATACTGGATCCGGGAATCCTTCCGCGATCGCCACGCCCGCGGCGAGGAACCGGAAAGTCTCGACAAGGAGTTCCTGCGCCTGTGGCTGAGGGAGAAAGGGATTTCCGACGACAACATCCCGAAGCTGGACGACGACATCCGTGTGCAGGTGGCCGAACGCTATATGGACCTGTTCGAACGCGTCACGGGAGAGGAGTTCACCGCGGCCAGTAACGACATCCCCGTCAAGGACCGTATCGAGAAGGCCATCGAGCCTTTCTTTCCGCGCTAGCTGCTCACACCATGTTGAAGAGTATCGTCAGCGCCTTCCTCGTCATTCGCCTGGAGCTGCGCTCTCCGTCGCCTCCGAATGCGGACAACATCCTGCTCGAGTGGCTCCACCGTCCGGTTATCGAGATCCTCTTCGAGCTGCGGCAGGAAGGGGAGGATTTTGCGCGGTTGACCAGGCGATTGAACGAGGTGTACCCCTTCTGATGCTGCACCGCCAGTTGCGCTCCGCCCTGGAGGAGATATTCGGCGAGGAGTACATCAGCGATGCCCTCGAAAACGCCGAGCTCGCCCAGGTCGTCATCTACGAATCTCCGGACCAGTTCAAGAAGACGGTGCTGGGGTTCCAACGACTCAACTACCGCGATGAACAGCAAGACTACGCCAGCGGCTTGAAGCGCGACTTCGGCATCGCTCTCATCTGTTCCCTCCTCGACCAGGGCACGCGCGACCTCGTGGCTGAGCTGGGCCTCACCTACCTATGAGCGCCAGTCCGCCCAAGGACCGGCTGCGGAGAGTCGACGAAGGGCGCGGCGGGGGGAGGAGACGACTGTCCGCTCTGGCGCTCGGGCGGGCCGAAAGGAAATGATTTCCCAGTGAGCGCCCGTCTGCTAGCCTTCGATCTCGGCGCTGAAAGCGGCCGCGGTATCCTCGGTCGCTTTGACGGTGAGCGCCTCGAGCTCACCGAGCTGCGGCGGTTTCCCAACGGCCCGGTGCGTCTCTTCAAGTCCCTGTACTGGGATCCCCTGAGACTGTTCTCCGAGCTTCTTGAGACCCTGCGATGCTACGCCGGCCAGCACGGTGGGCAACTCGACGCCATCGGCATAGATGCCTGGGGCGTCGATTTCGCCCTTCTCGGGCCAGGCGACATCCTCTTGGAGAACCCCCGCAGCTACCGCGACCCGCGAACCGAGGGCATGCTGGAGCGCGCTTTCGAGATCGTGCCGAGAGAGGAGATCTTCCAGCGCACCGGTATTCAGTTCATGCGGCTGAACACGCTTTATCAACTCCTGGCCATGCGCGAGGCCGGGTCGCCTCTGCTGGATCTGGCCCAGCACCTGCTGCTGATGCCGGACCTGTTCAATTTTTTCCTCACCGGGGACAAGCGGTCGGAGTTCACCAACGCCACCACCACCCAGCTCTACGATCCCCGCCTCGGAACCTGGTCCTGGGAGCTGGTGGAGCGACTCGGCCTGCCCGCCCGCATCCTTCCCGACATCGCCGACCCGGGCACGGTCGTGGGCGCTCTCTTGCCCGACATCGCCGCCGAGGTCGGCCTGGAGGCGGTGCCGGTCATCGCGCCGGCCACCCACGATACCGGCTCCGCCGTGGCGGCCGTGCCCGCCGAGACCGACGACTTCGTCTACATCAGTTCCGGGTCCTGGTCCCTGATGGGGGTCGAGCTCGCCCTGCCACTCGTCAGCGACCAGGCACTGGCGTACAACTTCACCAACGAAGGGGGGGTGGGGTCTTACCGGTTCCTGAAGAACATCATGGGCCTGTGGCTCGTTCAGGAGTGCCGTCGCGCCTGGCGGCAACAGGGTCGGGATTTTTCCTACGCCCAGCTGACCGGACTGGCGGAGGAAGCGGCGCCTTTTTCCGCCCTCGTCGATCCGGACGACGAGACCTTTCTGGCGCCCGGAGACATGGCCGCCCGCATTCGCGCTTACTGCCGCCGCACCGAACAGGACATGCCGGATTCCGAAGGAGTGGTGGTACGCGTCGCACTGGAGAGCTTGGCCCTGAAATACCGCTGGGTTCTGGAGCGCCTGGAGGAGATGCTCGGTCGTCGGCTGTCTGTCATCCACATCGTCGGCGGTGGCATCCAGAACGAGCTCCTCTGCCAGTTTACCGCCGACGCTACGGCTCGCCCGGTCATCGCCGGTCCCGCCGAGGCCACCGCCACAGGCAACGTCATGGTGCAGGCGATGGGGCTGGGCGAGGTGGACTCCGTGGCGGAGATCCGCTCAGTCGTCCGCCACTCCTTCGAGCCGAAGCAGTATCGACCCCGTTTCGACCGCGGCAGCTGGGACGAGGCCTACGGCAGATTCCAGTCCCTCCTTTCACCTCCGTAAAGCCGTTCAGGAGGCGGGCCTGTCGCCAATCACCCGCAGAATGGACATCAGCGGCGGGCTTCCGGTGCCAGAATACTAAATCAGGTTCTGACAGTCGCGTAGCCGAGGCGCCTGGCCATCGTCCTCCAACGTGCCAGCCGAGGCGACATACATCGATGCTTTCAGCGCCTCCGATCTCGCGCTGGAGTATCGGGCTCCGCTCACCCGTAGCTGGAACTGGCGGACGGGTGGGCCGTCTCACTCGTACCATGCCAAATACGACGCTACAGACCAGGGCCAGAGGAGAGCTCCCCAGGGGCGGGCGAGGAAGCCACTCCACGGAGCTCATCGAGGCCTACTGGAAGGATATCGAGCACTTTCGGCCTCTCAGCCGCGGCGAGGAGACCGCGCTCGTCTGCCGTGCCCGCGGCGGTGACGAGTCGGCCGCTCAGGCCCTGGTGACGGCGAACCTGCGTTTCGTCGTTAGCGTTGCTAAGCGCTACAACAACTACGGTCTGTCGTTCCCCGAGCTGATCTCCGAGGGCAACTACGGTCTCCTGGAGGCAGTGAAGAGATTCGACGAGACCCGCGGCTTCAAATTCATCACTTACGCGGTGTGGTGGATCCGCCAGGCCATTCTGAAGGCACTGGCCGAAGACAGCAAAGCCGCGCGCCCTCCCATGAGTCAGGTCAACGATCTGCAGAAAGTGGAGCGCACCTCCGCCTCTCTGACCCAGAAGCTGGGGCGCATCCCCTCGACCGAGGAGCTGGCCGAGGAGGCCCATATCAGTCTCGGTCGGACGCGCAATGCCTTGGAGCTCAGCCGTGCGGACCTCTCGCTGGACGCGCCCGTGTACGGCGAGGACGGCTCGCTCCAGAGTCTCTTTGCAGGCATCGGTGAATCCTTCGAGGTCGTGATGGAACAGGAGGATCTGAATTCCGCCCTGCGCGACTGCTTCAACATCCTCGACGAGCGGGAAGACCTCATCCTGCGCTCCTACTTCGGGCTCGAAGACGACAGACCCATGACCCTGGAGCAGATAGGCGGGGTGCTGGGTCTGACGCGGGAGCGAGTGCGTCAGCTGCGCGACCGGGCGCTCCAGAAGGTGCGCACCGAGTACGGCGATNTCCTGCTCGAGCTGTCGAGCAATTGATTCGGTTTTTNCCTATCTTAGTGTTCCCCGTGGGTCGGCCTTTNAGTAACGGGCAGCGGCTCGCGATCGATCGAGTTCCTCCGCCTCAACACNCCGTTCCGCGAGACCCATGGCTTACAATCTTGCCGATCTCCACGTCCATTCCTTTTGCTCCGATGGTCTGCGGACACCGACGCAGGCCGTTGAGGAGGCCCGCAATGCCGGGGTGCGAGCGCTGAGCCTTACCGATCACGACACCGTAAGCGGCATCGAAGAAGCCTCCTGTGCCGGCTCTGAATTGGGAGTGGAGGTGGTGCCGGGGACCGAGTTGAGCGCTCACGTGGACGACCGGGAGGTGCACCTGCTGGCCTACTTTCTGGACTGGCAGAGCCTTGCACTGGGCGATTATCTGTCGGTTCTGCGCCAGCGCCGTCGCGAGCGCGGCGAAGCCATGGTAGAGCGCCTGAACGAGCTCGGTGTGTCGATCACGGTCAAGGAGGTCCTCGACCACGCCAACGGCGGGCTCGTCGCACGACCTCACATCGCCGCTGCCATGATCGGCAGCGGAGCGGTGACGACCAAGGAGGAGGCCTTCGACCGCTACATCGGCGATCGCGGTCCCGCCGTCGTGCACAAGAGACGCTGTCCGGCAAGAGACGTTATCGACCTCGTCCACAGCCAGGGAGGGGTAGCCTTCCTCGCCCACCCCGGCAAGCGCCTGCCCGTGACGGTCGTGTCGCGACTCGTCGACGCCGGCCTGGACGGGCTGGAGGTCTTCCACCCGGCGCATCAGCCACCTCAGATGGAGCATTACACCAAACTGGCGAAGCGCTACGACCTGCTCCAGTCGGGTGGCTCGGACAGCCACGGCGATCCCGATGGATCGCGAATCGGCGACTGCGGTATTGGCTGTGAGGCAATAGAGGCTATGACCGCGCGTGCCGCTGAATACGCCTGACGATCGGTAGAGGAGATCGCCAATAGGGACTTATTTTTCAAGTGGATGTTGAACCGACTGAAAGCGAATTCACCATCTCTCGTTTCACCATCATTACACAGTTCTCGCGCCGCCGCAACTGCCGCCTCGCTGTCGGTCTCAGGCGGATGTCGCCGCGTCTGGCGCTGGTTCTGGCGCTGGCGGGGGTGCTGTGCGCCTGGGGCGACAGCTGGGCCCGGCCCTCGCTCCTGCCGCTGCGATCCCAGCAGGACGGCGATGAACAGCTGCCGCCTTTCCAGGGTCTCATCGGCACCTCCATCGGCGACGTGGTCTGGAGCGGGCGCTATCTGTGGGTGGCGACGGAGAAGGGGGTGTCCCGATTGGACCCCGGTCAGGCCAGCGGCCTGGACACCGGCGACTGGGCCACCTTCACCGAGATCCAGGGGATCGGACGCGGACCGGTCAGCGCCCTTGCAGCGGTTGGGGATACCGTCTGGGTCGCCACTCTCATCGACTCCGTTATCGCCGGCCTCGACACGCCGCCCCAGGTCGGCACGGGTCTGTCCTTCTCGGTGGACGGTGGCCTCAACTGGAAGCACATTGCCACCGAGGACATCTTTGATCCTCTCGTTCCCGGATTCGAACTCGGACCCACCACGCCGGTAGATAACGCCGCCTTCGGTCTGGCCATCGACGGCTCAACCATCTGGGCGGCCTTCTTTTCCGGATCTTCCGTCCGCTCCCGGGACGGGGGCCGCAGCTGGGAGCGCGTCCTTCCCGACGGCGCCGACGACATCATCTACGGACTCGGTCAGAATGCCGCCGACAGCCTCCTCATCCTCGCCGACAGCCTGTCGCAGGCCGGCGCGGATGCGGCACTGGTCGCGGCGGCGCAGGCCGGCGGCGACAGTCTGGCGGCGCAGCACCTGCTGCACCGGACTTTCGAGGTGCTGGCTTACAACGACACCGTGTGGATCGGCACCTCCAGCGGCATCGTCCGCAGTTTCGACGGCGGCGCCACCTGGCGGAATCTGAAGGTCCGAACGGACGAGAACGGTTTCCCCCTGCCAGGCCACATTGGCGGCAACTGGGTAATCGGCATCGAGCGCCAGCTGCTAGCAGGCGGCGGCTCTGTCATCTGGGCGGGCGCCCAGACTATCGGGCAGGGCCAGGTGAACTCCATAAACACCAGTTCCGACGACGGCCAGAGCTGGCAGTTCACCGGACCTCCCTTCGCCTGGAACTTCGCCTTCACCGA
>PBRM01000018.1 GCA_002725915.1 Gemmatimonadota bacterium
CGGGAGTTGGAGATAGAGGTGGCGGATGAGAGTAATGTCGGTGATCTCAGGCGACATCTCGGAGAGAGGTTTCCCGACCTGAAACGGATGGGGAGTGCCCTGTCTGCCGCGGTCAACGCCGACTACTGCAGAGATTCGGTGGTGTTGGCCGAGGGAGATGAGGTGTCCTTTCTGCCCCCTGTAAGTGGCGGGTAGCGGTGCGCTTTGCGATAACGACAGAGCTGATCAGGCCGGATGCCCTCCACAGTGAATTGAGAGGGGACGGAGATGGGGCAATCGTCACCTTCTCCGGAGTCGTTCGCAACCACAGCGGCGATGTGGCGACCGATTATCTGGTGTATGAGGCCTATCCCGAGATGGCCGAGAGGAAGATGGCTGAAATTGGTGAAGAGGTGAAGCAGAGGTGGCCCATCGGCGACATGGCCATTGTCCACCGGGTCGGACGGGTCGAGGTCGGCGAAATCAGCGTCGTGATCGCGGTAGCAAGTCCGCATCGCGGCGAGGCCTTCGAGGCGTGCAGCTACGCCATAGACCGGCTCAAGGAGAGTGTTCCCATCTGGAAGAAAGAAGTGGGGTCCGACGGGCACTGCTGGACCGAGATCCCCGCATCTGCGGCAGCGGTTGACTAGCCGGGATCGGTTCAGTGGTACAGAATTTCAGCTGGCTCATACCGAATCAGATCGCAGGTGCGGGACAGCCTGGGGCGGACGGATTCGGTCCCGGACTTGAAGGCGAGTCACTCGCGGGGGACCTGCAGCAGCTTCGAAGAGACGGTGTCGGAGCGATTGTCTCGCTCACTGAGAAGGCCCTCGACAGAAGCATGGTCGGAAGCTACGGCATCAGATACCTCCATCTGCCGGTGGGGGACATGAAGGCGCCCTCGTTTGAAGAGATAGATCGTTTCTTTACCTTCGCACGAGGATGCATTGAAGATCGCTTGCCAGTGGTCGTTCACTGCAGGGCGGGGGTGGGTCGCACCGGTACTATGCTGGCATGCTACCTGGTCGGACAGGAGACCATGCCTCCGTCAGAAGCAGTGGCCGAGGTGCGCCGCGTCAGGCCCGGGTCGATCGAGACAACGGCCCAGGAAGCCGTTGTGCACCGCTTCGCGGAGCACCACCGCCGGGCGGGCTAGCCCGCCCGGGGAGATCAGACGCTTTCAGGGTCGAGGCTTGCAAGGAACCGAAGCAACCGAAGGAACCGAGGATGCACGCAATCGAGAGGCTTGCACCTAAGCTGAATTTCATTACTGCGCGGGACGGGAGGATAAGACACGATGGATTCCACTTCGTTTCCCCCTTGTCAGAGCTGCTCGAAGGGCCTGTTGGTACCGCTTTCCGATTACGGGAGAGACGGCGCATCCATCCACTACAAGGCATGGGTATGCACCAATCCGGAATGCGGATTTCACCTCCGCATCGACAACGGCGAGTTGAGTGCCGGCACTGAAGTGAAGGAATCGTATAAGTGAGTGGCGGTGCTGCAGTCGGACCTCCTCTCACGAGATGAGTACACCAGCGGCGCGAAGATGATAGCGGCAGCGGCACGTCAGCTGCTGGCGCTGCTGGATCCGCGTTCAAAAATGATGCTCGCGCCCATCGGTCCCTGAGACGCTGTCTCCTCCCCGAGCGCCTTCGTTCTATGACAGGAGAGGGGAGATCCATCGAGGGGTTCCCTCGCTGCCTGTAAGAACTAGTATGGACAAGAGGGATTTCGGCGACTGGGGGTTCAAGCTTGGTGCACTGGTTCTGGCGGCCTTCGTGTGGTTTCACGCTGTGACGGAGCTGTCCTACCGAAAAGATCTGAGCATTCCCCTCGTCGTAGAGGATCCCCCCGCCAGCCCCACTTCGGGTGACCTCATTGTCGCCAACTCGATTCCGAGCCACGCAATCGTCGTCGTATCGGGAAAGGGGAAGGATCTCCTGCGGCTCAACGGGGAAGAGTTCCTCCTGCGCGTTCAGACTCCGGCGAACCGTCGGGGTGCCCGCCTGTCCTTCCGACTGACCGCCGATCAGGTAGAGGTTACGGAGGCCGTCAGCGCTCGGGTGGAGGAGGTAAGAGACCCGAAGGAGGTGGCGGTGGTGCTGGACGACAGAGTCGAGCGCGAGGTAGAAGTCAGACCCTACACCAGCCTCGAAATCGCCGACCTCCACACCCTTGTCGGCGGTATCGACGTACAGCCGGACCGGGTCCGAGTTACCGGTCCGGGTCGGCACGTGGAGGCCCTCGACTATGTGCATACCGATTCCCTCGTCCTGTCTGGGATTCACGAAGATGTCAAGACAGTACTCGAGTTGCACGTCCCTCCGGGCAGGAGACTGGAGTTGAGTGACGCCTGGGTCACGCTGACGCTGGACATCCAGGAATTGGCTGAAGACGACATCAACAATGTGCCCGTGACGGTTCGCAATCAGGGTCGCCGTCATTTCTCAGCAGAGCCTTCTCGGGTAGCTGTCCAAGTCAGAGGGGGTGCGGACGTCATATACAGCCTCGACGGGGAGACGGACATCGGACTCTTCGTCGATTACAAGGCCTGGCGTGACGGCGGATCGGACGGCACGGTTCTCGTCGCCCCCAACGACACCTTCGAGGTCCTCCAGATAACGCCCTCCAGGGTGAGCCTGGTTGAGCGGTGATCTTGTTGACCTCATCGCTCACCAAACACCCGAGCTGCCGAGCCAGTCCCAGCCTGCCTTGCTGACTCTGGGTATCGAAACTTCCTGCGACGAGACTTCTGCCGCCATTTTAGACGGCCGAGCCTTGCGTGCCAATGTCATCGTTTCTCAACTGGAGCACTCCCTATACGGGGGGGTGGTCCCAGAGCTGGCATCCCGGGCACATGTGCGCAAGATCGTGCCGGTAATCCAGGAGGCACTGAGATCTGCTAGCGTGACCCTGTCGGAGCTGGAGGGCATCGCTGTTACCAAAGGGCCCGGGCTCGTCGGCTCGCTTATCGTCGGTGTCAACACTGCCAAGGGCATAGCACTGGCCACCGGCAAGCCCCTGTTTGGCGTGCACCACCTGGAAGGGCACATCTTCTCCAACCTCATCGAAGACGAAATCGATCTCCCTTTCCTCGCCCTGCTGGTGTCGGGAGGTCACACCGAGCTGGTACACGTCGCACAGCTGGGTCGGTACCAGGTTCTGGGAAGGACTCTCGACGACGCCGCGGGAGAGGCCTTCGACAAGGTGGCCAAACTTCTCGATCTGCTGCCCGGCAGGGAGATGGTCATGGGAGGACGGGCGGTGGCGGAGAGCGCTGAAAGAGGTGGAGACGCACAGGCGGTGAGCTTCCCACGCGCCATGGGGGCAGCGGACAGCCTGGACTTCAGTTTCAGCGGGCTGAAGACGGCTGTGCTGCACTGCGTTGACAAGGTGCGAGCCTCGAGAGAATTCGCCAGCCAGGTGCCCGACATCGCCGCAAGTTTTCAGGCCGCCGTAGTGGACGTGCTGGTGGCCAAGACGGAGAGGGCGATGACTCAGACCGGGGTAAGGCGGGTGGCGCTGGCCGGCGGGGTGGCCGCAAATGTTCTCCTGCGATCTCGACTGAGAGCAGCGGTCGAATCGCTGCAGGGGCGCCTCTATTTCCCGCCACCCATCCTCTGCACGGACAACGCCGCCATGATTGCAGCAGCCGGTCAATTCCACCTCCGTCGCGGCGAGCACAGCGGGCTGAAGCTCGACGCGACTCCTCGCCTGCCGCTCTGATCCGACGGGCATCCAGCCGTGACGGAATGGCTCGACATCAGCGCGGGATTAGGCGGTCACTGGCTCTACATCCTGGCCATTCCACCTGCGTTCCTGTACGTTCATGTAGTCTACGGACAGAGTCGGCCCCCGGTCTCAGGACGCTTCCGGTGGCTCCTTCAAGCTCTCCGCTGGGCCGCCGTCGGACTGCTTCTGGCCCTCGTGGCTGAGCCGGTTTTCTCGCTTCTCAGCAAGCGAGCCATGCGACCCCGATTGCTGACCCTCGTCGATCTCAGTCCCAGCATGAGCGTGGTAGAAGAAGATGGCAACAGGCGAATCACACAGGTACTCGAGGTCCTCCACTCAGCGGATTTCCAGAATTTTCTGAGCCGGACCCAGGTATCGCACTGGGGATTTGCCGAGGCGGCCCACCGCCTGGAGCCGGATACTCTATCTGCCGCAACAGCAGGCCGGGCGACGAATCTGACCGGTGCCATGAGCACCAGTCTGTCAGAGACGGGGGATCTGTCAGAGGTGCTCGGCATTCTCCTTATCTCCGACGGCGGGCACAATCTGGGAGAGGATCCGGTGCGCTGGGCGGAGGAGATGGGAGTACCTGTGTTCGCCCTGGGGGTGGGAGCGCAGGACCGCTATCCGGCCGACATCCAAATCACCTCCGTCCGTCTGCCTGACGGGGGCTACACCGGCCGCGCCTTGCCGCTGGACATACGGATACGCAGCTGGGGCTACGAGGGGCGCCTGGTGACTCTGACGGTAAGTGAAGGGGAACAAACCCTCGACGAAAGACCGGTGGAGCTGATCGGTAAGGGGCAGACCCAGCAGATTGCTATCGATCTGAAGTCGCAGGAGGCGGGGCCACACATCTACCGGATGGCGGTGGAGACCGTGCCGGGCGAACTGACGGACCGTAACAATCAGGCTCTCGCCTTCACCCATATCTTGCAGGACCGCATCCGGGTGCTGGTTGTCGCTGGCGGCCCCACTCCCGAGCTCTCCTTCCTCCAGCGAAGTCTGGCAGCCGACTCCACCCTGATTGTGACCCGGTGGGTGTACCGGGACTCCCGGGAACTGTATGGCGGCCAGCTCGCCAGCGTCGAGGCGGATCTGCAGACAGCGGACGTGATTGTACTGGTGGATCCGGGGCCGGAACTGCTGGACGGGAGCCTGGGGGAGGCCCTCAAGGCCCACACCGCGGGGGGCGGAGGTCTGCTGTTCGTGGGTGGTCCAAGGAGTCTGAACCAATGGGACGGGAACGCTTCCGTGGCTTCCGTCCTGCCGGTCTCTCTGCCGCCGGGTGTAGGGTTGGTGCCCGAGCTTACGCCTCTGGCCCTCGCCGTTGAGGGAAGGACTCACCCAGTTGTGCGGCCCATCCATGACAACAATCAGGGCGTTGGCACCGGCGCCGGCGAATTCTCAAGTCCGGCTGGCGTCGCCGCTGTTGCCCAGACTGACCCGTGGGCTGAGAGGATGCCACCGCTGTCTGGTCGTGTATCGGCCGTTGAGGTCGAACCGAGCGGCGCCATCGTTCTCATCGAGTCCGCGGCTGCCGATCGAACGCCCGTGATTGTGGCCGGATCGCATCGTCGCGGCCGGGTTATTGTCGCCCTGGCGTCGGGATTCTGGCGACTCGACCTGCTGGCCAGCGGCTCGGGAGACGGACCTCGCCCCATCCGGGACCTGTGGCGGAATGCCGTGAAGTGGCTGTCGGTGAAGGAAGAGCCTACGGGGCGAGTCCGGGCTTCCACGGAGCGTCACGTCTACCGCGGTGGGGAGGAAGTCGGTGTCGTAGCCGAGGTCCAGGACGAGTTGATGAGGCCTCAGGAGTATGCGGTCGTAACGGCATCACTCTCGGGCGGCGACTGGGTCAGTGCCGATCAGGTCAGGGCCGATCGGACGATCGTGCTGAGTCCCATGGGTCCGGGGCGATACCGAGGCCAGTGGCCGGGACTGCCTGAGGGGGAGTATTCCTTCACCGTAGACGCCCAAATCGCCGATGTCCCAATCGGCTCCGATGCCGGAGAGTTCTCGGTGGCGGCGACTACCGTTGAATCGGCTGATGTGAGGGCCGATCACGGGCTACTGAGGGAGATCGCCGCGGCAAGTCAAGGCGAATACCACCCGCTCCAGGAGTGGGACCAACTGCGGAAGAGGTTGATGCGATCCCCTCGCCTGGTCGCGGAGAATCGCCAGATCTCCCTGTGGGGCCACTGGTGGATCGGGCCCCTCGTCATCGGTTTCCTGGCCACCGAGTGGCTCGCCCGCAAACGGCATGGCATGCTGTAGATTCATGTACTTCTGGCTAAGGCAGACCGAGCTAACCCTGATCGCCACCCTGTATGCCGGGACAGCCTCGGGCGATGTGGTGCTGAGTGAGGTCATGTACGATCCGACCGGGCCCGAAAGCCACGACGAGTACGTGGAGGTGGTGAACACAAGCGACCGGGAGCGGGTGGACCTGACCGGCTGGTGCGTGGGAGATGGCGACGAGCTCGACCTTCTGCGGGACACCGGCGCCGGGATGGTCTTGGACCCCGGCCAGCGGGGTCTCATCCTCGACAGCAGCTACTTCGGGCAGAGCACGACGTACGATTCCATGCGAACAGGCGCGCTTATGCTTACTATTGATGACAGGGCCTTCGGTCGAGGTGGCTGGTCCAATTCGTCGCGGGAGTCCGTCATCCTCTGCGACGCGCAGGGAGTTGCCGAGGGGTCTTTCGCCTACGAGCCCCAAGGACTACCTGGCCTGTCGTGGGAGAAAGTGGATCTCCTGGGTGGGAACAGCGGGGACAATTGGGCTCTCTCTGTGGCGGCGGGAGGAACTCCCGGGGCGGCCAACAGTGTCTCAACAGGCGGCAGGAGCAGTGGCCTGGAGATTCTGATCTCCCCGGACCCGTTCTCCGAGGAAGTGGAGATCGGGTTTCAGCTAGCCTCGGCAACGGCTCTCGTCAATGTGTGGATCTACAGCGTCGAGGGTCAGCGAGTGCGGCGGCTGTTGAATGGTGCGCCAACCGCCGCAAGCGGTTCTGTCCAATGGCGGGGCGAGGACGACGCCGGTCGGGCTCTTCCCGGCGGCATGTACATCGTCGTCGTCGAGGCAAGTGTCGATGGCCGGGTCTTCCGTTCCAAAAGAGTGGTCGTGCGTCAGTGGACACCGTAGGCCGATGCGCGAGCCCCAGGGCGCATGGCTCCGCTGAACAACTACCCGCATCTCCCTGCAGGTAGCTGCTACCGATGTCGGCGAGGACCTTTCCCCCTTCTCCGGCAGTTGTAACGAGTTTCGGGAGGCGAGTTCTCCGCTCTCGCGTTCTCTAACCCCTTCCTTCCCACTTCCTCTTTCTCCCCTTGTCGTCGCGCCAAAGCGGCTGCGTCAGTATTTGTACCCACCTGACCCCACCCACCACCTGCAACGGAGTCAAGCCGCTATGGCGGAGCTAACCGATCGGTTCGTCGAGGGCAGGAAGGGGGCGCATATAAGTGGTGTGCTCCTCACTGCTTTGGGGATCTTCCTCCTCATCAGCCTGGCCACCCATTCTCACCTCGACGTGCCGAATTCCAGCTACTTCGAGGACCATACCTTTAACTGGGGAGGGCGCATTGGCGCCTACCTGTCCTATGGCGCTTTGACGGCCATCGGCTACGCCTCCTTCGTCTTCCCCCTCGTGGCCCTCGCATGGGGATGGAATCGATTCGCGCAGCGCCCCGCAAAAGGTCAGGTCGTGCGATCGGCGGGTCTCATCGGATTGGCGCTCATCTTCTGCGTCGCCTCTGGCTTGCCGGCCTATTCACCCTACACCGCCTTCCAACTTGGAGGCTGGTTGGGGACGCAGGTCAGTTCCAAGATGCTGATCCCCTATGCTGGTCGCATAGGCTCTGTGGTGCTCCTGGGAGCCCTGTTCTCCGTCTCGTTCATCCTGGCCACGGAGATAGATCCCCGTCGTCTGGCCGGAGTCGCCAGGGCCGTAGGCCGGGCGCTCCAAAAGGGGCTGGTCAGCATGGGATCGGCCGTCGTCGCCATCCGCAAGGTCCGTTTGCCCATCCGCTTCCGAATCCCCAGGAGGTCCGGCGAGAACGAGGAGGTGACCGGCAAGCCGGAAACCCTCTCCCGGGCGGGGAGTCTGTCCCGTACAGCCGCGCGCGACAACGGCTCGACGTCCGCTGTGGACGATGGCGAGTCCGCCCATGCGGGAGCCGCAGCAGAGGCGTCCGCGACATCGCGCGGGGTACCGGCGCATCAGGCGTCCGCCGCAGAGCTCGGGCAACCAGACAGGCCGCTGATCAAGATCTCGGATGTTGCTCCGACAGCATCGACAGGGCCGGGCAATGGCAGGAAATCATCCGTTTCTGCTGCGGAACTCCACCAATCCGCGGATGCCCCGGTGGGTGAGTCACAAGGGCGCCCGCGCCGCAACGGGAGCGAACCGGAGAAGGCCAAAGGGCGGGGAGGAAAGTACCAGATCCCTGACCTGAGCCTGCTGGACGCGACACCCGGGGAAGGCCCGACCGGGGCCGAGGAGATCCTGATGGAGAACGCCCGCATCCTGGAGGAGGCCCTGACCAATTTCGACGTGTACGGAAAAGTGGTGGAAGTGAGTCCCGGGCCCGTGGTAACGCGCTACGAGGTGGAGCCAGCGTCCGGTGTGAAGGTGAGTCGCATCGTCACGCTGACAGACGACCTGGCCAGGATCATGAGCGCCGAGGGCATCCGTATCCAGGCTCCTGTACCGGGCAAGTCCGTGGTGGGAGTAGAGATCGCCAACAAAGACCGGGAGACGGTGTATCTACGAGAGATTCTGGAGTCTTCCGAATTCCTCAAGTCGGATGCCCGTCTGGCCATGGCGCTGGGGAAGACCATCTCCGGAGAGCCCCTGGTGGCCGACCTGGCCAAGATGCCACACCTCCTGGTCGCCGGCGCCACCGGATCGGGAAAGAGCGTATGCATCAACAGCCTCATCTCCAGCATTCTGTTCAAAACCACCCCCGATGACGTGCGCCTCCTCATGGTAGACCCCAAGGTGGTGGAGTTAACGGTCTATAACGGCATTCCCCATCTCCTCGTACCGGTAATCACCGAGCCCAAGAAGGCGTCAGAGGCGCTCAAGTGGGCGGTGGCGGAGATGGAGTCGCGCTACCAGCTTCTGGCCAAGCTGGGGGTTCGGAATCTGCCTGACTACAACGCCAAGGCGACCCGACTAAACGACTCTGCCGACGCGGACGACGACGAGGAGGAGAGGCCCAAGGCCCTGCCCTGGATTGTCATTATAGTGGATGAGTTTGCCGATCTCATGCTCACCGCGCCGGCCGATGTGGAGACATCGCTCATGGCACTGGCGCAGAAATCCCGCGCTGTGGGCATACACATCATCCTGGCCACGCAGCGTCCGTCGGTCAACGTCATAACGGGCGTGATCAAAGCGAATTTCCCCTCCCGGATCGCCTTCCAGGTGGCCTCCAAGACCGACTCCCGCACCATCCTGGACATGAATGGCGCCGAGCGCCTGCTCGGAAAGGGAGACATGCTGTTCCTGCCGGGCGGCCGGGGAGAGCCCATCCGCATCCACGGCGCCTACGTCTCAGGAGAGGAAACCGAACGGCTGGTGGCATCCATCAAAGAGATGAACTACGAGGCCGAGGAAGTTGCAGTCTTTTTCAATCGTGCGGATATTAATTCTGGCGAGAACGACAGGGACGATCTGTTCGATGAGGCGGTCAATGTGGTGGTGGAGTTCGAGCAGGCGTCGACCTCTTTCCTGCAGCGTCGCATGAAGATAGGATACTCGCGGGCAGCGCGTCTCATGGACGAACTGGAAGTGGCTGGCATCGTCGGTCCCGCTGAGGGAGCGAAGCCCCGAGAGATCCTCGTGGAGGGAGTGGGCGGCAGGAGTGAGGAAGTGTAATGCAGGGCAGCACCGATTGAGAGAGCGCTCTTCCCAGAGGGTTCCACTTTCCCAGAGCGTGATTGAACGGTCTCGCCAAGGCGCGAAGCATGAATGACGATCTCGTAAGAATAGAGGCACCGCCCCCCGCGCACGAGATGCGCGGCAGGATCAATGAGCTATATATGGAGTACGAGATTGTTTAGAAGGGCTTATTGCGATTGAATCACGAATACACCGCTAAAGACAGCCGTGAGAGCGAGTGAGTGGCGCTTCTTTCGCCCGCGTGGCTTCGGTCTCGCGCTTCTGATCACGGCATTCTCCGCGCTAGTCTCGACCCGTCCTGCCGCCGGTATTACCGGGACCGAGGTCATCGACCGCATGCAGGAGAGTTTCGCCAAGGCCAAGACCTTTTCGGCCCGCTTCGAGAAGCAGCTCTACTGGGCCGTTCTGGACAAGAAATGGAGCCAGAAGGGCAGAATCTACACGCGCAAGCCAGGACAGTTTCGCGTCGAGCTAGATGGCAGTTTAGTGGTCGCCGACGGACAGACCGTCTGGGTCTATACGGAGAAGAACGAACAGGTCATTGTAGGCCCGTACGACGAGGAGCTGTCGACGCCATGGGAGATTCTTATAGACTACGCGGAGAGCTTCTCCCCTCTGGCCGTTACGGAGACGAAGCTGGCAGGGCGTAACTGCTATCTGGTCACTCTGGAGCCCAAGAAGAGTGACAACCCTCACGCCGGGGACAGGGGACAGGTTGTGCGCCTTAAAGTGTGGGTAGACAAGAAGCGCTGGCATCTGCTGCAAGTGGAAGAGCTCAAGGCCAACGACGACGTGCTCACCTACACTCTCGAGGATCACCGCGCCGGTAAGAAGCTGGAGGAGGACCTTTTCGCGTTCGAGCCTCCCGACGGGGTCCAGGTGATCGACCGAAGACCGACCGGCGCTCATACCGGGGAGTGACGCCAACGGTGGGTCATGCGCCGGAGGTGAGAATGCCTTCCTTCTGCTCACGCGGGGGGTCAGACTCGTCCTTGTCTCCTGATACGAAGATTTCCTACGATTGAGTCAGGCTTTGGCACTCAGGCTCCACAGAAAGGGATGGCTTCCTCTGGTTCAACTGTTGGCAGTGGCGGCAGCGACCGGAGAGTTGCCCGGGAACCCGGGAAGGAGGGTCGATCCTAACTCGACGAGACCGCTGGACCGAATCGCCGTGTACGAGACCGTGAATTCGGGGAGGTCCGACTCGAATGTCGCTCGCTCACGCCGTCTCGAGACGGAGGCGCTGTGGGTTTTCTTCCGTGACAAACCGGCTCGCGCAGGGGGAGGCAGGATTTCCTGGGCAGCGCCGCAGCAGTTGCGCAACGGCCAACATTTGGACGAGCCGCTGGACCCTTCGTATTTGGCGCAGATTGAGTCCGCGGGATTCCGCCTCAGGACGCGCTCGCGCTGGTTCAATGCGATCACCCTTTCGGCGACCCGAGGAGAGGCCCAACGACTACACGGCCTCTCCTTTGTGCGGGAGGTGCGGCCGGTGCGAAGGCGCAGTCGTTCTCCGCTACCGGATGGCGAACCCATATCCGTCGAAGCGACCAGCGCCAAGGGACTCGCACCTCCGGAGAACTACGGTCCCTCTTTCGAGCAAGTTGCCCGAGTGGGGGGCACCGCGCTACACAACCTGGGTTTCCGCGGTGAAGGGGTGACGATCGCCCTTCTCGACGCTGGCTTCAATCACCGCGATCAGCGGGCTTTCGCTCACCTGCGAGTGAAGGCGGTGTGGGATTTCGTCAATGGAGATGGCGATGTGTCCGACCAGGCGGGCCAGCCGGTGACTGGCGACGAGTTAGTCAACGGCCAGAATCTGCACGGCACGAGGGTTCTCTCGGTGCTGGCAGGCTTCGACCCGGGTAGCCTCGTCGGGGTGGCGCCGGAGGCCGACTACATCCTGGCCAAGACCGAGGATATCACCAGCGAGCTCCCAGTGGAAGAAGATCACTGGATAGCGGGACTGGAGTGGGCTGACAGCCTGGGCGCTGACATTGTCAACTCCTCGCTGGGCTACAGGACCTGGGATGACGGCAGCGGCTACACCTACGAGGACCTGGACGGGCAGACGGCGCTCACGACCGTGGCGGCGGAGCTGGCTGTGGCCAGGGGGATCGTCATCGTCTCTGCCGCCGGTAACGAAGGGAACACGCCCATGCATTTCGTGGACGCCCCCGCCGACGCCAGGGGCGTCATCGCCGTGGGGGCTACCTCTCTGACGGATAACCGCATTGCGAGGACCAGCTCTCACGGCCTTACCGTCGATAACCGCATCAAGCCGGACGTAGTGGCCCCGGGCCAGGGAGTAGTGGCGGCGAGCGGCAGCTCGTCCACGGCGGATCTGCGCGACAGTTTCACGGTGAGCAAATACATGCGCGTGTCGGGCACCTCCTTCGCCACCCCTCTGGTATCGGGCGTATGTGCTCTGCTTCTGCAGATTCACCCTGACTGGGGGCCGAGAGAGGTGGCCGATGCTCTGCGTCAGAGCGCCAGAGATCTGGGGGAGGCCGGGCCCGATACCCTGTATGGCTGGGGACTGGTGGACGCGATAGCGGCCAGCGGCCTAGAGGTGGAGCAGCCGGAGGGGAGCGTTTCAGGATCGCCTTTTCCCAACCCCGCGCTGGTGGGAGGCGCAGCCGGAAGTGTTGTCTATTTTCCCCTTCAGCTGTCGGTCATGAGCGAGGTCTCCGTCCGGATCTTCGACCTCTCCGGAGCTCTCGTGGCGCAGGCGGTCAACCAGTCTCTGGAACCAGGCGATTACCGCACCCGGGATCGCGCCCTGCGCTGGGACGGTCGCAACGATGACGGTCAGGCGGTTCCCAGTGGCATCTACATTTACCGCCTGGAGTCTACGGGGCTTGCCCGAATCGGGAAGATCGCCGTTGTCCGCAGCCGTTAAAGGCGGCAGCCCAAGGAACAGATGGAGGGCCCAGCCTCATTGAAATTGGATAGCGGGCGTAGCGCCGCCAGGGCGTACAGCAAACGCATGAAGACCCTGAACCGGATGGTGCTGGCAGGGTGTGCGCTGTTCGTGCCGCTGTACGCGGTGATACGGCTGACTGGTGGATCGGCGGAGAAGCTGGAGCGCCTGCCCGACCTTCTGAGTCGGGTAAGGACGCCCATTGTCTGGGAGGTACCTCCCGACGGCGTGAGCTATCTGCACTTCTTTCACGGCGATCCAGAGGCGGGGCGCAAGTTCGTGCTGGTGCAGTTGCGCCTGGAGGCGCGCATGAAGATCGGCTATGCCGTTGTGCCGCAATGCTTTCGCCTCGTCGATGATGAAGGCAACCAGTATTACCCCCTCAGCCGGTCGCCGCTGTTTCTGGAGCTCACGGACGAGTTTTTCCTGGACCAGGACGACGTCGTCAATGGTGAGCTGTTGTTCGAGATTCCGCAGGAGCGAAGTTCCAGCAGGCTCCTGTTCGACCGCTACCAGGAGTAGTGGCTGGGGTCGCTCTAGAGTTGGCGGAAAAAAGATTGCGAGGAGCCTGAGTCAGGATCTACCATCGGGCCGCAGCATCACACGGCGAGA
Organism: Gemmatimonadota bacterium; assembly: GCA_002725915.1. Classification (GTDB taxonomy): domain Bacteria; phylum Latescibacterota; class UBA2968; order UBA8231; family UBA8231. The sequence continues at coordinate 13,162 of PBRM01000018.1, forward strand.
TCGTTTAAGGATATATATTTGCGATTGTCGTTGGCGACCATCTCAAAAGGTGGACAAGCCAATTCTATAAGGAGAAAGAGATGCCAGGACTGGAAGAGACCCTGTCGAACTGCAGCGAACGCATAGAGCGGTTGCGGGGGTATCTTTGACATCGAGGGAAAAATTGAGAAGGTGGCCTCGCTGGAGGGGCAGATGGGCGCAGCCGATTTCTGGCGCGCCCGTCAGCGGGCCGAGGGCGTAAGCCGGGAGGCGCGGGAGCTCAAACGAATCACCCAGGACTGGTCGATTCTGTCGAAGGAAGTCGACGACCTGGTGGAGTTGCACACCATGGCAGCAGAGGAGGGGGACGACGCGTCCCTCGAAGAGCTGGCGGTCGAGGGTGTGGCCGTGTTGGAAAAGGTCGAGAAGCTGGAGTTCCTCAGTATGCTGGACGACGAGGACGACTCCAAGGACGCCATCCTCGTCATCCACTCCGGCGCCGGTGGGACCGAAGCCGCCGACTGGGCGGAGATGCTCCTGCGCCTCTATACCCGCTGGATGGAACGCAGCGGCCTGGAACACCAGATAATAGACGTCCAGCCGGGTGAGGAAGCCGGCATAAAGGGGGTGACGATCGAGGTTTCGGGAGATTACGCCTACGGGCATCTCAAAGCCGAAGCGGGGGTGCACCGCCTCGTTCGCATATCTCCCTTCGACGCCAACAAACGGCGCCACACTTCATTTGCCTCCGTATTCGTCTACCCAGAGGTTGACGAGATATCGGCAGTCGAGCTCAGGGACGAAGATCTCCAGATCGACACCTACAAAGCGGGAGGGGCCGGCGGGCAGCACGTGAATAAGACCTCCTCAGCCGTGCGTATCACTCACCTGCCCACCGGCATCGTCGTCAATTGCCAGAACGAACGCTCACAGCTCAAGAATAAGGGCACGGCGCTCAAGGTTCTGACGGCGCGGGTGTATCAGTACCACAAAGAGGAAGAGAAGAAGAAGCTCGAAGTTGTCGAGAGCACGAAAAGGAGCATCGACTTCGGCAGCCAGATTCGCTCTTATGTGTTCCACCCATACAACCTGGTGAAGGACCATCGCACTGGCTGCGAGACCGGCAATGTCCAGGCGGTCATGGATGGCGACATAGATCGGTTCATCACCGCCTTTCTCACCCAGGCCAAGGTGGGATAGAGAAGCTTGTCGTACTCGCTGTTCATAGCCAGGCGCTACCTCCAGTCGAAGCAGAAGACGGGTTTTATTTCCGTCATCAGCTTCATCGCCATCGGGGGGGTCATACTCGGCGTTGCCAGCCTCATCATCATGCTGTCGGTGACCAACGGTTTCTCCGGCGAAGTGAAGGCCCGGCTCATCGGCATGAGCACGCACGTGACGATCACGCGTTACCACAGCGAGGCAATGAAGGATTACGGCGCCGTGCTGGATTCGGTAGCGGTGGAGAAAGGCGTCGTCGCCGCCGCCCCCACGGTCGAAGCGAAGCTCGTTATCGCCACGAAGGAGGGGTTGGACGGCGTCATCGTCTGGGGAGTGGACCCCGCCAGCTTTGGCCAGGTGTCGGAAGTGACGAAGCAATTGCGCTACGACGAGAGAGGAGAGCTGCATCTGGGTACGCCGCCTGGCCAGAAATACGCCGGCATCGTCCTGGGGGTCCAACTGGCGCATAGAATGCACGTCGGCATCGGCGACGAGGTCATGCTGTGGACCCTGAACGACATGAAGCTGGAGGACGTCATGATGGGAGGTCTGGCGCCTCGAGTCGAGGTCTTCGTCGTAACCGATCTGTTCGAGAGTGGGATGTATCACTACGACGACACCTATGCCTTCATCTCACTGCGCGAAGCCCAGCGGATTCTCGGCATGGGAGAAAAGGTCAGCGCTGTCCATCTGCGAGTGGCCGACCTGGAGGAGGCCACTGCGATCAAGCAGCGTCTTGACACGCGTCTGGGATATCCGTACCGCGTCACGGACTGGACCGAGGAGTTCCCAGCACTTTTCTACTGGATGGAACTGGAAAAGTGGGTCATCTTCATCGCCCTCAGCCTCATCATCCTGGTGGCGGCCTTCAACATCATGTCCATCCTCATCATGTCCATCCTTATCAAGACACCGGAGATCGGCATACTGCGCGCCATGGGTTCCAGGACTCGGGAGATCCGACGTATATTCGTGTACCAGGGGCTGGTGATCGGTGGATTCGGCACCGCCCTGGGTTGTCTGCTGGGTCTGGTTGTCTGCTGGCTGCAGTCCCGCTTCGATCTGATCTCCATTCCCAGCGACATATACATCATCAACTCCCTGCCGGTGGACATGAGGGCGACGGATTTCGTGCTGGTTTCCGCTGTGAGCCTCGTCATCTGCCTTCTGGCCTCTGTCTACCCGGCGAGAAAGGCCGCGTCCCTGCAACCGGTGGAGGCCATTCGCTACATCACCTGACGTGGTGGCTTTGGGCGGTGGACGGACGGAAGCGCTAACGAGAATGACGGATCGCGTCGATACACCCAGGGAGACCGTGCTCAAGGCTCACGGCATTCGCAAGGTCTTCCGCACAGCTTCCACCGAACTGGAGGTCCTGAAAGGGGTGAGCCTGGAGGTGCGGCGCGGGGAGATGGTCGCCATCACCGGGGCATCGGGGGTCGGCAAGAGCACACTTCTGCACATTTTGGGGACGCTGGATCGGCCTTCGGAGGGAGAGCTGGAGATAAATGCCGAAGATGTGCTGAGCCTGGACGGCGACAGTCTGGCCCAGTTCCGCAACCGCCACATCGGTTTCGTCTTTCAGTTCCACAACCTCCTGCCCGAATTCACCGCGTTGGAGAATGTCATGCTCCCGGGCATGATCGGCCCTGGGCCCGTGGCCGAAGTGCGCGACAAGGCCATGGAGCTGCTGGCCAGCGTGGGATTGGAAGAGCGCTTCGACCACCGCCCCGGCGAGCTGTCGGGGGGGGAGTGCCAGCGTGTCGCCGTCGTGAGAGCCCTGGCCATGAACCCTCTGCTGGTCTTTGCCGATGAGCCGTCGGGGAATCTCGACGCTGCCGCCAGCAACGCCCTCCACGAGATGATCGTGGAACTGTCGAGGTCGGAGAAGCAGACGTTCATGGTGATGACGCACGACCAGAACCTGGCGCAGAGCCTCGACCGCACAGGTCACATCGAGGCCGGCGTTCTCCATCTGAGCTGAGGCTCGCGATGAAGTGCAATTCTTGTCAGCAGACTGAGGCAACAGTCATTTTCACCAGAGTCGCGGGGGATGTGAAGCATACGCTGCACCTGTGTCAGACCTGTGCCGCCAAGGAGGCGGACCAGGTGCGGGAGAGCGGGTCCGCCAAGTCCCCCGAGCCCGCCGCTGACCAGCACGACTCCCCGCCCCAACCTTCGGTGGGCGTAGTGGGGGATGCAGTGAAAAAAGTAAACGTAGTGGTCGGTCACCTCTCATCCACCGGGGCCAAGGGTGGTACCTGCTGTCCCCAGTGCGGGACTTCGGATAAAGAGTTCAGGAAGCAGGGACGCTTCGGATGCGCCACCTGCTACGAGGCTTTTGCTCCGCATCTGGNNAAGCTGTTCAAGNGCATTCACGGCGCCCAGGTTCACACCGGNAAGGGANCGGCGCGGCAAGCACAACCGCAGGACANCGGTGAGGNACTCTCGCAGCTGAAGCAGAAGCTGCGGGAAGCAGTGNCGGAAGAGGCGTACGAGCGAGCCGCTGCTCTGAGGGACCGCATCAGCTCAACCGAGGCGGAGGAGGGCGAGTGAACCTGCAGGCACTGGTCAAGAAGCCTCCAAGCTGGCTCAGCGGTGAAGATGACGCTGGAGGCATCGTCGTGAGCTGCAGGGCGCGCCTCGCCCGCAATCTGGCCGGTTATCCCTTCGGCACCAAGATCACCGATGAGCAGCGTGATCTCGTCGTCCAGCAGGTCCTGGCGGCGGCCAAGGGCAGTCAGCTCATGGAGACGGCCACATTTCTCGATATGAGCACTCTGGACGGCAACGAGCGCCGCGTGCTGGTCGAACGGCATCTTGTCAGTCCGGCCCTGGCCGATACCAAAGGCCAGCGAGGGGTGCTGTTCGATCAGAGCGAGTCGCTCAGCATCATGATCAATGAAGAGGACCACCTGCGCATGCAGGCGATTTTCCCCGGCCTGGGTGGTGAAGCTTGGTCGCGAATCTCCGCTTTGGACGATGAGCTGGGCGCTTCGCTGGATTGGGCCTTTACCGATAAACTCGGCTATCTGACCGCCTGCCCGACCAATACGGGCACTGGGCTTCGCATGTCTGTGCTCATTCACCTTCCCGGTCTTGTTCTGACCGAGGACATGGAGCGCGTCCTGCACGGGCTCAGCCAGCTCTCATTCGCCGTGCGTGGCGTCTACGGCGAGGGATCGAACGCTTTGGGAAATCTATTTCAGGTATCCAACCAGTCCACTCTGGGCTCGTCTGAGGAGGATACAGTTGAGGAGCTGATGCGGATCGCCGAACAGCTGGTGGCGTTCGAGAGGGACGCTCAGGAAACTCTAATTGCCGACGCGCGGTCTCAAGTGGAGGACAAGGTATGGCGCGCCTACGGACTGCTGTCCAACGCGCGTGTGTTGAGCAGCCAGGAGTTCATGAATCTCCTGTCAGCTGTGCGGTTGGGGCTGAGCCTGTCGGTGCTGAAGGGCGTGCCTTCCAGCTTCATGAATCAGATCATGATCACCACTCAACCGGCCCATCTCCAGGCAGAGGCTCAGCGAGCGCTGGATCCAGCTGAAAGGGACCTGCGAAGGGCCGAATCGGTGCGCCGGAAACTGGCCGAATTGACGGTGGATACAGAGGGTGGAGCAGCTTGACAAGCATAGATGCATTTGGTACGTTCAGCATCCAAAGCCGCAAGTAGAAGGGGCCATGTATCAAGTAGAAGGGGCCATGTATAATGAATAATATGTTTACAGATGGCGTAAAACGGGTGATGCAGTACGCGCGGGAGGAGTCCGCCCGTCTCGGGCACAACTACATCGGTACGGAACATCTCCTATTGGGCATCATCAAGGAAGGCAAGGGCAAGGCCGTCACGGTGCTCACCAACCTGGGCCTGAATCTGGAGACGGTGAAGCAGTCGGTGGAGGACTATGTGGCCACGTCGGGGGGCACCATGACGATCGGCGAGGTTCCCTTCACGCCCCGGGCAAAGCAGATTCTGGAGGTGGCGGCCAACGAAGCCAAGGAGATGAAGACCCAGTTCGTCGATGTCGAGCACCTCCTGCTGGCATTGCTCAAGGACAAAGAGGGCGTGGCCGCGCAGATCCTGGCCGCCTTCGGAGTGGATTACAAGGGTGCCATGGAAGAAACCGTGGCCGTCCTCGAGGGGAAGCCCACGGAATCGAAGGAAAAGGGGAAGAAGAGTAAGACGCCTTTTCTCGATCACTTCGGCCGCGACCTGACTCAGCTGGCCCGCGAAGGAAAGCTGGATCCCGTCATCGGACGCAAGAATGAGATCGAGCGGGTGACCCAGATTCTGAGTCGTCGCAAGAAGAACAATCCCGTACTCATAGGTGACCCGGGCGTGGGCAAGACCGCCATCGTCGAGGGCCTGGCGCAGCGCATCGTCGAGAAGCGCGTTCCCCAAATCCTGCTCGACAAGCGGCTGGTTACGCTCGATATGGGTGGCGTCGTGGCCGGGACGAAATATCGGGGCCAGTTCGAGGAGCGCATCAAGGCCGTCCTCAACGAGCTCCAGCAGAATCCGGACGTCGTCATCTTCATCGACGAGTTACACACGATCGTCGGTGCGGGCAGCGCCGAGGGTACCCTTGACGCCTCCAACATGTTCAAGCCCGCCCTCTCGCGTGGCGAGCTGCAGTGTATCGGAGCCACCACTCTGGACGAGTACCGCAAGTACATCGAGAAGGACGGCGCCCTCGAGCGCCGCTTCCAGTCGATTATGGTGGAGCCGCCGTCGGTAGAAGACACGATCGAAATCGTCAAGGGGTTGCGGTCCAGCTACGAGAACCACCACCACGTCAAATTCCCCGATGACGTCGTCGTTTTCGCCGTGCGCCAGGCAGATCGCTACATCAGCGACCGCTACCTGCCCGACAAGGCCATCGACGTCATCGACGAAACCGGCTCGAGAGTTCACCTCGCTCGCCTGAGTCCGCCCGAAGAGATCGGCCAGCTCGAGTCCGAGATACAGGAGATCGATCGCTGCAAGCTGGAGGCTTCGGAGAAGCAGGAGTTCGAGGAAGCGGCGGGGCTGCGGGACAATGCCCACAAGCTCAGGGAGACTCTACAGCAGAAGCGTCACGCCTGGGAAGAAGAGGTGCGCAACGAAGTCGTGGAGGTGACCGAAGAGGACATAGCAGAGGTCATATCCAGCGTCTCCGGGGTGCCCATGCAGCGACTGGCGGCCAGCGAGAGCGAGCGTCTCCTGGCCATGGAGGACGAGCTCAAGAAGTCGGTGATCGGTCAGCCCGCCGCCATTGCCACCATTTCCAGGGCGATCAGGCGAAGTCGAGCCGGATTGCAGGATCCCAAGCGCCCCATCGGGTCGTTTATCTTTCTCGGTCCAACGGGAGTGGGAAAAACCTACCTCGCTTCCAAGCTGGCGGAGTTTCTCTTTGGAAACGAGGAGGCCCTCATCGGTGTCGACATGTCGGAGTACATGGAGAAGTTCTCCGTATCACGGCTCATCGGCGCGCCTCCCGGGTATGTTGGCTTCGACGAGGGGGGGCAGTTAACCGAGCGGGTTCGCCGGCGGCCGTATTCGGTAATCCTGCTCGACGAAATTGAGAAGGCGCATCCGGATGTCTTCAACATTCTGCTGCAAATCCTGGACGAGGGACGACTCACCGACAGCACGGGACGCAAGGTCGATTTTCGAAATACCGTTCTGATCATGACCTCCAATGTCGGCAGCCGCGAGATCGGTGCAGGCGGGGTTCTGGGATTCCAGAAGTCAGACTCCGAGGCCTTCCAGGAGCAGATGGAGGGCAAGATCACCGATGCGATGAAGAAGGCCTTCAGTCCTGAGTTCATTAACCGCATTGATGATTCTGTTATCTTCCACGTCCTGACGAGGGAGGACATCGCCGGTATCATCGAAATCGTTCTGGACGAATTCAAGAAGCGCCTGGAGGGGCGTGACATGTCTGTGCGGGTCACGCCCGGCGCCAAGAATCTGATCGCCGAGAAGGGTTTCGATCAGACCTATGGGGCGCGCTACCTGAAGCGGACTATCCAGAGACTCCTGGAAGACCCTCTGGCCGAGGAAATCCTGCAGGGGCGATACAGCGAGGGCAGCCGAATCCGCGTGACCAAGAAGGGCGACTCCCTGGTTTTCGATGACGAGCGCGAACCGGCCGAAGCAGTGGAGGAGGAGACAGAAGGAGAGGCGGTATGACACACTGCGAGTGGCCATAATCCTGGCCACTCGTATCACCAAAGGACGAGTGATGAACGAAAGCCGCTCTACCGATGACGTGGTTGAACGACGGCAGAGGGGCTTTCTGATTTGGGGGCCTGTGAAGGTTGACGACCCCAGGTGAGGAAAGGCGAGATGCGGCGCCACCCATGTCGTAGAGCGGAGGCTCACTGAGTGACTGACCGAGGGGCCGTATGTGGGAAAGCCTGGCGAGATCGCTTAGAAGAACTTTCTACGATTGAGTCAAGGTTAGGACCGAACTGTGGTGGAGGGCTCGAAGAGGACGCACAGTCATGAAAGGCATATTGGCTACTACAGTTTCACGGATCGCCACGAATTCCCTGATCGGGGCGTTTTTCCTGGTTGCAGCCACGAGTGGAACGAGTGGGGCGCAGACCCGAATCGCCGAGATTGAGGTACAGGGAGAATTACGCAGAGTAGCGGAATCTCTGATACTCTCCACCATCGGGCTGACCCCGGGAGTGGAGCTCTCCCAGGAGAACGTGCAGGAGGCGATCCGGTCCCTGCATGGGCTCAACGTGTTCAAGGACATCCAGTTGTGGGCGGAAGAGATCGCTAACGGGGACGTGAAACTCGTCGTCGTGGTGGATGAGTACCCCGCTCTGGAGGGTATCAGATTCAAGGGCCACAAGAAGATGAAGGGGAAGGAGATGAAGGAGGCCCTCGGTCTGGTCATAGGTCAGGTCATCGCTCCCAAAGACATAGCGCGGGGACGACAGAAGATACTCGACATGTACGTGGACAAGGGGTATCTCCGGGCCGAGGTATCGGGAAAGCTCTTTGACGCCGAGGAAGAGGGGGAGGTTTATCTCCATTACGATGTCGAGGAGGGGGAAAAGGTAAAAGTCAGGAAGATCAACATCCTGAATAGCAACGCCCTCAGCGCTGGCAAAGTTCGCAAGCAGATGGGTACGAAGGAAAATCGGTGGTGGCGGAAGAATGAGTTCAAAAGCGACACCTATGAGGAGGACAAGACGAAGATACTCGCTCTCTACCGAAGTGAGGGGTATCAGCAGGCCACCATAGTGCGCGATAGTGTGTACTACGACGAGAGCCGCCAGAACCTCTTCATCGATCTCGAAATAGACGAGGGCAGGCAGTACCGTCTCGGCAAGGTGGTCTGGAATGGCAATGAGCTCCTGGGCGACGCCGCTCTCCAATCTCGCGTCGCTGCCAAGGAGGGAGACGTATACAAGTTCTCCACGCCCGAGCTGGCCTATCTGGCCAAGTCCGCATACTACGAAATGGGATACCTGGATACCGAAGTGCTGCCTGTAGAGACGATTCGCGGAGACAGTATCGACGTGGAATTTCAGGTGTTCGAGGGAGAGCCCTTCAGGATCAGGCGCATCGACATCCAGGGAAACGTCAAGACTCGAGAGAAGGTCCTGCGCCGCGAGATCGAGCTCCGTCCGGGGTCCATCTACCAGCAGAGTGCCCTCGAAGAGAGCCAGAGGCGCCTCTATATGCTGGGGTTCTTCAAAGATGTGCAGGTGCGAGACCAGGCCAGCGCCGTGGAGGGGGACAAATCCATCGATCTCGTCTTCCAGGTCGAAGAGCAGCGCACAGGGGCTGTGTCGATGGGGGCCGGGTTCAGCGACCGCGACAAACTAGTGGGAACACTCGGCCTCCAGATCCCCAACCTGCGGGGAACCGGTCAGAATCTGGATTTCAACTGGGAGTTTGGCTCGCGACGTGAGCAGTTCCTCATCGGTTTTACGGAGCCCTGGTTGTTGGATACGCCCACGAGTCTGTCAGCCAGGATATTCACGCTCAAACAGCAGTACTTCAACAACTTCCATTTCAAGAGGAACTCGGTCAGCATTCGCCTTGGACGGCGTCTGAGGTGGCCGGCCTACTCCACGCTCTCCGTAGGGTACGAGTTGAGGGACGAGCACTACAGCGATTTCAACAATCCTGACCAGGCTAGCTCGGCCAGTTTTTCGCCGCGCACCACGAGTAGTCTGGATGTGAGTTTCCGGCGCGACACACGTGATTTCCCCCAGTTTCCGACGCGCGGTACGGTTTTCAGCTACAAGCCTCAATTTGCCACATCCGCAGTGGGTGGGGATGTGGACTTCCATCGCCACGAGGTGGTTTTCCACTACTACCGACCATCCTGGTGGAAGTTCGTCCTCGCCCTAGAGACCAAGACCTCCGTCATTGACGGGTTTTCCAAGTGGGACGACGAAAATCTGTCTTTCTGGGATCGCTTCACCCCTGGCGGTGTGGATCTTTGGGACGGCCAGGTTCGCGGCTATCCCGATGCCTCTTTGGGACCCCGGCGTAACGGAGCTAATTTCGGCGGTCGGGCGATGATGACGATCAACCTCGAGTACCGCTTTCCGATCACCGAACAGCAGGTGGTGGGGCTTCTTTTCGCCGACGCCGGCAATGCGTGGGCGGCCATCGACGGGATGGACCCGACGGACATGCGGCGTTCCGTGGGGCTTGGCTTTCGCGTCAACACCCCCATGCTGGGGATGATCGGGTTCGACTTCGGGTACGGCTTCGATCGCGGAAAAGTGGATGGCCAGCCGGCGCAGGTGACCACCCACTTCCAATTCGGCCCCAGGTTTTTCTAACACGCTGTCGCAAGACAACAGCTCTGTGAAGGGAGTGAGGTAGACTATGAGGGAAGTCAGATCCCTGGCCGTTGCCCTGGCGTGCCTTCTCTTCAGTTCCGCCGTTGGGGCGGAGTTGAAGCTGGCGTATATCGATTCAGAGGTTCTCAGGCAGGAGTTGCCAGAGTTCAAGAGCGTGGAGAGGCAGGTGCAGCGCCTGATGCAGCAGTTCGAGCAGGAGGCCACGGAGCGACAGAGCAAGCTGCTCAGGCTCCAGGAGGATTTCCGCAAGCAAGAGTTGCTCATGAGCGAGGCGCGCAAGGCGGAGATGCAGGTTCAATTCGAAGAAAGCCAACGACAACTCCAGGAGTTTACTCAGCAGAAATTCGGAACCAACGGCGAGCTGTTCCGCAAGAACGTGGAGCTTTCCTCCCCTATCCTGGAGAGGATCAACGCTGCCATCGAATCCATCGCCAAGGAAGATGGCTACGACTTCATCTTCGATGTCGCCAACAGCGGCGCCATTGTCTACGTAGATCCCGATGGCTACAATGTGACTACCAAGCTGCTCGAGTTTCTCGAGAAGGAGCGGGAGGAGCAGGAGAAGGGGCGGCAGTGACGGACGCCTCCGCAGCCGAGGGAGGTGATTATCTCGACATCGGCGCCATTCAGCAGATCATACCCCACCGGTATCCCTTTCTCCTGATTGACCGGATTATCGAGCTCGTCCCCGGTGAGCGAGCGGTAGGACTCAAGAACGTTTCCGCGGACGAGCCTTTTTTTGAGGGCCACTTTCCGGGACATCCGGTGATGCCCGGTGTCCTGATCGTCGAAGCCATGGCCCAGACAGCCGCGGTGATGATGCTCGCTGGCGAGAACGGATCCGGCCCTCGGCGGATTCCCTTATTTGCCGGTATGGAAAAGGTCAAATTCAGATGCCCTGTTGTACCTGGCGATCAGCTTCGCCTGGAATTGAGTATGCTGCAGCAGAGGGCTGGTACTTGTCGGTTGGCGGGCAGGGCCCTGGTCGGTGAGGATCTGGCCGCCCAGGCGCAGATCCTGGCCGTGATCAGAGAGGTGGAGGAGTGATGCGGCTGGGGAACCTCCCGGTGGGTCGACGACGTCCCGAAGGGCAGGCATCGTGGCCGCCTTGCGGGTCCACCTAGCTTGAGAGCCTGCCAGCAACGCAATCCGCTCGTGCCGGAATCGCTTCAGTCAATTCGAAGCCGCCAGCTACAGTCCTACCTTGCAGGCGAGAATCTCCAGCAGCACAGAGGAGGGCCGCACTGAGACGTGCGGCCCTTCCCTTTGATGGCTCCTGGAGCTCTTCTGGCGCTGACGCTACTTCAACAGCATCATCTTCCCCGTCTGTCGGAAATCTTTTGAGCGGAGGCGGTAGAAGTAGAGGCC
>PBRM01000019.1 GCA_002725915.1 Gemmatimonadota bacterium
CCATGGACGTGGCCAAGATGATCGGCGTTCTGGCCACCAACGGGGGCCGCATCGACCACTACCTGCTGGCCCCCTCGCGGGTGACGCGCGACCTGCCGCCCCTCGTATGCATTCCCACCACCTACGGCACCGGCAGCGAGGTCACCCCCTTCGCCGTCCTCACCAACCCGAAGTCGCGCAACAAGGACCCGGTGATCAGCTGGAAGATCGCGCCCCGCGTCGGCATCCTCGACCCGGAGCTCTCCGTCGCCCTGCCCGCCTCCGTAGGCGGACCTACCGGTATGGATGCGCTCACGCATGCGCTCGAGTCCTACATTAACCTCATGGCCACGCCGGTCACCGAGAGCCTCGCCCTCGCCGCCATCGAGCTCATCGGCGACAATCTGAGACTGGCCTGCGCCAATGATCACGAGACCGAAGCCACTCAGAACATGTTGATCGTCAGCGCCATGGCCGGCATCGCCTTCTCTCAGACCCGACTCGGAAACGTGCACGCCATGTCGCACCCGGTGGGCGCCCGCACCGACGTGCACCACGGCCTGGCCAACGCCATCCTGCTGCCACACGTGATGGAATTCAACATGAGCGCCAGGGTCGAAAAATTTGCCGCCATCGCCCAGGCTCTGGGCGAAGACACCGGTGGCCTTACCGACTACGACGCGGCCTGTCTGGCCGTCGAGCAGGTGGTACACCTCAATGCGGATCTCGGCATCCCCGCCAACCTTGGGGATGTGGGGGTAAAGGCCGCTTCCATCCGAGCCATGTCTCGCCTTGCTATGAATAGCGGCAACATCGAAGTCAATCCGAGGAAGACTTCACTGCAGGATATGGAGCGGCTCTTCCGCGCCGCGCTGTGAAAGAAAGGATCTGATGATATGAAGTTCCCCCGATTGATGCGAGTGAGACAGCAGTTCGATGCACCGACAGTCGAAGCTATCCCGGAGACGATCCGCTCGGAGATGGCGAAGCTCGACCTGGGTTCCCGCGTCAACAAAGGGGACAGTGTGGCCATTTCCGTCGGCAGCCGCGGCATCGCCAACATCGCCCTCATAACGAAGTCGGTGATCGGCGAGCTCAGGGCTCTCGGCGCCGAACCCTTCGTCGTGCCGGCCATGGGCAGCCACGGCGGCGGCACTGCCGAGGGGCAGCGGGCCATCATCGAGAGCTACGGCGTCACCGAGGACTTTATCGGGGCGCCGATTCGGGCCACCATGGAGGTGGAGCGAGTGGGGGAAACCGAGGACGGGGTGCCGGTGTACTTCGACAAGTTTGCCTTCGCAGCCGACCACGTCGTCGTCGTCGGCCGGGTCAAGCCCCACACCGGCTTCACCGGCGAGATCGAGAGCGGTCTGCACAAGATGATGCTCATCGGCCTCGGCAAGCAGAAAGGCGCCGCCCTCTACCACCAGGCCATCGTCCACTACAGCTTCGACCGCATAGTGCGTTCGGTGGGCCAGACCGTCATCGACCGTTGCGCCGTGCTCTTCGGCCTGGGCATCGTCGAGAACCAGTACGACCGCACCGCCCTCATCCGGGCGGTGGAACCGGCCAACTTCATCGAGGGGGAGAAGGAGCTGCTCATTCTCGCCAGACGCTGGATGCCGACGCTGCCTTTTGAGCGCATAGACCTACTCATCGTCGACGCCATCGGCAAGAATATCAGCGGCTCGGGAATGGACACCAACGTCATCGGGCGCAAGTACAATGACCACCGCGCCATCGAGAAGGAATTCCCCAAGGTGACCCGGATCTTCGTCCGCGGCCTCACCGAGGAGACCCACGGCAACGCCTGCGGCATCGGCCTGGCCGAATTCACCCACGAGCGCCTTGTCAGCTCGACGGATCGCGAAGCCACCTACATCAACTGCCTCACCGGCAACCACCCCTCGGCAGCACAGATTCCGGTGCACTATTCCAGCGATCGCGAAGTCCTCGAAGTCGCCCTCAGGACCGTCGGGCTGATAGAGCCGGAGGACGCCAGGGTCGTCCGCATCCACGACACCCTCGACGTCGAGGAGATCCTCGTGTCCGAGGCCTACGAGCCCGAGATTGGAAGCCGCGACAACCTCTCCGCCGTCGAAGGCCCGGCGGAGATGGAATTCGACGACCAGGGCGACCTCCTGAGCTTCTGAGAAACGCCGTGACCAACACCCCCGACTCCTCCATCGGTCTGCCGCGCGACCAGATCGACACCCCCGCCCTCCTCGTCGACCTGGACGCCCTCGAGTTCAACATCGACAAGCTCGCGCGGCATTTCCAGGACACCGGCAAGCAGCTGCGCCCGCACACCAAGTCCCACAAGACCCCCGCCATCGCCCACCGGCAGCTGGCCGCGGGCGCCATCGGCATCACCTGTGCCAAGGTCGGCGAAGCCGAGGTCATGGCCGACGCCGGCATCGACGACATCCTCATCGCCAACGAAGTCGTCGGGACCGCCAAGATCCGGCGTCTGATGCAGCTGGCGGCCCGCTGCGACATCATGGTCGCCGTTGACGCCCAGGACAACCTGGCCGCTCTGGCCGCCGCCGCCGGGGAGGCCGGCGTCAGACCGCGCGTGCTCGTGGAGGTCGATATCGGACACCAGCGCTGCGGCGCCTCCCCCGGCAGCTGTGCGGTGGAGCTCTCCCGCCTGGCGGCCAGCGCCCGCCACCTGCGCTTCAGCGGGCTGATGGGATACCAGGGACATGTGGTGGACCTCGAGGACCGGGAGCAGAGGGAGTCGGGCACGCGCCAGTGCCTGCAGCGCCTCGTGCAGACTCGCGAGGAGGTGGAGCGAGCCGGCATCGAAGTGGCGATCGTCAGCACCTCCGCCACCGGCGACTACTACATCTCCACCTCTTACGATGGCGTAACCGAGGTCCAGGCCGGATCATACGCCCTCATGGACGCGGCCTACGCCAAGCTCGATCTCGGATTCCGCAACGCCCTCAGCGTGCTCACCATGGTGACCAGCCGGCCCACACCGGATCGCGTCATCACCGACGCCGGCCTCAAGAGCGTCACCCCCGAGCACGGCATGCCCGAGATCAAGTCTTCTCCCTCCTCCACCTTTGACGCCGTCAACCTGGAGGTGCACGCCCTGTCAGAGGAACACGGCAGGATCCGGACCCTGCAGGGCGACTCCGACCTGAAGGTGGGCGACTTGCTGGAGTTCATTCCCGGTCACGGCTGCACCACCGTCAATCTGCACGACGAGCTCCTCGCCATGCGCGGCGATCGGGTCGAAGAGGTGTGGAACATCGCCGCCCGCGGCAAGGTGAGATAGCGTCTGTCACGCGGCCGGCACCTCGTCGCCGCACCATCACGACCAACAACGGAGGATTTCCAATGGCATCCATTCAGGCAGCCGTCATGACCGCGCCTGGCCATATCGAAATGCGCGAAGTGGAACTCGGGCCCATCGGCGGCGGCGAGCTCCTGCTGAAGATCGAGGGCACCGGGATCTGCGGTAGCGACAAGCACATGTACGCCGGTCACATGGGTCTGCCCTTTCCCATCATCCCCGGACACGAGCTGGTGGGAACCATAGAGGAACTGGGCCCGAAGGCGGCTGACGCCATGGCCATCGTCGGCGGCCCCATCCGGGAGGGTGATCGGATCACCACGACCCCGAGCTCTACGGTCTGCGGGCGCTGCCACTACTGTCTGCACATGCCCCAGCGACCGACGCTGTGCAGCGGCCGCTACGTCCACGGCTTCGTCTCTTCCGACGTCGCTCCGGCGCCTCGAGGCGGCTTCTCCCAATACATGCACCTCACGGAGCGGTCGTGGATCTTCAAGATTCCCGACGAGCTGAGCGGCGATCGCGCCGTCCTCACCGAGCCCGCAGCAGTGGCCACCCGCGCCGTCGAGCGAGCGCTTGGACCGGGCATCCCCCACATCGGCGAGGGCCTGGGCATGGACCAGTCCGTCCTCGTCCTGGGCGCGGGTCCCATCGGACAGCTGGTCATTGCCGTGCTCAGCCACATCGGTACTGACCTGATCATCGCCTCCGACCTGAGCCAGTCACGGCTGGAGATGGCCGGGCACATGGGAGCGCACCATGTGGTTGGGGCGGAGGGCCCTCTGGAGGAACGTCTCGACACCGTCCAGAATCTCACCGGCGGTATCGGCCCCGACATCGTCATCGAAACCGCCGGCGTTCCCGTCGTTTTCAAGGAGTCGCTGGATTTCGTGCGCCGCGGCGGCATCGTCGTGGAAGTAGGACACTTCACCGACCCCGGCGGCGTGGACATTCACCCCAACGTCGTCTGCTTCAAAGATCTCGACATCCGCGGGATGTGGGCCTACCCGGCCATGCAGTTCAAGACCGCCCTCTCTTTCCTCAAGAATTCGAGGGCTCCGCTCGACCGCTTCATCACCCACCGGCTGCCGCTGGAGGAGACGGAGAAGGGGATTGAGCTAACGGGTAGCGAGGGCTCGATGAAGGTGGTTGTGGAGCCGTGAGGGGCTCGCCTGACTGACCGGCGAAGGCGTCGGCGCGTCTTGAGTCGTCGCAGCTGGAAGGGCACTCCCGACTCGCGCCGGCCGTGCAAGTCACCCTCTGGCCATGCGCTCCAGGCCGAAAAGTTGGCGGCACAGCGGCGAGCGCATCCGAATATGCTCCTCGAACTCATCACTGGGGATGTGCTCGGGCTTCCGAAACATGCCGAAGTGAGTGTAGTTGTAGAGCAGTATCCGCCGGGATTTGGTGTCCGTGTTGTCCATGGCGGTGTGCCAGATGGAGCCGCTCCACAGGATGGCATCTCCGGCCTTTCCCACCAGCTTGACGTGGTTCGGCATGTCCTCGAGGGGGTCGTATTGCGGCGTAGGCCCCTCGATCTTGTGACTCCCTGGCACGACGCTGAAGGGTGCGGTCTCCGCATCCACGTCGTAGACGAAGAAGAAGATCTTGATCTTCATGTATGGTGTCTCGCAGGCCCGCATCTGTTCCCACGCCCGTCGGTCATCCGCACTCCACTGGTCTGCCCGGTGATAGGGCCAGACCGTGGATCGGTTGCCGTCGATTTTCTCGCCGTCGCGGTGCCACTCACTGTGGGACCTGGTGCCGGCCGGCTTGACGTGCAGGGCATTGTCCTTCATCCGCACGTCTGGTCCCATGAAAGCCTCGAGTACGGGAATCGTCGCGGGATGCTCCAAAAGATCGATGAAGACATCGCCGTGCGGCACGACGGGCATGACTACATGGGCNGTTTCACCNATTCCGTAACCGTCGCGGTCGATGCCTTCCACCAGCTGCCTTCGCCAATCCTCGCGAGTTGCTTCCTCCACGCGGGTAAACTCCTCCTGCAGCTGCAACAACTCTTCACCGTCGACCAGTCCCTCGAGCTGGATGTAGCCCTGTTCATCGAAAAATCTGCACTCACCCTCGCTCAGCTGCACCGATTTCCCCTCATGACAACTTTCGATTTGCCCCTTCCAACGGTCCCAGGAAAGTAACCGATAGGAGCGCTCATGATAAAGCTACTCAAGACCTACTTCGGTGAGGTACACGTCTTTTGAGGCAAGTATAGGAGATCAAGGCCCGTTTTCCAATCATACGTCGCCTCGCCCCCAGGCGCGGGCACATCGCCTGGGCCTGCGGCTGGCAGGTGGTGGGCGCTACAATTCGCCTCGCGTGATCATCCTCGACGACGTCGCTTCCCTTGCGCTTATGGCATCTGTGATGCGCATCACGCAATGGCACCGGAGGTAGCCATGATTACTCTGCACTGGAGGGCTCGGGCAACCATCGCCCGGCTCGACGCCTATACCTATACTTGCTACCCTCACACACGCACATAACGGATCCATCGAGACAAAGCTCCCTGACGTTTTCTGGATTGAGAGGATAGAATGGGTTTTTCGAGACGTCTGAACCGCTTGCCCCTCTGGCTGACTGCCGCTTTCGCCCTAGCATTCTCGGCTACTCAAGTCGCAGCACAGGATGCGAGGAGATTGTCGAAGAAGACGAGGGGGTCATAGACGCGACCACGGGAGACCGTTCGGGGACTCGGGAGTACACCTATGGAGCGGCGGAATATCGAGACATGACGCTAACCTTCCAACCGTCGTCGCGTATCGAACCGCTGATTGGTTGGTTGGAGGAAGCCGAGGAAGCCGAAGACATGGACAAATTGGTTCGGCACATCGTCTTCACCTTCGGAGACCGCGCCGGAGTGGCCGGAGTGCAGTACAGCGTGTTCGGCATACCAGTCGGCTTCTGGTTGGGGGAGAATCAGTCCAGCTTAACACTTTCACTTCGTCCGCTATGGGTGGAGCCGACCATGAGCAGTACAATCGGCCCTGGTGAGTTTACTCTGCCGTCTGAGGACGGTAGGACGGTCGTGATTGAGATCGATGTTGATGGGAGAGTCGTGGAATTGGGCACTGCGCGCTTTGCCGGTGGAAGGCCCGTTGAAGAATCTGAAGCCAGTTCCGGTTCGTCACAATATCAATATAATGAATCCACCATGGGGCTTAACAGCGTGAATGAGCTGGTCATAGAGGTCCCTTCCGGACTGGATGAGGGCATCCTCAGCGAACTCATGCACACAGTCGCCTATCACGGCCAGGACCAGTCTGCAGAGATCCGAGTTGTATTCCGCGACCCGGACAACTCGGGGGTGAGCGTCGAGTATCTATACGGAACATGCCGACTGGTGTCGTTGGAGTTGGGCAGTTTCCACATAGACAGACTAAAGGAAATACCGATGCTCAAGGCCACCTTCCGGCCGGAACAGTTGTCACGCATTCAATAGGCCGACGCGCCCGCATGGGAGTCGCGTCTGAGAGGGAGTAGGGAGGCCGGTTTCCCGCCTCCCCCGCGGTAGAACCCATCTTGAGCTTGACCCGCCGTCCGCTGCGGCCCAAGCCGTTCGTAGCGCCCCCCAGCCCCCATCCGTATGTTTATGTCATGTCTTTGCAGCCCGTAGTCATCTACGACGGCGAATGCCGATTCTGTCAGTGGAGCTTGCGGCGGATTCGGAAGCTGGATCGAGACGGGTTGTTCGAATACCTCCCCCGGCAAGCGCGGGAGGTGGACGAGCGCTTCCCCCGGTTGTCCCAATCCGACTTCAATACCGGACTGCGCTTTATTCGGGATAGTGACGAGATCCGCGTCGGCGCCGACGCCCTGTACGAGATCTATCGCCGCCTGCCGATCTACCGCCACCTTGCCTGGGTCTACCGACTGCCCATTCTGCGCCAGCTCATTCGCGCCGGATACGCCTTCGTAGCCCGGAACCGACACCGCTTCGGCCGGGTGGAGTGCGACACCGGACGCTGCACCGCGGGGAGCGACAGCTAGATCTGCATCACCGCAGAGAACGACGAAGTCGTCTCGACTCCGGCGCATGACCCGCCGCTGGGTCAGTCCCCCCGAAAGGCGCCGGTCCCTTGCCGCTGCCCGGCGCCTTGAGTATAATAGGAGCCCGTTTGATAAGCCCCTGTTAGAGTTAGGGGGCTGCGCTACCCCCGCCTGCTTCCAACACCCGCGTCGCCGCCTTTCTGTCAGATACGACGCCATCGTCATCGGCGCAGCACTCCATGGACTCTTCCGTAACCGACGAAAAGCTCTGGCACCTTCAGCATGGCCCCCAGAACATCGCCGCGCTCAAATCGACCGTGCTGTGGCGCATGATCCAGCAGCGGCTGGAGAGCCTGCTCAACAGGTACCCTGAG
>PBRM01000020.1 GCA_002725915.1 Gemmatimonadota bacterium
CGAAAAGGTGGACGAGTCCGGGAAGCAGGCGTTTCGTAGAACAAAGCAAAGAAAGCAAAAAGAGTCTGGCGGAACGGCCGTGGCCAGCGAATCCTCCCCTGCCAGGGCAACACCGGCACACCGTCGACGTCCACAACCTCACCCACTTCTGATCGCCTTTCGCGGAGCTCACCAAGAGAGTCCGTTCCGTCAAACTCAGGTTGTTAAGCGCCTCCAGCGCGTTCTTACTGGAGCGGAGATATAGCCTCATGGAGAACTGGGCAACAGGGATATTTACTTCGGTCAGCGGCGGGCTGGGAGCGGGTCTGGAGTCCGTCACTGAGCTTGGGGTGCTCACCGTGCACCTCCACGCTCCCACGACCGATTTTCGCACTCCCGCAAAGACCGCGGAAATCAAGGCGCTGTTCGCCAGCGCCGGCGTTGCTATCACCGTCGTGTTTGTAGGTTTCGAAGACGACGACTACGCTACCGTCGAGCGCGTTGCTGAATCGGTGGGCCTGGTGCCCCCGGATCGCCGACAGGCACGGCTGAAGGAGACCCTGGCGATAGCGGACTTTGCCTCTGAGCTTGGCGTCGACGCCATCGGCATGCATCTGGGGTTCGTCTCTCACGATGATCCAGGTCAGTACAGCCAGATCGTGGAGGTGACACGGAGCGTCTGCGACCACTGCCTGAGGAATGGCCAGCGATTCCATCTGGAGACGGGACAGGAAACGGCTGACGAACTCCTGGCTTTCATCGGGGCGGTGGAGCGCGAGAACCTGGCGGTCAATTTCGATCCCGCCAACATGATCCTATACGGCGCGGGAGACCCGCTGGAGGCATTGGACAAAGTGGGGGCCCACGTGAAGAGCGTGCACTGTAAGGATGCTTCGATCGCGCGTCGCCCGGGGCAGGCGTGGCATGAAGACGCTCCGCTGGGAGAGGGTGATGTGAACATGGAGGCTTTTCTGCGGAGACTTGACCGACTAGGCTACCGCGGCCCCCTCACCATCGAGCGGGAGTATTCTCCCGACCAGGCGGGTGATATCAAGTCGGCTCTAACGTTTCTGGAGGGCTTGCGAGCGAAGATTCTGGGCTGACGCCGCTGCCTGGAGGCACGCTACCGCTACCGAGAGTTGTGTGAGCGATTCCCTGGTCAAAGAGATGGAGTTTGCCGTCGAGGCTGCGTGGCAGGCGGGCCGGTCCACACTGGGCTATTTCCTGACTGCTGTCCGGCCCGAATGGAAGGAGGACGCCACCCCCGTGACGGTGGCGGATCGAGAGGCTGAGGAGACCATCAGAAAGCTTCTGGCCAAGGCCTATCCCGCCGACGGCATTGTGGGTGAGGAGTTTGGGAATGTGCGGGGTACTTCGGGGCGGAGATGGCTCGTAGATCCCATTGACGGCACCAAATCTTTCATCCAGGGCGTTCCCCTCTACGGCGTCCTGATTGGCCTGGAAGTCGGGGGGGAGATGGTGGCTGGCGCCGCCTACATGCCCGCCCTCGACGAAATGGTATGCGCCGCAAGAGGGGAGGGTTGCTGGTGGAACGGCAGGCGCGCTTCGGTGTCGAGCGTGGCGTCGTTGGCGGACGCTTGCGTGTGCTACACCAGTAGCCGCAGCTTTTCCGAGCACGGAAAGGCAGATGCCTGGGAGGCGGTGAGGGCAGGCGCGCGCATCTCGCGAGGATGGGGAGACTGCTACGGTTACCTACTGGTGGCCACCGGCAGGGCGGACATCATGCTGGACCCGGTAGTGAACCCCTGGGACTGTGGACCCCTTCCCCCCATCCTCGAAGAAGCCGGGGGGACCTTCACGGATTGGCAGGGCCGGCGCACGGTGTTTGGACCGGACGGCTTTGCCACTAACGGATCTCTCTACGACGAGTTACTGCCCTTCCTGCGAGACTAGTGTCGTCGGGGGATAAGACAATCCTGCATTCGCTGGTCAAATCCCTGGGACGGGTGTTTGAGGATGTGGTTCGATCCTCCCACCGGCATCATTGCGCCGACTCGGCTGCCGCCATGGCTTTTGATTTCGTCTTCGCCGTATTTCCCGGCATTCTCGTGATTTCGACACTTGTGGCCATCTTGGAGATTCCCGACAACGCCCTCGGTAAACTGATGCTCGATCTGGGCGTTGTCGTTCCCCTTCCAGTGCTGGCGATCGTGGAGGAGAATCTGCGACACCTGGCGCGGTCCTCGGACCGCCTGTTCTTCCTGGGCGTCATCGGGATCGTATGGCCCGCTTCGGCTAGCATGTCGACTACCATGTCGGCACTGAATCGGGCTTACGGGGTTGAGGAGGGCCGTTCCTTCTGGCTTCGCCGAGGTCTCTCCCTCGTCCTCGTGGTCAGCCTCGGCATGTCGCTGGTCGTCCTCTTCAACTTCAGTGCCTTTGGCGGCCAGGTCGAGACATGGCTTCGCACCAACTGGGCCCTGTCGAACTCGTTGCCCTCTCTCGTCGGTCTTTCGCATCGAGCTGGCGCCATGGTGGGCACGCTGCTGGTGGTGACGATCATATACCGCGTGGTGCCCGACGCCAGACTGGGCTGGCTTGAAGTCCTGCCAGGCAGTATCCTCTTTCTGATCCTGTGGTCCTTCATAGCCGCCGGCTTCGGGTACTACGTGAGCAACTTTGGCTACTACAACCTCGTCACCGGCTTGCTCGGCGGCGTAATCATCCTGCTGCTGTCGGCTTACTTGGTAGCTTTTACGCTGCTGCTCGGAGGTGAGTTAAACGGCAGCCTGCAGCGAATGCGCCGTCGCCAGTAGACCGAAAGCGGGACAGGCAGGCAGGGGAGTGCCCGCCAATCGTCGAGGAGAGGAGAGAGAGAGGCACATCTGACGCCCCCCGTCGATCATGGACGGTTTCACTAACCTTCACTGGAGGCAATAGATCATGAAAAGGGGGATAGCGCTCATCTTAGCCGCGACCGTGTGGGCGTGCGGGGAGAGAGTGGACGAGCTCGGGCCGTACGTCCAGCAGTTGAAAAAGATGGACGGGTACAACGAGACTCTGCATCAATATGGGCAGTACCTGAAGAACCCGAACCTGGAGAGACAGGCGAGGGACATACGAGAGGTGATTCAGAAATACAGCGACGACATGGAGGCTTTCGGCAAGACAAAGGACAAGACGATCAAGGCCGGCCACAACAGTGTGAAGCGCGCCCTCATTCGTGCTCTAAAGAAGCTCGTCGAGCCGGATTTTCCGACCTTCACAAGGAGCGCGCAGACGCAGGTCGGCGAGATTGAGTGGGCTGTCAACAATCACTTCAGCGCTCTCGAGAAGGCGTGGAAGAGTGCCGGCCAACCCGAGCCGTTTCCCCTCAAGTGGCCGGAGTGAAGCAAGAAGCGGGTAGGGGCTCAAGCATCTCCCGATGCAGGACAGGCTCCTGACCCCGTGCTAAAGTTCCTCGCCTTGGTCGGGGTAGCCTATCTCTGTGTTCGGTTGTACCGATCTCTGGGGGAGTCGATTTCTGCCAGGAAGGGGAAATCTAATCTGGACGGCACGGCGGACAAGAGCCGGGCCGTGGATGCGGAATTCGAGGAGATCTGATCCACGGGCGAAGAGTTTGCCCCCCAGGAGCACGCAATGGCAAAGACCACGAGCCGGGGCGGAAAGTCCGGTTCCAGGCGGGGGCTGACCGCCAGCGACTTGCGCCGGCAGGTGGAATCGGGGACCCGACACCCTTTCTACCTCCTGCACGGGGAGGAGGACTTCGAGCGAGACAACGCCTGCACTTGGCTGGTTGAGACCGTCGGGCCCGACACCGCGCGGGACTTCAATCTCGATGTAATTTACGGAAACGCCTTCGATCCCCGGGGGTTCCTCGATATCTATCACGCCTATCCGATGATGTCGCCTCGCCGGCTCGTCCTGATGAAGGCGTCCGACAAGCTGAGCGCCGATCACTGTCGCGCGATCGAGGGTATCGTCGAGGATCCGTCCGAGACCACCGTGCTGATCGCCACTGGCGGCAGGTCGGACCTGCGGCGGAAGCTCTGGAAGCAGATATCGCGGCAGGGCCTGGCTGTCGAATTCCCCACGCCATACGACAATGAAATCCCACAGTGGATTGCGCGTTACGCGAATTCCAAGGGACTGCCCCTGGAGGACGGGGTGGCAGACCTCTTACGGCTGTACGTGGGAAGCAATCTCCGCGAGTTGGCCGGAGAACTGGAGAAGCTCACCACCTATGTCGGAGTAGGCGAGACGATTACCCGGGGGGCTCTTGAGGAACTCGTAGGCGCTTCGAGGACCACCAGTATTTTCGAGCTCACCGATGCCGTTGGTCAGCGGCGGTATGCACGGGCTCAGGAACTCCTCCACTCCCTCCTGGCGCAGGGAGAGGATCCAGTGCGTATGGTGCCGATGATCAGCAGGCACCTCCAGTTGCTGCTGAAAACTCAGCAGCTCGAACAGTCGCGATTGAGCCCTCGAGAACTGTCCGGTGAGCTGGGGATATCGCCCTTCTTCCTGAGCTCATATCGAAAACAGGCCGCCAACCTGGAGCGAAGCGCCCTCTGGGAGGGGCTCGGGATTCTCCAGCGGACGGACAGTCAGCTCAAGTCGCTGGGTCGAGATCAGCAGCAGCTGGTGATGGACCTCGCCCTCACCGAGCTGTCAAAACGGCTGCAGGGGGAGGGATCGCCGGGCCGATCAAGTTGGCGGGGTTGACAGCGTCGACAGCGCTGATTATATTGGTGAAAATTGTATAACATCCTGTATAATCTGTCGGTTATGCTTGGTTGTTTCCGGAGAGTTGCCACCCCGACCCAGCGTTTTAGGAGAAGGAATTCGTCATGGGTGCCCCAATAGCGTTGACGGACGACAATTTCGCCGGGGAGGTTCTCGACTCTGAGACGCCGGTTTTGGTTGATTTCTGGGCAGCTTGGTGCGGGCCCTGCCGCATGGTGGCCCCGATCGTCGAGGAGCTCGCCGGTGAATACGAGGGTAGGGCGAAAGTCTGTAAACTGGATGTGGATGCGGCTCAGAAGACGGCCGGGGAATACGGCATCCGCAGTATCCCCACACTGCTGATGTTCAAGGCGGGGAAGGTGGCGGACCAGGTCATCGGCGCGGTCCCGAAGACACAGATCGTCGAGAAGCTGGATGCCGTCTTGGCTGCGTGACCGGAGCCAGGCGGCAGTTACCCTAAATCGGACCCACAGGAGAAACGGCTCTTTCGCTAGAGGAGGAAAGGGTCTTTTTCTTTGTGCATCGACTGCAATGTGTAGACGAGATCCTTAGTAGACCTATCCGAGGTTGTATCATGGTTGACGATCCATTCTGGGGGAATCTGTTTCGGCGCCGGCGGCGCGAAGAGGACCAGCTCTACGAAGTCCTGAGCGAGATTCCTATCTTCAAGGATTTGAGCCGGCGGGATTTCGCGCGTCTGGCGGGGATTCTCCATCGCCGGAGCTACGCTTCGGGCGAGGCGATCGTCACCGAGGGGGATATAGGGGTGGGCATGTACATCGTCCTCTCCGGGGAAGTGGCGATCGTTCAGAAGGGGGAGGGGGAAACGGTGATAAAACTCGCCACTTTTGGCCCCGGCGATTTCTTCGGCGATCAGGTCCTCCTCGATGAATCGCCCCGAACGGCTTCGGCCATAGCCCAAGAGGCCTGCCACGCCATAGGTTTCTTCCGTCCCGACCTGCTCGAGCTCATCGAGCACAATCCACGTCTGGGCCTGAAGATCGTCATGCGTCTCTCCCAGATGATCACGGTGCGGCTGCGTCAGACCAATCGCCTGCTCAAGGAGGCGAGGGAGATTGCCCGGAAGGCAGGTGAGGATGCAGGGAGGGCGCGCAGAGCGGTGGAGGTGATAGAAAGGGGGGACGAAGGCGCCAAGACCGATGAAGAAATCGCGGCGGCGGAATCCGAAGTTTCCTCCTCGGCACTGCCCGCGGGCGGCGCGTCTACAGGCGATTCGGCCACCGTCCAGGGATCATCCGCTACCTGAGAGAGGTGCCGATTGTGGGCAGTCCGTTTCGAGTCGGATAATGAATAAGAGCACTGGGTCCGTGTTTGGGTCGAGACTGAAGATCCTTCTCGGCCTAGTCGGAGCCGTGGTCGCACTGTGGACCCTCTACGAGATCCGGGGCATCCTCGCTCCTTTTGTCCTGGCTTTTATCCTCGCCTATATCCTGACCCCTTTCGTGGACCGACTCGAGGGTCGGGGGCTCGGCAGGACGGTGAGCATTCTGCTGATCTTCGTCCTCAGCCTGAGTGGCTTGGCTGTGGCTGGGATCGTAGCGGGGAAGCGACTCACCGACGAGATGATCGACCTCACTCAACAATTTGTGCGGCAGGAGAAGGCCACACGAGAGGTAGACATCGACAACCTCGGTGAGACGCCGGTCATCATCGGGGCGGAGTGGGTGGAACCCCCAGAGTCAAACCCCTTTTCCCTGCTGGATCCGAATCCGCCCTTCGAGGTGCCGCCGGGGGGGAGTGTGACTATTCGACTGCAGTTTAGCCCACCCGATGTCATCCACCGCGAGGCGGCCCTCGAGTTGCGGCAATACCCTCTTCGGGAGCGCGTGATCTTCAGGGCTGTGGGCAATGTGCCATCTGGTGAAAAAGACCTGCCCCAGAGCGAGAGATTGGAGAAGGGCGAATACGACGTCCCTGTTACCTGGGGGGCGCTGGTTCTGNCNAAGANTGGTATCGATTTCGGGGACGCCGGCCCAAACGTNATTTCACGGATCAGCGCGCTGGCGCNAGATGTCGAGCTNTTCGTGCAAAGAGAATTTGAACTGGANCTGGATGTGGCGCCNNTCATCAGAACCTACGGNCGGGAGCTGATCGATGTCATGCTCGGAGGCACCAGCGACTTGCTGGAAGAGCTGCTGGAGGGAGTTACCGCCGGTCTCATGCTCGCCATCCTCGTTCCTTTCATCGCCTTTTTTTACCTTAGAGAGGGCAGAAGGATCACCCACGGGATCGTGGAAATGGTTCCCAACGCCTACTTCGAGCTGTTCCTGAACCTGATCCACCAGATCAACGGCCAGATCGGCGGATACATTCGAGGCCAGATACTGGCCGTCAGCCTGGTGGCGACTCTGTCCGTCATCGGCTTGAAAATCCTCGGTCTGCCGTACTACCTGCCCGTGGGAGTCCTCGCTGGGCTGGCGAACATGATCCCCTACCTCGGTCCTGCGATCGGGATCGGCGCAGCTTCGGTCGTGGCCCTGACCACCGGCGGCGAGGTCGCCCTCGTCGGCTGGGTGATTTTGGTGTTCCTGATCATTCAACTTATCGACAACGTCGTCATCCAGCCCCTGGTCGTGGCCAAGAGCGTGGCTCTTCACCCCCTCATAGTTCTCATCGTGGTTCTGATAGGGAGCGATCAAATGGGGATCGTCGGAATGCTCATAGCCGTGCCGTTCACCGGAATCCTCAAGGTCAGCGGGCTGACAGTGTACGAGAGCCTAAGGGGGTACCGCGCGCGTTAGCTCCCTCCGCGCGTTGCCCCCTGCACGGCATGGCTGGATTGACAGTGGACGGCAGTTGTGCAACTTAGTAACAGTTTTCCATTGCCCCGGTGAGATTTGCCCACTGGACGAACATCGGTGGGATGACCGGAAAAGGCTGGTTCAGACTCGTCTCGTGTCCGATAAGAAAAAGGGAGGAAAAGAGCCATTGGGATCGTCGGTTTCATTGAGCAACGCGTCCATCTCCTCGCTCGCCGAGAAGATTGCTGACGCCCGAAGATTATACGGCGCTGACAGCACCTACGTGATCGGCCTGCTTGCGGGCCTCGACCTGGTGCTGGATGCAGGGGACTCGGAACGGCTGAAAAGACAGGTCAGGGACCGTCTGATCGAGATCGAGAGTGGCAAGGCCGCTCCTCCTACTCCCACTCCCCCTTCCAAGCCTTCAGAAGCCCCACCCGCGACGGAGGCGACCGAATCAGGTCTGACCGAGAACAGCTGGATCAAGGGATCAGTCAAGTGGTTCAACAACGACAAGGGATACGGTTTTATATCCACCGCCAGCGACACCGATGTGTTCGTCCACTGGCGCGACATCTCCTCCTGGGATCGTTCCCTAGGCCAGGGCGACGAGGTGGAATTCATGGTGACCAAAACCGCCAAGGGTTTTCAGGCCATCAACGTGATGAAGAAGGAGCGCGGGGATGCTCCCGCGGACCCTTCTGGTGACCCGTCTGATGCTCAATCGGAGCAGGAGCCGGCGGGCCAGCCCGAGACTACTTCCGAGTCCGCCAGTGATGCGGAAACGGGTGCTCTGGCATCCGCATCAGGAGATGCGGATGGAACCGCGCCCACCCCTGAAGCGGAGGTGCCCGGGTCGGATTCCACCGACGCTCCGACAGCGACTCCGGCTTGCGTCGAAGAGGTGTCAACTGGGTCCGCCGACGACACCGAAACCACTGCTGAGGGAGCGGGGGGAGGAGGAGGGGGAGAGCAGCAGGAGCCACCATCGAAGTCGGGCGACGCGGGTGCCGAGGATAGCGAGTCTTAGTGGTCAGACTTTGAAGATGGAGTAGGAAAAGGGAATGCTGAAGAAGCCGAAGAACACGGTCAGCTGCTCTTTCTGCGGTAAAGGGGTGGGCCAGGTCGAAAAGATCATCACCGGTCCCTCGGTGCATATCTGCAACGAGTGCGTGGGCCTGTGTAATGAGGTCCTGGAGGAAGAGGTCAAACAGGAACCCAGTCTCAACGGTAACCCCCTTCCCAAGCCTGCTGAGATCAGCGCTAGCCTCAACGAGTATATAATCGGGCAGGAACGCGCCAAGAAGGCCCTGTCCGTGGCCGTTTACAACCACTACAAGAGGGTCTACTCTGGGGCCTCCGACGTCGAGCTCACGAAGAGTAACATCCTCCTGTTGGGGCCAACCGGTACAGGCAAGACCCTGCTGGCCGAGACCCTGGCCCGAATCCTTGACGTGCCCTTCGCCATAGTAGACGCCACGGTACTCACCGAGGCGGGGTATGTCGGGGAGGATGTGGAAAACATCCTGGTGAGGATACTTCAGGCCGCGGACTACGATGTGAGTCTGGCCGAGAGAGGGATCCTCTTCATCGATGAAGTGGACAAGATCGCGAGGAAGTCGGGGAATCCCTCAATAACCAGAGACGTATCGGGCGAAGGCGTCCAACAGGAACTCCTGAAGATCCTCGAGGGGACGGTATCCGGTGTTCCACCGAAGGGCGGCCGGAAGCACCCGGAGCAGCCTCTGGTCCAGATCAACACCCGCAATATCCTCTTTATCTGCGGTGGCGCTTTCGATGGCCTGGACAGGATCATCAGCGCTCGAACGGGACGCCGGGCGATGGGATTTGGGGCGGAGCTCACAAGCCAGGTAGAGGGAGACATAGGTCAGGTATTGTCTCGTGTCGAGCCGGAGGATCTCATTCAGTTCGGTCTGATTCCGGAGCTCATCGGAAGACTGCCGGTGGTCAGCACGCTGCATCCACTGAGTGCCACAGCGCTTCTGGACATTCTCGTCGAACCGAAAAGCGCGCTCACCAAGCAGTATCAGAAGCTCTTCGAGATGGATGGGCTGACCTTGCGTTTTGACGAAGATGCTCTGAAGAAAGTCGTAGAGCTGACCCAGGAGAAGGAGATGGGCGCCCGGGGACTGCGCGCTGTTCTGGAAACGGCCATGTTCGAGATCATGTACGAACTGCCCTCGAGAACTGACGTCAAGGAATGCATCATCACGGTGGACTTCATCGAGTCCAAGGGTCCACCGACATTCGTGTACAAGAAAAAGCGGGCCTAGTGTACAGTCTCTGCGACCAGACAATAGGCCCTCCCTAACGCCCTCCGCACCTCGCACTTTCTCCCTCCTTGACCCCAATCGTCGAGGGGGGCTTCTGTATATGAGCCCGTGATCGCCAGCCCACGCCATACCTTCCCCGCCAGGTGCCGGCGGGCGACCCATACGGTCGATTCCCTCAAGCGAGGGCAAGCCGATGGCTACGTGTGTGTGCACGGTCGTCTCTTCAATCGCACACCTGATTCTGCCTATCTCCACGGCGAGGGCGGAGAGATCCCCCTCAGTCTTCCGACATCGAACCATCACCTGCCGGAGGCCAGGTCTGGAGATATAGTGGAAGTTTCGGGCAGACTCGCCGGCGGGACTCTCCTCGTCGAGCAAATGGCGCTCCTCGTCCCCGCCGCGCGGGCGACGACCGTCTCCCCGCTAGAGGAGGCGAAGGTGCGATCCGAACTCCACAAACCACGGCTGAAAATCCGGTCAGAGGTGGTAGCGGCGGTGCGCGATTTCTTCGTAGGCAATGGATTCCTGGAGGTCGAGACCCCAACCCTTGCCCGAACCCCGGCGCACGAACGACACATCCTCCCGTTTCAGACCGAGGAGCGCGGCGCCAACCAGGGCGAGCGCTTTCTGGTCGCCTCACCCGAGCATCATATGAAGCGGCTTCTCGCCCGGGGGTTGGAGAGGATTTTCCAGATCGGCCGGTGTTTCCGCAACGATGAATCCACCCCCCTCCACCTGCCCGAGTTCACCATGGTGGAATGGTACCGAGCCTACTCCAGCTATCGCGACATTGCCGAGGACACGGAGAATCTGGTCGCCCACGTGACCCGATCTGTCAGGGGCACATCGTCGGTGTCGATCGGCGATCGCAAGGCCGACGTGACGCCCCCATGGCTTCGCATGACCGTTGACGATGCCTTTCTCGACTACTGCGACGTGGACTTGAGCGACAGTACCAGCGCCGACAAATTCCGCCTGGCGGCGGCCAGGGCGGGGTGGGGGAGGAGCATCGGTGCGGACGATGACTGGGAGGAGGTATTCTTTAAGCTGATGCTGGAGAGAGTGGAGCCGGCCCTGGCGGCGCTCGGCGTGCCTGTTTTTCTGACCGACTATCCTGTCCAGCTAGCCGCCATGGCCAAGCTGCACGTGCCCGCTGACCGTCTGGCGGAGCGTCTGGAAGCCTATGTGGTGGGGATAGAGCTTGGCAACGGTTATACCGAGCTCAACGATCCACGCGAACAGCGTCGGCGTTTCATGTCGGAGCGTCAGGCGTGCCGGCAACGGCAGACGCCGGCATTCCCCATAGATGAGGCGTTCATGAGATCAATGGCAGTTGGCATGCCGCCGTCTGGCGGTATGGCTCTTGGTCTGGACCGGCTTGTCATGCTGATATCCAGTGCCACGAGCGTACACGAGGTGGTAGCTTTCACTAGCTGAACCCGGGGAGAGATGAGCGATTTGATAGTTTCCGCGGACCCCGCGGTGTCGGAAAAAGCGGTGGACGCCGTGTCGAGGGGGAACCGCGAGCTGGTGAGGATTCATACCTTGCCGAGGGAACGCGGCCCGTCGCCGAGGGAAAGGCCGATGTCGAGATCTTCGAGCGAGTCAAACGGAAGATAGAGAGGCTGCGCTCTCAGGCCCTCATCGACGAGCTCACAAATCGTACAATCGGAGTTACCTGGCCGAACAGATGACGGTTAGGCTGGGGAGGCGAGAAGCGTCGAGGAGTTGATCGCTGCGGGGCTCTATGCAGCCAAGGATGCCGGCAGGAATCGCACCCTCTGGCTGAGTAGGCCGGCGCGTCCGCCCTAGGAGGCGGCGGCCTGTGCTTCGAGCTGATGGGCAGATTCGAAGATCCCGTCGAGAAGACCGAATGTCTCTGCCTCGTCAGGGGAGAGAAAGTAATTGCGCTCCGTCACCTGTTCGATCCGCTCCTGAGGCTGGCCGGTGTTTTCCATGAGGATCCTATTGAGGCGCTCGCGCCAATCCATAATCTCCCTGGCGTGGATCTCGACATCCGAGGTCTGGCCTCCGATTCCGCCCCAGGGCTGATGCAGCATGATGCGCGAATGGGGCAAGGCGTGGCGCTTGCCCTTGGCGCCTCCTGCCAGCAATATTGCGCTCATGCTATAAGCCTGGCCGATGCATAGGGTGGCCACGTCGCAGGGGACGTGCCGCATGGTATCGTAGATAGCCAGTCCGGAGGTGATGTAGCCACCCGGACTGTTGATGTACAGGGAAACGTCCTTCTTCGGGTCTTCCGAGGCGAGAAATAGCAGCTGCGCTATGATGAGGTTGGCTTCGGCGTCGTCTATGGGCATGCCCAGGAAAATGATACGCTCCTTCAAAAGGCGGGAGAAGATGTCGTACGCCCGTTCGCCGCGACCGGTTTGTTCGATAACCATTGGGACTATGGACATTGTCTGACTCCAAGCTCGCTTTGTAGACAGCGGAAATCCCCTGCCAGCCACCTGTAACCGAGGATAACCGTCGCTTCCAGCCGTGTCAACAGCCGGCGCCCTGTGCGCCTGCCACGGATCTCGAGACTGGTTCCCCGGTGTCCCTGCGGATCTCGTTGACACGCCCCCTTCTCCAGCCTAGATTCCCAAACGATGCGTGAACTGACGAAGTGGTGCGAGTGCCGCGCTTGAGTGTCGATGGCGGCAATAGCGAGTACCAAGCGCAACCTCGATGTAGGCCGAGACGCCGGACCGCTCCGCATAGGGGTTATCGGGAGTGTCAACCGCGACAGCATTGCCTCGGTTGACGGCAGCGTCAGGCGGAGTCTTGGCGGGGTGCTGTACACGGCTCTGGCGCTTGCCCACCTCGGGGGCGATCGTGTGGAAGCTCAGTTGGTGTCGAGGGTGGGCGCCGACGTCGTCGACGAGATCGATTATTGGATCGGGCGCTGTCCGCCGCTGCGGAGCGAGGGACTGCTGACCCAGGAGTCGCCAAACTACCACTGTCAAATCCAGTATCGGGCCGATGGCGGCAAGACAGAGATCCTCTCGGGCAGTCTGGAACCTCTCAATCCCGATGAGCTTCGACCGCTCATATCCCGCCTCGATGGGATACTGGTTAATTTTATCACTGGTTTTGAACTGGACCTGGAGACGATGTTGGCCCTTCGCCGGGAGACCCGCGGGACGGTGTTGATCGACATACACAGCCTTGTCCTGGGGAGAGCCGATTCGGGCGAGCGTTTCTGGCGACGCCCCGACAACTGGCAGGATTGGATCTCCCTCGCCGATGTAGTCCAGATGAACGAGGATGAGGCCGCAGTCCTGGGCGACCTTGACGGGTCTGAGGCGGATGAGTTGAGCGAGTTTGCCCTGAGCACGCTGAGATTGGGGCCGAAGGGCGCGGTGGTCACGCGGGGGCAGAAAGGGGGAGTGGCTGCATGGCGAGACGCGGAAGCTGGATCGACTGAGGTTTTCGAGTTTTCGGCGCCGGATCCGCACTTGGCAGTCGATTCGACCGGGTGCGGCGATGTCTTTCTGGCGGCGATGGGTTTGGCTACTTTAGGCGGTGAGCGATTTCCACAGGCGGTCGCCATCGCCGCGCGCGCGGCAGCTGCCAACAGCCGGCTCCGCGGTATTGAGCAGCTGGAGGCTCTGCCACATGTGTTTCATTCAGAGATCGAACGAAAGGTGACCTGACGTGCCACAGCAGTTTGATTTTCCAAAGACACAGATCCCTTCCCTGAAGCTGAACCCCAAGACCATCTACACCGTATTGGGCGTGCTGGCCGGGTTGTGGATACTGAGCGGCATCTACACGGTGTCGGTGGATGAGAAGGCGGTGGTTCTCCAGTTCGGCAAGCTCACTTTGCCTGAGGTGGACCCGGGGCTGCACTACCACCTTCCCATGCCGATAGAGAGGGTCTACATACGGTCGGTGACCAACGTCTACCGCGAGGAGATCGGCTTCCGGACGACCAGTCCGGGGCGTTCCGTCCAGCGCCCGCACGAATCGTTGATGCTCACTGGCGACGAGAACATCGTCGACGTGCAGATGGTCGTGCAGTACCGCGTCGACGATCTCGTCAAGGCGCTGTTCAACGTCAAATCTCTCGGAGTCTTCCAAGGGCGCACCGAAGGATTGGTTCACGACGCCTGTGAGGCGGCGCTTCGGCAAGTGGTGGGACGCCATGGGATCGACGAAACCCTCACCGAGGGAAAGGAGGTCGTGCAGGCCGAGATCAAGCTGAAACTGCAGGAGCTGTTTGACAGGTACGGCGCCGGACTCATGGTCGATGAGGTGAAGCTGCAGAGGGTGACTCCTCCCGCCCAGGTAGAAGCCGCCTTCAAGGACGTGGCCAGCGCCAAGGAAGACAGGGAACGCCTCGAGAACGAGGCGCACGGGTACCAGAACGACCTGATCCCCAAGGCGCGGGGTGGGGCGAAGAAAATGATCAGGGGCGCGGAGGCCTACAGAGTCGAGCGCATCACCCGCGCCCAAGGAGATGCGGCTCGGTTCCGGGCGGTGTACAGCGAGTATAAAAAGGCGCCCGACGTGACCGAGGCTCGCATCTACGTGGAGACGATGGAGAGGGTCCTGCCGGGGATTCAGAAATATATCATCAAGAGCGACGCCAGCGGGGGAGGGGGATTGCTCAATCTCCTCAACCTGAATCAACCACAGCGACCCGAGGCCGCCCGAAAAGGTGAGGAGTAGGAGACACATGCGATCAGCTGCTGGATTGCTCATCGGTCTGTTTGTACTGCTCTTTGGTGCCAAGCTCGTGTCGTACACCGTCACCGAGGTGCAACAGGTGGTGGTCACTCAGTTTGGAGAGAAAAAAAGGGTGGTAACTGAGCCGGGGTTGTATTTCAAGTATCCGGACCCGATTCAGAAAACCAACTATTTCGACAAGTGGTTGCTGGAGTACGATGCCGAACCGGAGCAGATCTTCACGAGGGACAAGAAGGTGCTGGTCCTCGACAACTACGCCCGCTGGCGCATTGTCGACCCGTATCTGTTCATGCAGTCCCTGCAAACCGTGGATCGAGCTCTAAAGCGGCTCCGCGACATCGTCAAATCAGAGCTGCTCAAGGAGTTGGGACGGCACGAACTTTCAGAGGTGGTGGCGCTCAACCGGGAATCCATCATGGAGCTGGTGACGGCGCGTTGCGACAGCACGGCCCACGCCTTCGGCATAGAGATCCTGGACGTGCGGGTCAAGAGGGCGGACCTGGTGCCCGAGAACGAGGCCGCCGTCTTCGAGCGCATGCGGGCCGAGAGAGCGAGGGAGGCCAAGGGCTACCGGTCCGAGGGAGAGGAGCGGGCCCTGGAGATCCGAGCGGACACAGATCTGGAGGCTGCCAAGATCCAAGCCTTGGCGTATGAGAAATCTCAGAGCATCCGCGGAGAGGGAGACGCCGAGGCCTTGAGGATCTACGCGGCCGCCTACAAGGGGGCGGAGAAATTCTACGAATTCACGAGGACCCTGGAAGCCTACGAAAAGGCACTCGACGAGAACACCGTCCTGGTCCAGCCCTTGGACACGGACTTCTTCAAGTATCTCGAGGGAAGGTAGGGTCAGACTGCCGCAGCGGATCTCTCCTGGGCCGCTGTTGGGCCATTGGCGGTGTCCCCTCCCGACGCCGACCGCTCTGTCGTGTGGCCCTGCGCGCCGAGGCTTCCGGTAACTCCTGTGAACGGACCCCTGCTGTAATCAGGACCACTGTGATCAGACCACTGCGGCGGTCGGACCAGTGAAAGACTCGGGGCGATTTTACCCGTGAGTGTTCTCGTCGGCATCACCGGTGGTATGGGAGCGGGTAAGTCCACCTT
Organism: Gemmatimonadota bacterium; assembly: GCA_002725915.1. Taxonomy (GTDB): domain Bacteria; phylum Latescibacterota; class UBA2968; order UBA8231; family UBA8231. Next base: position 15,539 of record PBRM01000020.1, read on the forward strand.
CGCGGCCATGCTGTGCCAGCAGGGGGCTCGACTCGTAGATGCCGACCGGATCGGCCACGAAGTCATCGAGCGTCCGGAAGTGAAAGCAGCGCTCGCGGCGGCGTTCGGAGACGACATCGAAAACAGCGATGGCGAGATAGATCGTCGAAAACTGGGGAAAAGGGCGTTTCAGAACAGATCCAGCCTCCACGAGCTCAACGCAGCGGTGGCGCCTGCCCTGCGCCGCGAGCTCTGGCGCCAAGTCTCAGAGGGAGTTGACTCCGACATCGTTGTCGTCGACGCGGCCCTCATTTTGGAGTGGGGGGAGCGAGAGCAGTTCGACTTTCTTGTCGTCGTGGTGGCGGACGACGCAGTGACGCAAGCCCGCCTGGGCGGACAGAAGGGCTACTCTGAAGCGGAGATCCGTCAGCGCATGGAGGGGCAGGTCTCCGTGGCGGACAAGATCGCTCAGGCCGATCTGGTGGTGGAAAACAACTCCGACCGCGCGGCTCTGAAGGGCACCGCTGAGGAGGTCTGGAATTCACTGAGCCGCAAATTGCCAGGGCGGTGAACTGATCGGGGCGCTCAGCTGTCCGTGGGCTCAGACGAAGTCTCTGACAGTTGAGTGCGGGAGTGAGGAGAGATTGCAGGCTATGACGGTGGAGTCGAACGGTCTCAAACGAACGCCCCTCTACGGGGAGCACCTGTCGGAGGGGGCACGGTTGATGGAGTTCGCCGGGTGGGAGATGCCGGTCCAGTACGGAAGCATCAACGAGGAGCATCTGATGGTCAGGTCCGGAGCCGGCCTCTTCGATGTTTCACACATGGGCCAGCTCTACATTGATGGTCCGGCCAGTGTGGAATTCCTCCAGCAGTTGCTGCCACTGGATGTGAGTCGACTGTCCCCAGGGAGGATGTCCTACACCGTCATGTGTACTGATTCGGGCGGGGTCATCGACGATCTTCCGGTCTATCGACTCGGGGATACCGCATTCCTCCTAGTCGTAAACGCCGCTCGACTAGCGGTCGATGCCGAGTGGATTGGGGACAGGGTCGCCAGCTGGGACGGCGTGGAGATGACGGACGCCACCATGGAAAAGGGCATGCTGGCGATACAGGGGCCCGCCGCCGAAGAGATNACTGCTGGCATACTGGGCGAGGCAGTCCGTGATCTCGGCTTCTTTCGNTTCCGTNCATCGNNTCTGGAAGGAGAGGAAGTCTTNNTCAGCCGTAGCGGATACACCGGNGAGGACGGATTTGAGGTCATTTGTGCGGCCGAGACTTCGGTTAAAATCTGGCGGCGGGCGTGCGCCCTGGGGGCGCGTCCGACAGGGCTGGGGGCCAGGGACACGCTGCGCACGGAGATGGGATACTGCCTGTATGGTCACGAGCTCAACGAGGAGATCACACCGCTTGAAGCTGGTCTGGACTGGGTTCTGGCGCTGGAAAAGGAGCAGCTATTCCCGGGTCGGGACCATTTGCGGTTATTGCGTGTAGCAGGTGGATACCGGAGACTGCGGGGAATCAAACTCGTGGACAGGGGGATTCCACGTCCCGGGTACACCGTGCAGGACGAGGGAGGGCGCCCGATCGGCACGGTGTCCAGTGGCACCTACTCGCCGACGCTGCAGTGCGGGATTGCGCTGGCCTTCATGGAGCCGGACTTCGGCGGAACGGGTGAGAAGGTGCAGGTGGACCTGCGCGGCAGGCAGCGGGCCGCCGAAGTCTGCGAGCTTCCACTGGTTACGTCCAGGGTAAGGCGAGGGAAGCGGCGAAGGAGAGCCGCGAGCGAGGCTAAAGCAGTATGGAGATTGAGAGAGAGAGTGAGTGGGTAAGAGTGAGTGGGGAGATGAGAATACCGCCTGCTGATTCCTTCCTGCGCCGCCACCTGGGACCCGACGAGGAGGAGACTAGGGAGATGCTCGAGTTCCTCGGCCTGAGCTCCCTGGACGAACTCAGTGATCTGGCCGTGCCGACCTCGATCAGGCTCACCGGGTCGCTCGAGCTCGGCGACGGGATGACGGAATACAGGCTCCTGCAACAGCTGCGTGAGGTCGCCGCCGCGAACTCGGAAGTGCGCTCGTATATCGGCATGGGGTATTCCGACTGCATCACGCCTCCGGTGATCCAACGCAATATCCTCGAAAACCCCGCCTGGTACACCCAGTATACCCCCTATCAATCCGAGATCGCCCAAGGGCGCCTCGAGGCCCTGCTCAATTTCCAGACCATGGTGATGGACCTCACCGGGATGGAGCTGGCTAATGCCTCCCTCCTCGACGAGGCCACCGCGGCTGCCGAAGCCATGGCGATGCTCTTCAGCCTGCAGGGGAAGAAAGGAAATCGGCAGAGCTTCTTTGTCTCATCAGCTTGTCATCCGCAGACGATAGAGGTGGTGAGCACGCGGGCCTGGTCAAAGGGTTGGGAGATAGTCGTGGGGGATCACCGGGATTTCCACTTCGACGAAAAGCCCGTTTTCGGCGCTTTGCTCCAGTTTCCCACCACGGATGGAGCTGTGTGGAGTGACTGCGATGATTTCTGCGGGCGCGCGCATCAGGCGGGAGCTCTGGTTGCGGTCGCAGCGGACATCCTCTCCCTGGCGATCCTGAAACCGCCCGGCGAGCTGGGAGCGGACGTGGTCGTGGGAAGCACCCAGCGCCTGGGAATGCCGATGGGATACGGGGGCCCCCACGCCGCTTACTTCGCGACTCGGGAGCGCTTCAAGCGCCATGTGCCAGGACGCATCGTCGGCGTTACCGAGGACATTCTCGGAACCCGAGCTCTGCGCATGGCGCTGCAGACGCGCGAACAGCACATCCGCCGGGAGCGGGCGACGAGCAATATCTGCACCTCTCAGGTGCTGCCCGCGGTTGTGGCCAGCATGTACGCCGTGCACCATGGGCCCGACGGACTCCGTCGCATCGCCACGAGCATCCACTCGATGGCGCAGCTGCTGGCGGCGGGAGGCAGAAGCCTCGGCTTCGAACTGGTCCATGAGCGTTTCTTCGATACCGTGAGCTTCCGCTGCGAGCCAGAACGGGTGAAGGCGGTGCGATCGAGAGCGGCTGAGGCACGCGTGAACCTGAGATGGTCGAGAGAGCGAACCGACAGCTTCTGCATCAGTGTCGACGAGACCACTTCGAAGGAGAGCATTGCCGTCCTCCTGACCGTTCTGTCCCCTTCCGCGTCAACCATCGACTTGCGAGACCTGCAGCGAGAGAGTGAGGAGGAGGGACAGGGAGGGAAGTCCGGGGTGGGCGAGGAGATGACGCGCACGAGCGATTTCCTCTCTCACGAGGTCTTCAACAGCTACCGGTCCGAGACCGAAATGCTTCGCTACATGCGGCGACTCGACTCCCGGGATCTCTCTCTTACGACCTCCATGATTCCCCTTGGCTCGTGCACTATGAAGCTCAACGCCACCGCGGAGATGATGCCCGTCACCTGGCCGGAGTTCGCGAGACCGCATCCCTTCGCCCCGACCGACCAGAATGCCGGTTACACGCGGATCTTCGAGGAGCTCTCCGCCATGTTGGTGGAGATCACTGGACTGGCTGCCGTCTCCCTGCAGCCCAACGCCGGCTCGCAGGGCGAATACGCCGGACTCCTCGCGATTCGAAGATTCTGCGACCACAGAGGATGCCCGCAGCGCCGGATTTGCATTATTCCCGCTTCCGCGCACGGCACCAACCCCGCCTCCGCGGTCATGGCTGGCTTCGAGGTAGTGGTGGTGAATTGTGACGCGGAGGGAAACATCGACGTGGACGACCTGCGATCGAAAGCGGCCGCTCACCCAGATGACCTCGCCGCCCTCATGGTCACCTACCCGTCCACTCACGGCGTCTTCGAGGAAGGCATCAGAACTATCTGCGATATCGTCCACCAACACGGTGGTCAGGTTTACATGGACGGTGCCAACATGAATGCTCTGGTGGGGATGTGCCGCCCTGGGGAGATCGGTGTGGATGTCTGTCACCTGAACCTGCACAAGACCTTCTGTATCCCCCACGGCGGAGGTGGGCCCGGCATGGGCCCCATCGCCGTGGCCGACCACCTGTCGCCCTTCCTGCCGGGTCATCCCCTGACCGCCATCACGGACATCGGGGGCATTGGGGAGCCGGGCAGGACCGGCGCCGTGGCGGCCGCTCCCTGGAGCAGCGCCCT
>PBRM01000001.1 GCA_002725915.1 Gemmatimonadota bacterium
TCGTTAACGGTGGCCAGTTCCATGGTCACCGTGTTGCCAGCCGATGACGGCAAATGACAGGGTTTGCCGCAGGTTTTACTCCCAATATACTCCCAGGAATCTGTGCCGGGTGGATCAGTCTGTGGAGGTCGGGGTGCGGGAATCGCTGCAACGGCCCCGATGAAAGTTCCGGAGATACCTGATCTCATCGAACATTCCTCTGTGTACGGACCGTGTGTGAAACCTGTTCCACCGAACGCGTGGACCAGCAGCACACTTCCATTCGGGTCCCACAGACTAGTCGGCTGTATGACGCAATCGATCCTGATCATCCCGGATTGACAAAATGTCGGTACAATTGCGAGATGGGTTCTGAGTTCACAGACAGTCAACGTGTTCCGTTTTCTCCGTTTAGGTCTTTCTTCGTGCACAGATCCACAGGACCAGGTTGAATGAAACTCTCTCGCAGGCAGTTCCTCATTGCCAACGGGGCCACGCTGTTTTTGCCGGGGCTGCCTTCTCTTGCAGCGAAGGCCAAGAGGCAACCGCAGCGGCCGTCCAAGAAACTCGTGATCATGTACATCCCCAACGGGATTGTGCGTCGTTGTTTCTTTCCCGGAGAGGAGAACGCGGACCTGCCCGGATTCATCGGGGGGTTCAAGGCCGACAAGACGAAACTGCAGAGGCGGATTCAGAACAAGCCCGGGATTTACCCGCTGGAATTGACGGCAACGCTGCAGCCTCTCAAGGAGTATGCTCGGGACATCACCTTGATCACGGGGTTGGACCGGACGTACAAGAATGGGCAGGACGTGCACGCGCAGGGAGCTTCCTGCTACCTGACCAGCTTGTCCCCCGTGCAGGCAGCCGAGCAGGGCATCCGCCATCCTAATGGGCGGACCCTGGACCAGGTGATTGGCGATGCGGTGGGTGGCTCGACGGTCTTCCCAACGTTGGAAATCAGCTGCAACGGATTCACGGCTCCCAAGGAACCCATCGAGTTCGACAATATCTCCTGGTACAGCCCCAACACCATCGCTCCGTCGATCCGTGATCCTCAAAAGCTGTACGACAGGCTGTTCCTGCGGAACAGCTTCCGCAAGCATGTCGCCGATGTGACCGATCTTGTGCTCGCGGATGCCAAGTCACTATCCAGGAAGCTAAGCCGCGACGACCGCGAGACGCTTGGAGAGTTCATGGAGATGGTCCGGAGCCTCGAGATCCGAATTGCCAAGCAACGGAAACTGATTGCCGATGCGGACATCGATATCCCGAAAAACGAGATCTTGCCTCGGGGCGACTACATCAAGCTGCAATGTGATCTGATGCTGCTGGCTTTCCAGATGGGCATCACCAATATCTGCACGTTCATGATTGGTCCGGAGAGATGGGATGCGACCCTGCTCTACGAGGGTGTCTTCGACAAGGCCGTGCAGCACCACAACATGACGCACAACCAGAAGGGCAACGGCTACAAAGAGGTCCAGAAAATCGACATCTTCCACGTTGAGCAGTACGCCTACATGCTCAAACGCATGAAGGAAATCAAGGAGGCCGACGGCAGCACGATGTTCGACAATTCGATTGTCTCCTATGGCGCCGGGATGGGTGACGGAGCGACACATCAGTACTACGACCTGCCGATGATTGTGTCCGGCGGGGCCCAGGGGCAGGTCAAGCAGGGGCGGCTGCTCAAGTGCAAGAGTGGTACGTTGAATTCCAATCTCTGGCTGACGTTCGCCAAGTTGATGGGGCTTGAGATCGACGCTTTCGCTGATAGCAACGGCGTGATTTCGGATCTCTGGACCTAAGGAGGGGGCATGGCTTTCACCAGGACGCTCGCCGTTGGGCACTGCCTGCCGATTGCATTGGTCACGCTGGCCACGGTGTCTGTATCGGTTCGGGCTGACGACTTCGATGGGTACCTCAAAACGCTTTTCGCCGAAAAATGCGTGAGCTGCCANGGCGNCAAGGNGNTCAATGGAAAGGTCAATCTCCAACAGNTTGCCTCGGAACGCCAGTTGCTCGGNAAGCCCGAGTTGATCAGTGACATCATTGGAGTCNTCGACTCCAACGACATGCCTCCCGAGGGTGAGCCGCAGATCAGCAANTCNGACCGCGNNAGGTTGCTNACGATCCTGAGAAGAATGTTGCGGACGGCGGCCAGGGCCCAGGGGAACCGAAAACCGGTCNCGATTCGCCGGCTCAATCGCCTGCAATACAACAANACCCTNAAGGATCTNTTTGNGTTGAAGCNGGATGTGTTTCCCGTGCCGGAAAAATTGATGACCCGGGCTGGGGACTACCTGGTGTCGAAGTCAGGCAAGATGCCCGACCGGGTCACCGTGGCGTCGCACTCGCTNGCGCCGAAGGCTGGACTGCGTGANGTCCGTGCTTTTCCCAAGGATCTGCGGGCATCGCACGGNTTCGACAACCAGGCGAATCAACTCACACTCTCCCCGCTGCTGTTGGACGCCTTTCTGAGGCTCAGCGTGTCCATCGTCGAGAGCCCGGACTTCACCAGGGAGAATGTCGGCATGTGGGACGACTTCTTTGCCGAACCATCCGGCGATGCCGACAGGGAACTGGTGATCCNGCAGCGACTGGATCGTTTTCTACACCGTGCCTTNCGTGGTCTTGCCGATGNCGTGACNCGCGATCGTTATGCCGCTTACGTCACGGCCAANCTGAAGCAGGGAGTGCCATTCACCGATTGCATGAAGAAGGCGGCGTCGGCNGCACTCTCGTCGCCGTTGTTTCTTTACCGGTCCACCACCGTGAATGACCAGAACCGCCAGTTCGAGTTGGCGTCNCGGCTGTCGTATTTCCTCTGGAACAGTTGCCCGGACGATGAACTGCTTCGCCTGGCCAAGCGAGGTGAACTCGCACGACCTGTGANATTGAACCGGACCATCGATCGGATGCTGGCCGATCGGAAGATTTCACGATTTCTCGATGCGTTTCCTTCCCAGTGGATGCAATTGGAGAACTTGCTGGCNGTTACGCCGGATCCGNAAAAGAGCAGGTATTTTCAACTCGACAGAAAATACCCGGCAAGCTTGCAGATGGTGCTCGAACCNCTGTTGCTGTTCGACGCGGTTTTTGTTGAANACCGACGNCTCATCGAGCTCATCTCGCCGNCNTTTGGTTTTCAGAGCGAGTTCCTGAAGACGTGGTACACATCGGACCTGACACCGCCGCGGGTCGATGTTCGTCGTATCGTGGAAGAAGGACGGGTGAATGACATCCGCCGTCGGAAGTTGCAGGNGNCGATCAAGCAGACAGAGACNNAACGGGACGAGTTGCTGCAGTCGGTGAGAAGCAAGTTGCTGGCAGNTCGCAAAAAGGNCCCCGAGGNTNCCAAGCCAGTGGATCTGNAGCCGTATGCCGCCTGGGAGTTNAACGGTGATCTCAAGGAGTCTGTCCGGTCGCTGGAGCTGCAGGCACGTGGCAAAGTCGAATTNCANNATGGNATGGTCGTGTTGAACCGNTCGTTCCTGATCAGTAAGCCGTTGCCCATTGANCTGAAGGCCAAGAGCCTGGAGGTCTGGTGCCAGGTCTCGGANCTGAATCAGAGGGGTGGTGGAGTGATGGGTATCCAGGGNCCCGGAGACTTCTTCGACACGATTGTGCTGGGTGAACGCAAGCCGCGGCATTGGATCTCGGGTAGCAACGGATTCAGTCGNACCGACGACTTTGCCGGATCGACACCTGAGACGAAAGCGGGCGAGATGCTGCACCTGGCAATGGTCTACACGAAGGACGGCACGACGANGCTCTATCGTGACGGCAAGCCATACGGCAAGCCCTTTCGCAAGGGGGCGGCGACGTTTCCCAGGGACCGCTCGTCGGTGATTTTTGGCCTGCGTCACCTGCCGCCGGGTGGGAACAGGCACCTGGCAGTCCGGATCGACAAGGCCCGGCTTTATGATCGAGATTTGACGGCCTCAGAAGTTGCCGCCTCGGCTGNGGGAAANGGTCTCTACATTGCACANAAGGACGTGGATGCGGCGTTGACTGCCGATCAGAAGGCCAGGCGAAACNAGTTGACCAAGAGCCTGACGNGGTNNCAGGCCGAACTCAAGNAGGTTCCACCACGGCGTGATCCGAACAAGGCACAGCAGGCAGTCAACANGCGGTACGAAGACGGGATCCGTCGCAAGTTGCNTTCACAGGTGTTTGATCGGGTGCCAGCCGACGATCCTCGTTATGGCGGAGTGATCACCAATGCTGCCGTTCTGAGCATGACCTCGGGGCCACGGCGNACGCATCCCATCTCCCGCGGAGCCTGGATCATCGAGGTCATTTTCAACGATCCTCCNCCTCCNCCGCCCAACGACGTGCCTCCGCTCAAGGAGGAGGNCGATGGCAAGAACCTGACTCCCCGNCAACGGTTTGCCGCTCACCGCGAGAATCCCANTTGTGCCGGTTGTCACTCGCGGCTTGATCCGCTGGGTTTTGCNCTGGAGAACTTCGACATCACNGGCCGCTGGCGAGACAAGTACGAGAACGGACAGAAGGTGGACGCGAGTGGGGCGCTTTTGCGGAAACACGATTTCGACGGAATCGTGCGTTTCAAAAGGGCCCTGGTGCAGGAAGAACGACGATTTGCCAAAGCCTTTGTCAGCCACATGCTGAGATTTGCCCTGGCACGGGAACTCTCCGCCACGGACACCATCACCGTGGACGAGATTGTTGAGAAGACCCAGCAGGATCATTTTAAAATGAAGTCCGTGATTCGCCAGGTGATCCTGAGCAAGGACTTCGTCGAAGGTCGCAACTAGGCGATGACGTCTTGGATCACCTGGCCGTGAACATCGGTCAAGCGAAAGTCGCGCCCGGCGTGTCGGTAGGTCAGTCGCTTCTCGGGCATCGGTGGTCTCCTGGAACGCCTCCAGTCTTCCCACCCCAGCCCCGACGTTCAACTCAGGGACGGTAACCGCCAGATCCGAACCACGGTACCGCCCCGCGCTCGCGGCGTGACTCCGGTTATCGCGTGATCGAGGCCTGGCCAACGCTGCCACCAGCGATCCGCGAGACGATCCTGGCGATGCTCAGGGCAGCCGAATCCGCCAGCTGGTGGCCCGTGAACTATGGGGCCCCAGTCGCTCAGGAACGAACCGGTCCTTTGGTTCTGTTTGTCACAGCACACTCCGCTAAAACGTCTTGTTGCGGACCACCACCGTCTACAACCTTTGCCTAAAGTAGTGAGTCGTACCTTCGACCTTCTGTGTCCGCGATTAAAAACGGTAGGAAATGTGACTGTACAAAAAACTTGCATCGGTGTTGGTGGGAACGCCCGGTGTGGTGTCATAAAACTTACCGGCCCAGAAATAGGAGTACCCAAACCGGAATTGGGTCTGTTCAGTGAAATTGTAAGTGAGCATCAAGTCCAACTCGGTACCCAGAGTCTGACTACCTGCCGAGCCTGCGGCCAAGTCTGCATAGGGCCGCATATTCAGGTTGTAAGGGACATCGTTGCCATTGGCCAATGAAAAGAAATGGCACCAGGCGAGGACGGTCAGTTTGCCTGTTGGGTTGGCAGTCAAACGAATATTGAGATCCTCGAGATTGCGCCGCCCAAAGAGGTCCATGAATCCCATGTAGTAGTGGGCCCGAGGCACGTAATGATGAAATCCGTTCCCGACGGTCTCGTCACCTGACGCCCAATCGTAGTAAACCCACAATTCTGGCTTCCAAGAAGACGACGCAAACTGTCGACCCAGACCACAGGTCATAAAAGCTGCAATGTGGCTTGTGTCGTCCGGGTTGTCCCCCAGTTGTACTCCACCTTCCAGTTCGTACAGCCAGTTATTGTGTTCGCCGAGGTATCGACTTCCCAACGTATCATAGCGTGAACCACTTCCAGAATTCTGCAGATCATATGCCAACCAGTACAAGTCAACTTTGTCGTGTTCCAGCCCCTTGTAAGTAGAAAAGATGCCGTACAACTCCTGGTCAGGATTGGTTGCATCAAACGAAGTAAATGTCGTGTGGTTGCGTATGGCCGGTCGAACCCAGAATGGATTTATCTCCCAATCGTCACTCTCGTAAATAAAGCGAACTCCGTCGTGAGTTCGACGTCTGTTGGCCCAGTTAGGAGCCATCATCAATCGGGCTGATCCATAACGAATCTCCTGCCGTCCGATTCTCGCCGTCAGCTTTCCCACTCCTTCATTCAAAAGCATATTCACATGCGCTTGATAAAGGTCCAGCCGGTTCACTTCTCGATTTCGAGATGGAAAGACTTCACCTACGCTGGCTGCGTCTATCACACCGATCCGAAATCCGATTTGAGAAGTCCACTGCCCATCAACCCACAATCGTGTTTGATGGAGCCAGAAAGTATCATCAAGCCCCGAAAGACCTCCTGTGGTCCCGGGACGTATGTTCGTCTCTCGGTGGTGTCTCGCTCGATAGCTGCCGCCAATGTCCAGCCAACCACTTTTCCCAAACGGGATCTCTTTCAGTGGCTTCGCCTCAAGCCATTCCGGTGGAATTAAACGGGCAGAAGTTGCCTCCACCAGTGTCGCTTCGCTGGCCACGGAGCTTTCCTCCGTGCTTTCAGCAACCAGCGTTCCGGTCAAAGTGTTGTCTGAGTTATTGTCGTCCGGATCACTGGCGTGCAAAACATTTACGAGAAGCAGAACCAGCAATAGCATCCTTGCACAACTTGAAATCACGATAAAACTGTCCCACCAATATTGATTGCCAGAACGACAGAAATGTTATTCAATGTGTTTCCGCCCATCGGACAACTCGTTTGCGGTGAGTTGGGTCAATCTGGGTAGGCGATTTCCGGCGTTCGTCGTAATCGATCGCCGCGGACGTTATGAGAAAACGAGCCAAACGGCAAGACTTGTAGACAGCCCTCTCGCTTTCTCCCCGCCCCCGGCGTCCAACTCATGGCGGTAACCGCCAGATCCGAGCCACCGTGAGCGGCGTGGGGAATTGGTGGTCACTCAGTCCTGGCCAGCGTAGCTTCGGCTATCACGTCCGCTGAGCGAACAATCGCCAGGATGGCCTGCCGGAAATCGGCCGAGAGCATCGGCCAGGCAGTGATCACCTCGGCCAGTTCTTCGTGCCCGAGTGTCATTGGTTGACGATTGGCGTCATCGTTCCACTCCCAGGACACTCCCACGTCTTGCAGGATGTTCCATAAACGTTGAGCTACTTGGGAGTTGCGAGATTGGACCCGCGGGTTAGATTCCCGCCGCCTCCACTTTTCCCCGTCCGTGCCATCGATGGCCACGGACGGACAAACGGCGTCTAAACCCCTGTCACCGCAGGGGTTTTCGTCGTTAACGGTGGCCAGTTCCATGGTCACTGTGTCGCCAGCCGATGACGGCAAATGACAGGGTTCGCCGCAGGTGTTACTCCCAATATACTCCCAGGATTCTTCTTCGGGTTGATCGGCCGGCGGAGTCCGGGGGGCAGGAATCGCTGTAACGGCCCTGGCCTGATCGTCTAGACCGATGTGGGTGTACCGCATGATCATCCGGATGTCGCTGTGGCGAGCCAGCTCACGGGCTTCGACGAGGGAAACACCGTTTCGCAGCAGTTCGGTGATGTAGATGTGTCGTCTCCGTAGGGTCAAAATACTCCGCCCACCGTTAAATGCAGGAGAGTCTTGCACTTCCGAAATCGGAGAAATCGTAATCTCAGCCGGTTGGTTCTTCGCCAAACTGTCCCGATGCTGTGCGGTTTCCATCGCACGCTGACGACCTTCCCTGAGACCTCTACCGCGGCCGAAGCATGTGCGACCGCATAAAGTCGGCAATGTGCTCGATGGCCTCGCGGGATTCTGGAAGTCTCCTGATCTGGAATACATGGACCATTCCAGGCCAGACTTCGAGCTTCACTTGGATTCCGTCCGAACGAGCCTTCTTCGCCACTCGGATGCTGTCATCGCGGAGCATTTCATGTTCACCGACTTGAATCAGCAGCGGCGGGAGACCGCGGTACTCGCCAAAGACAGGTGACGCCAGCGGGTTGCGTGGGTCCGTCTTATTCAGATAGCGATCTCGGAATTCCGGCATAGTTCTCGCACTGATGATCGGATCATGGACAGTCTTCAGAGACTCACTTGCCAGCGTAAAGTCCGTGGCTGCGGAAAGGGCGATGCCTCCCGCCGGAAGTGGTCGCTTGCGGTCTCGCAGTGCCAGCAGCGTTGCCAGAGTCAGGTTGCCGCCCGCCGAATCCCCTGCGATGAAAGTCGCCTTGGCGGGGCGAGGGCCTGATGGCCCGTTAGCAACCAGCCAGTCGTGAGCTGCAATACAATCCTCAAGCCCGGCAGGAAACGGATGCTCCGGCGCAAGTCGGTAGTCAGGGAGCAGCACGGCACACCCGGCCGCCACTGAGATGTCGGCTGCCAACGGGAGATAGTTTCCTCCCGATCCCGAGACCCAGCCGCCACCATGCAGATAGAGCAGCCGTAGATCGGGGTCGGCACCCGGTGCCAGAACCCATTCACAGGGAATCTTTCCAATCTTCAAAGGAATCAACCTGACGCCTTTGACGCGCGGCTCGTTGCGTGCCCCCATGCCCGCCCGCAATCCCTGGAGATCGAATTTTACTGTGCCGAACGGTGCGCTCTTTCGGCGTCTTTCCAGGTATTCGGCACCTTCCCGCGAAACCACCCTCGGTTTACCGTCCCGAGTTTTCGGGACGGCAACTTCGTCGCTGCCGTTGGGAGAACCCGCCTGCAAACCGTCCTGAGCAAATGCCCCTGACTCCGGAGGCAGGACGGGAAATGCGAAAGCGCTGGCAGCGAGAATGACAGGAAGCAGCACAAACCCAAGAGTGTTCCTCATCGCAAGATCCGATCCAATGAGTGGCAGCGGGACGTTCCAGAAGTTTCTCTGAACGGTGAGGGACCTGCCCCCGTGAATGGTACCACTCGCTAAATGGAAATCTGATTTCTGTGACTGGTCACGAGAACAGCCTCTGGAGCCGCTGGTCTGTAGCCCAGAGACCTGTGCAGTCGCACGGTGTTGTCGAGTTGCGGCGACACCCCGTGAGTCTGCATCCGATGCATGTCACCCCAAAACCATGCCGCGTGCATCGGCGGACTACTGCGACGCCGTTCTGAGCAGTGAAATCGTTACTTCCGCCGCCTGCGGGCACAGTTCGAGATGACGCCGAAGTCAAAATGTGGGCTGGCTTCGAGTGATCCGGGTGATCTTCTCATTTTCACTGGTACAACGGGAGAGGGTAAAGTCATGAGGGTGCACTTCGGTGCGGATCTATTTCTTCTTCTTTTCCCTTTTCAATTGTCGCTTTTCCTTGGGGCTAATCAGGGCCTTTTTCTGTTGTTCCCTTTTGCCTTTATCTTTACTTCCCTTATCACCCATATCTGCTTCTCCGTGATTGAAAACGAATGTTCCTCTCAGCCTCATCAGACCGGCTTGACGTCCTCGGCACATGGCCCTTTCGAACCATGTCCTTCGTTGTATGACACTCGTTGCCCTTTTTGGAGTTCCTCATAGCTCACGCCATCAAGGCTTGACGAGTGAAGACATAAGTCCTTATCGCTCCCGGTGTCAAGAAACCCGCAGCCCCTGTCCGTGAGTCGTTTGATGGCCCCTTCCGCCACTTGTCCAATTCCTCAAGAGGTGTCCTGCAGCGTTGCCCGAAAACACCACGTTCAGACTGCTCCACTGCGAACTCGCCATTCTATCGGGTGGATTGGCCACATCAAACTGACAGAAGGCTGACCTTACCCCCCCTTCCACTCCCAGGACACTCCCACGTCCTGCAGCATGTTCCATAAACGTTGAGCTACTTGGGAGTTGCGAGATTGGACCCGCGGGTTCGATTCCCGCCGCCTCCACTTTTCCCCGCCCGTGCCATCGATGGCCACGGGCGGACAAACGGCGTCTAAACCCCTGTCACNGCAGGGGTTTTCGTCGTTAACGGTGGCCAGTTCCATGGTCACCGTGTTGCCAGCCGATGACGGCAAATGACAGGGTTCGCNGCACGGTTCACTCCTGAGACACTCCNAAAAAGCAACGCTTAAGCAACGCGTTGTCGAAGCCAGGTAAATACAAAGCCCCTGAAAAACAGGGGATTTGACAAGCGTCCGCAAAGCAAAAGGAAAGCTTGTTCGGTCTACGGAATCGAAGGGCTAGCGCCCAAACGGGTGATCTCAATGCCGATTTCAATTCGTTGTCCGCCAAAGCACGCTCAGGCGACCCTATTGCTCAGCGAGACGGGGGGCGCTTCGTTGATGCAGACCCGATGCGCGCAATGCGAACGAGCACTTTATCTCCCACGCGTTGACTTACAGCAACGCCCAAGGAACGACTGGGGTCTGAATTCTGGTTGTCTTTTTCGACATGAAGTGAGCGACGGGATGTTACCAGTATGTCTCCAGGTTCGACAGGTCCGCTGACTTTGGCCCACGCGAGTCCGCGCACCATAACAAATGTGCTCGTGTCATCGACCTTCGCTACGACGAAGGGCAATTTCTCTCCGCGTTTGCTGACAGGCTTGACGCTCAATCGTGCGCTGCTGTCCAGAGCAACAACATCGCCCTGAACCAGGCCTTTTGGTGCATTCATAAAAACCACGACACCCGCGGGATCGTCACCCTTTGGAATTGGCAGTCGTAAATCCATCGTTGCGATATGCGCGTCTCCCAGCCACAGACCCCCGCCGGAAATGTAGAAACCGGGCATGGTGAGAATACCGTCGTCGGCGTCGTTGGTCCCCCAGGTCAGCACGGGTTCGGCACGGGAGTCGATGCGCAGCAGATCACGGCCATCGGGAATGCCGGCTCTTCTCCTAAAGTTGTAGAACATGCCGAACCCGACTTCCGTCGTGTGCGTTTGAAACCTCCACCTGGCTCCCAGCAGGTTTCCCTTTTGGTCTCGTTTCTCGATCATCAGGGGCAAGTTTACGTTTCCAGTGACGGGGGGCGTATTGAGAGTTAATGCGGGCTGATATTCATTCGCAAAAATCGTTCGTGGTTCGCGAGGATCGTAGATGGATACGTCGTCGTGGTCGTACAGAAGTGTTGCTTTGGGAGAAAGGATGCGCAACCTGTATTTGCCGTTGGGAACATAGAACCTGTATCTTCCGCCAGCGTCGGCGATGACAGGATTCGGCAGACGAGTTGTCCCGTGCGAATCGGCGAATATATCTGCCTTTTTCATCGTGCCCGCAAGCATCACAAAGACCTGCGCATCTTTAACGGCTGCGCCGGTCTCAGGGTCGGCAACTCGCCCGTGGTGCGTCTTCATTGCGCACACGTAACCAGGCGACAGGAAAAGGACCATCGACAAGAAGAAGCCGGCGTTGACGATGCGCGTGAATGTCATTGTTGGTCAAACTCCTATTTCAAAATCACGAAGACGTAACCATCTCTCGTCTGGCCGGAACGCTCGACGGCCCAGCCGATGATTCTGGTTGCGTCCAATTGAGAATTGTCCACTTCGGCACATCCCGACTGGGCGGAGGCGACCATAGTGTCGCCTGGACGGACGGTGACACCCTTGGCGAGCTTGACGAATGCTTCGCCTGCCGAGGCGTAGTAGAGAAAGCCCGTGGCGATCACCTGGGGATGCGGTTCTGCTTTGCGAGTTGCCGGCTTGAAAAGGCCAATTTTCGCGGGATCGAGGTCGAGCACGCGGACTTCTCCGTATTTTTGCGGTTCTGGTTCTTGCGGGCCGCCGAAAGTTGTGCTGAATGCGAAAGGCACCCAATTGCCGTAACGTTTTCGAAAGGAACGTTTGTTCGCGAGACCTTCGCCTATCGTTAATAGGGAGCTGGCGGTATTTACGGGACTGCCCGTGACATTGAGAGCATCTGTGAATACAGGAGGAGTGCCGGCGGGCGCAGATGGCGCGACGGCATATTTAAGATACCCGCCAAGGCCGGGACCGCCCGTCCCGGAAGCCGCGGTAATCTTGTACAGGATGCAAGCATCCTTGATATCGCGAGGCTTCCACGTCTCTTTGCCAGCGGTGTCTTTCTGCAGGTCGGTATTGTACAGCAGCATGAAGCTGCGGGGTGCTGTGGGTTCGCGGCCGCTACCGGCGTAGTGCATGCGCCAGGGACCTTTGCTTTCGATCTCCGGTCCTTCGTCGCGACGCAATACGATGGAACTGTTCGTTGCGGCCTTGGCGGAACCAACATGTGTTAAAGTCAATGCAACTTCATTCGACGTCGCCGTTACCGTGTGAGGATCGGAGGGATCGAAGACATGGACCTCAGGATCAATCACCATGTATCCGGTCTTGAGCGCCTCTGCAATCGCATAGCGGCCGTTATTCGCATAGAACCAGTACACGCCGTTGCGGGCGGTCGTCACTGGATTTGCCAGCGGGACGCGTCCTCCGGAATCTTCGTACAACTTCGCCAATTTCGTACCGGAGAAAACATAGAGTTTTGCACCCGAGCGGGGTGCCCCGGTTTCAAGGAAAAGCTGGCCGAAGTGCTTTGCTTTGCCGAATGCGCTTGCTGCAAACAGGAGCAGCACGATCGCACTAAGAGCAAAGTGTTGCGGCCGATGCGGCCGAGTGTATTGATCGCCAGGCACGGAAAATACCTCGTACTAAGGAATGATGGTGTTTAGTGAACGGTCGCTAACTCTGCCAATGACTGCACGGGGATCAACTCCCTTGTGCCCGGCAACGGCCCGCAGCGAGCCGGCTTTCTCGGTGACAAGAAGGTCGCCCGTTTTTACTTTCGTTCCGATATCTCTTCCCGCGTAAGGCGTGTGCGGAGGTATTCTTCCGGCGATCAGCACGAATACTCGGGAACCGTCCACGCGGTAAACGACCGCGGGATTCAAGTCGGCGTACTTGCGCGGTGTGATTACGGAGAACGGCTTGGACGGATCGAAGACGACGACGTTTCCGAATTGCAGTTTCCCGCCCGTGTTGTTCTTAACTTCCATTGCGAGTCCGTGCCGGCCGCCACTAAACGCTTTGGCCGAAATCTCTCCGTCCGCCGATATCCGGAAGAGCGTTTCCATGACGGGCGGTGTCGTCGTAGTGAACGAATCGTTTCCGTACTCGATCGAGTGATCCTCGCCGTTGATTCGGAAGAGAAACGACTGATTCTTGATGTTCCGTTTTTTCCACGTATTGGTTGTTTCATCCCAATCGGCGTTTAACGTCAGAGCCCAACCGTTTCTTCCCTTGTTGACAAAGATCCGGTAAGGCGTTGGGGGATTATTGCTGTCTGTGGACCCCGGTCGATTGAACGCCAACGCGTTGTTTCCCCCACTCGTTTTCCGGCCTCTCTCGACTAAAGTAAGAAGAGGTGCCTGTGAAGACGATCGAATACGATGCGGAGCGTTGGGATTAACCAGAGTTACGTCGGTTAAAGAATAATTGACCGAGGCGTGAGAGATGTGGAGATCGTAGTCTCCATTGGCAATGTAGAAACGGAATTTGCCGTGCTTGTCGGTAACGATGGGATTCGGCTGTTCGACGAAGCTGTCGACGGCTGTTGTGTAGACCACACTCTTGACTGGCGGCCCTTTTGTATCCGCTTCAGTCTCCACGGCGAGTTTCCATATCGAAACATTTCCATATTTGGCATCCGAGGCCCTCGTTACGTCGACCAGGACGTAGCGTCCGACTGGATTGGCAACATCGATTCTTGCCGTGCCCTTCGTATTGTCTGCAACGACCGCCGTGCGGTTTACAAAGTCCCACTTGTCAGCGACTCCGGACAATTTTCGGTTCGGGCTCTTCACACCGCTCGGCA
>PBRM01000021.1 GCA_002725915.1 Gemmatimonadota bacterium
TCGTCCCCGGCGACCGCCTTAACTTGGCCAAGACGGGAGGGATGACCCTGGCGTTTGCCGCCATCGTCATCATCTTCACCGAAGGCCTGGCCTTCGGCGATCTATCCTACCTGGCCGGCGATACCATGATCCTCGCCAGCGCCGTGCTCTTGGGTCTGCGTCAAATGGTGCTCAAGCGCCTAGTGCACGGCTTTCACCCCTTCAAGATCCTCTACTGGCAGGCTCTGCTGAGCCTGCCCGTCTTCGCTGTTCTCAGTCTCTCGTTCGAATCCGAGGCCGCCTACCACCTCACCCTCCCCGTTCTCGGCGCCGTGTTGTATCAGGGAGTGGTGGTGGCCGGATTCTGCTTCGTGCTGTGGATATTCCTGCTGCAGCGCTACAGCGCCAGCCGCCTCGGGGTCTTTGGCTTCGCCACTCCCATCCTCGGCGTGCTGCTCAGTGTGCTGCTGGTCGGGGACACGCTGTCGCCGATGCTGATGGCGGGGACGGTCCTGGCGGCGGTGGGGATAGGGATCGGCTCTAGGAGTTGACGGCCGGCGCGTGGCTGTTCGGGCCCGTTCGGTGGTTCCAGCGCCTCGATCCGAGAATCGTCCCTGGCGGGCCGGTATTCTCCAGCGCGTCCTCCCTCGCCCCTTACAGGCCGCTCCTCTCCCTGCGGTGCGTCGTCTGCCGATACTCGTGCGGCCTGTCGTCCCTGGCAGACCGATCCTGCTGGGGCGTCGCCCATAGAGGCTGATTCTCTACGATGAGCCGGTGCTCTCGGCGAGCTCGACAGCCTGGCGCACGCGTTCCGCGATGAGGTTGCAGCCACCTTGCCAGAAGTTGGGGTCGGAAATATCGAATCCCATCCGTTCGACCAGTTCCGAGGGGGAGCGGGATCCGCCGGCCGACAGGAGCTCGAAATAGCGGTCGACGAAGCTGTCACCCTCTTCTTGGTAGCGGGCGTAGAGCGCCAGGACCAGCAGCTCTCCGAAGGCGTAGGCGTAGACGTAGAAGGGGGTGTCGACGATGTGGGGGATGTAGAGCCACCAGCAAGCGTGGTCGTCACCGAGCTTCAGGGAATCGCCGAACATCTCCTGCATGTTCTGCTGCCATAGCTCGTTGAAGCGCTCCGTGGGCAGCTCTCCCTCTTCCCGTCGGGCGCGGTGGGCCTGCTGCTCGAAGCGGTACATGGCGATCTGGCGAAAGACGGTGGCGAAGGTGTCCTCGGTTTTGCTGCACACCAGGGCGAGGCGCTCGCGGTCGGAGGTGAGCTCCTGGCGGAGTCGGTCGAAGACCAGCATCTCGGCGAAGGTGCTGGCCGCTTCCGCCATGGGCAGGACCGGGTGGTAGTCGAGTAGGTGGTTGTCGCTGGCCAGCACGTCGTGGATGCCGTGACCCAATTCATGGGCGAGGGTCATGACGTCGCGCGGTTGGTGGGTGTAGTTCAAGAACACGTAGGGGTGGTGTTTGGGGGTGACGCCGGCGCAGTATGCGCCTCCGCGCTTGCCCTCGGTCAGAGCCGCGTCGATCCAGCGTTTCTCGAAAAAGGGGCCGGCCATCTCCACCATCCGGGGTGAGAATTCGGCGAAGGACTCCACCACCACGGACTTGGCGCGCTCAAAGGGAATCTCGGCCGTGTCCTCCCCCGGAATCGGGGCGTAGCGGTCGTAGTGGGTGAGATCGTCAAGGCCCAACAAGCGTCCCTTGAGGCGGTAGTAGTCGGCGACGATGCCGTAGTTGCGGGCGCATGCGTCGGAGACCGCATCCACGATCTCGCCGGCGAGCTCGTTGCCCAGATGGCGGCTGTCTTCCGGAGACGGGTACGAGCGCAGGCGGTCGAGGACGTCCTTCTCGTGGAGGAGGGTGTTGTAGATGTAGGTGCAGACATGGGCGTTCTCGCTGAGCCCGCCGGTGACCGATTCAGCCGCCTTCCGGCGGATATCGCGGTCGGGATTGTGGAGCAGGGAGAGGATCTCGCTCTGACTCTTCTCCCGGGTTTCGCCGTCCAGCTCGATGCGGAAGACGGTGCGGCTATTGACCTCCGTGGCCAAGCGGGCAAAGGCGCGACCGCGCGCGTTAGCGGTCTCCACCAGGATCTTCTCTTCCGGCTCGGTCAGATTGTGCACCGCCGCGCGGCGCTCGTGATCGAGGTAGTGGCGGTACGGGACCAACTCGCCAGCGCCGATGATGGCGTCGTAGGAGGTTTCGGGAATGCGACCGATTTCCAGGTCGAAGAAGACCAGATGCGCAGCGATCTCACTGCCGAACTCGCGGGTCTTCTGCAACAGGGCCCCGCGCGCGGCGTCGCCGGTGTCGGTCGAGTAGATGAGGGCAGCGAAGGCCTGGGGTTTGTACTCCGCCGTGAGCAGGGCCTCGTAGTCACCAAGGGCGGTGGCCAGATGAGAGGCGGACAGACCGTCGATTTCGATGGTGCCTTTGTACTTCTCCTCGAAGCCGTGCGCCCGTGTCCGCACGTCGTCCATATCCGAGTCGATCTTCGGGTCGTCGACCCCGGCGTAGAGGTCGGACAGGTCCCAGGTGGGCAGGACCTCGGCTGATGCTGTGGTCATTCACAGGCTCCTTGGGTTGCGTAAATGAGTGGGTGGAATGTAGAATCGGTACCGAGACGATGTCCAGCGCCGGAGGCGACAGCGATGTCATCACCGGTAAAGAAAGGCTGGAGCACGAGGTCATCGTGCAGGAGACGCTGCTCCGAGCACCGGACTGGCAAATGTTCGAAAGCGCAGATTAAGAAACGAGGCTGTCCTGACCGGCGTTGGTCGTGTTGTGCCTGTCAGCGTGACCGCGGTATGAATCGAGGTAAGTGATGCCGAGTATCAGACGCCTGATCCCCTGCGGGGACCTGGCCGAGCGATTGGAGCGGTCACTGCATCATCTCAGCGGTATTCACCTGGCCGTGGTGAGACTCAGCTGGTCAAAGTGCCTCCATGTGTTCCCATCATCGCGTCGGGACAGGTGATCCTCAACAGGCTAGTCGGACACTCCGGTGATGATTCGCTCGACCTGTTCAATAGTCGTCGTGTTGGGGTCGACATCGTCGGCGACGACGCCGCCGTGGCGCAGCACCACGATCCGGTCCACGACCTGAAAGACATGATGGATGTTGTGGGCGATGAAGATGCAGGAGTGGCCCGACTCTCTGGCATTGCGAACAAAACGCAAGACGCCCTGGGTCTCTGCAACCCCCAGGTTATTTGTCGGCTCATCGAGAATGATCAGGTCGCTGTCGAAATACATCGCACGGGCGATCGCCACGGATTGACGCTCGCCTCCGGACAGGGAGCCGATCGGTGTAACAGGCGGGATGTCCTTGGTGATGCCGACCTGCTTTAGCAGGTCACGGGCGACCTCATTCATCACCTCCTGGTCCATTCGGTTCAGGAATGCGGGTCGCTTCAGGGGCTCCCGGCCAAGAAAGAGATTGCGGGCGATGGAGAGTTCCGGTACGAGCGAGGAATCCTGGTAGATGGTCTCGATGCCGTGCTCGATGGCGTCGGTCGTGCTTTTCATGGCGACCTTCTCGCCGCGGATGAATATGTCCCCGCCGCTGGCCGGAACAGCGCCCGAGAGAATCTTGATGAGGGTTGACTTGCCGGCGCCATTGTCCCCCAGCAAGCCGACGATCTCCCCTTCCCCGATAGTCAGATCCACCTTGTGGAGGGCGCGAATCCGGCCATAGAATTTGCTGATGTTTTCCATCCGGATCAGTGTCTGGCTCATGGGCTGTCTCCATTCTGCTGCCTGCGCTCGAGCCATGAGTGGAGGGCCATCATCCCCAGGATGATGGCGCCGACGAATATGTTATAGGCCAGACCGGGCACGCCGATGAGCACGATGCCGTTGCGCATCGAGCGCAGTATGAAGATGCCGAGCACCGTTCCGACGATGGTGCCGCGCCCCCCTCTCAGAGCGGTTCCGCCGATCACCACCATGGCGATGACCTCCAGTTCGTATCCGGTGCCGCTGTTCGGGTTGGCGGCGGCGGTGCGGATGGAACTGACGATGCCGGCGAAACCCGCCATGACGGCGGACAGGATGAACAATTTGACCTTGGTGAGGTCGACATCGACACCGCGCGCCCTCGCCGCATGGGCGTCACCGCCCGCTGCTTGAATCCAGTTTCCTATTCTGGTTCGTGTCAGCACATAACTGAGCAGTACTGCGGCGGCGACAAACCACAACAACGACATGTAAATACGCAGGCCGGCAATGTTGAAGTTCCCTACCAGAATCTGGCCGAGAAGGAGGTCCTCCGCTTTCCAGGTTCGCTGCGGGAATCCGCTGGTGACGAAGAGGGCGGTGCCCCGCACAACCAGCAGCATGCCGAGAGTAACCAGAAACGAGGGGATCTTCAGCTGAGTGACGAGCAGGCCGCTGACCAGGCCGACTGAGATGGCGGCGACCAGAGAGATGGCAAAACCGACCTCGATAGACGTCGCTCCGGTGTTGTAGAGGGTCCACATGAGGACCGGACAGAATCCGAAAAGCGAGCCGACGGAAAGGTCGAATTCGCCCGCCGTCATCAGCAGCGTCATCGCCAGAGCGATAAGTCCCAGCTCCACGGTAAAGGCGAGCACATTGCTGATATTCCGCCATGACAAGAATGCCGGATTGACTGCCCAGAAAACAGCGATCATGGCGACCAGCAGAACAAACGGTCCGAATTCGGGCCTGGCGGTCAGGCGCTTCAAGAAAGGCTCGGGTCCATGAAATCAGCTAAGAATGAAATCCATCAGAGGTCGGAGAGGGTTGCCAACGTGGTGAATTTTTCTATTCCCCCGCCAGGATGTCGTCGTATATCTGAGCGGTATCAGCTTCGTAGAGTGCGCCCGTGGTGACATCGAATCCAGCTGGGATGCCGCTGGCCGACATCGCCGCCAGCGACAGCGCGACATAGCTGATCGCCAGCGGGTCCTGCCACATGGCTGCGTTGACATACCCATTGAGGACCTCCTGAGTGGTGTCGAGGGAGTTGCCCCACCCGACGACCGGGATTTCTCCGGGGGCGATACCCGACTGGTCGAACACTCGCTTGATGCTGCCGGTCACCAGATCTCCGAGGCCGATGATGGCATCGATTCTGTCGCGATTGGCGGTCGTATAGTCGACCATGCGGGCGATGACTTCAGCCTGGTCGAGGGTTGCGTCCGTGACTTCCCAGGTGATGCCCCGCGGCTCGAAGACACTGGCAATGCCGTGTTCTTCCTGGACACCGTAGGTGGCGCCCGGGACTTCCACCGGCAACCATACGAAATCGCCTGAGTCAACCAGGCCTTTATCGACCAGATACCGTGCCCACTGCCTGCCGGTGTCGACCAGATCGCCGCCGACATAGGCGTCAAAACTGGCAGTGGGGTCTGGCGTATTCATATTGATGATGGGGATTTTTTCTTCATTCGCTTCCCTGGCGACCTGAACTAGGCTGCCAGGGTCGGGGCTGCTGGTGACGATGCCGTCGGCTCCAGCGGCGATGGCGGCACGCACCGCCTCCTGATGGGAGGCGACGTCACCATTGTGGAAGGAGGTGTTGACGGTGTGGCCGGTATCTTCGCTCCACTGTTGCGCGCCGGCCAGGAAATAGGTCCAGACCGGGTCGGCGGGCGAACCGTGGGAGACCCAGTAAAAAGACCTGGTCCCGGCTTCGGCCGTCGAGCAGGATGCGGCCAGCGCCAGCATCACAGCAGTACACACAGCGGTTAGCTTCTCAAACATTCGCGCGCTCCTTTTCTCGCCTTAACAGCCCGTTGATAAAGTGCTACTGGTGAATTACAGGAAGGCGTGCATTCGACGAAGGTCTGGTAACGAGTTCACCTGGAGCAGATAGGCAGGATCAGCTCGAAGGCGTCATCCCCTTCCTGTGGTCGGCAAGCCTCACAATCGACTTCAGCGTCGCCGGTATAACGGGCCGGCGGCAGGGCGCTCATGCCACCGCTATCGGCTAGTCGCGGTACTCTGCGGCGGTGAAGATCCAGCGGATCCGGAAGGGACCGGGGGGGCTCAGGGCCTGCACGATGGCCATCCACATCCTGGGCATGATTCGGTCCTCTCTCATGGGCGGCTCGAGGTGGCTCGGACGGTGGCCACCAGGGCCCTGGTCGCCCTAAATGCCGATTCGTTGTCCGACCCCATCCGGCATTTTCGTTGCGAACAGGTCGCTGAGCTCTGGGCCGAGTGGGGTGGCTCCGCTCGAGGCGCTGAAGCCGCCGTCCACCACCAGGGTATGCCCGGTGATATAACTCCCCGCTCCTGAGGCCAGGAGGAGCAGAGCGCCGGCCAGTTCGTTCGGCTCTCCGATCCGCCCCATGGCCGACTGGCTCTCCACCCGCTCCTTGAGCAGGGGCGAGTCGAGAAACGGCGCCGTCATCTCGCTCGGGAAGTATCCGGGCGCGATCGCGTT
Organism: Gemmatimonadota bacterium; assembly: GCA_002725915.1. GTDB lineage: Bacteria > Latescibacterota > UBA2968 > UBA8231 > UBA8231. Next base: position 6,401 of record PBRM01000021.1, read on the forward strand.
CACGCGCACGCCGCGGTTTGCCCAGCTGCACGCCAGGGCACGTGTCAGGTTGATCACCGCCGCCTTGGTCGCCTGATAGGCGACGGGGTGATCGGGCTGTCCGGCCAGCCCCAGGATCGAGGCGATGTTGATGATCGAGCCCCCCTTGCCGTCGCGCAGCATCTCGGCGCCCACTTCCCGGCAGCAGTGCCAGACACCGGTCAGATTGACCCGCAGCACCTGTTCAAAGACCTCGTGAGGGAGTTTTTCGGGCATGTTTCCCCCGTCGGCTGCCGTTCCCGCGTTGCTGACCAGGATATCGGGCCGGCCAAACGCCGCCTGGGTCGTCGCGATGGTTGCCCGAACCTGCTCGGCGTCGGTCACGTCACAGAGCGCGACGGTGGCANNCCCGCCCGAGCTCTCGATTTCNTCCTGCACGCGTCTCAGGTTCTCCTCACGGCGTGCGGCAAGGACGACATTGGCGCCCCGCTCGGCAAGGGTCTTCGCAAACGTTACACCCAGGCCTGACGAAGCGCCTGTGACGATCGCAGTTTTTCCCGTCAGGTCGAACAGAGGGTCGTGTGTGGCCATATGCTCAGTGCTCCTCAGCTGAGTGTCTGGAACTGGATCTGGTCCTGAAGGTTCGAGAGGTAGAGCATCCTGGAACCAACAGGAAACAGCTTCGACATTCCCCCTGGGCCAGCGAGCGCCGCAGTCGATGATACACCGGTTGTCCACCGCGAACAAGATCCCTGGGGTTGTTGCCACGACCGAAGGCATCTCTCGGAGGTTGTGGCCTACATCAGGCTGCGCGGGTGGATGTTGTGTATGAGTGAGTGTGTAAGTGCAGACTCAATCAGCCCATCGCACGCTTTCGGATTTTCCCTTGACTGTTCAATCGGTGGCTGGCAAGTTAGTCCGATTCCCTCTCACAGTGACTTGGATCGACTATTGAAACCAATTTACTTCTTCCTGCTCAGGCCCGTCCTGCTCAGGCAGAGAATGGGCGCAGCCTTCGAGCAGGTTCGGTATATCGCCCGTCGCCACGTGCGGCTGTACGGACATCGACACCTTGGATTTCGTCACCAACGACCGAGCGACAAGGGATTTCACGTCGAGACGACCTGGCGAATGGTATTCGGGCGCAAGCTGACGGAGAGCACTGCGTTATGCGGAAGACACCTGGCCCGCCTGTATTCGGAAGGATACCATGCGGCGCTGCGGTGGCCCTCTACTTGTTCATCAGGAGCACGACATGACATGTGCACTGGTAGATCCTGCTGTCACCTACCCGTTTCGGGGCTTCAATATGGTCCGGGAGGGGTTCGCTCACGTGCCCCAATACCTTCTGCCCGCCGGCTATGTATTCCGCGTCTACCGTGACGGGGACGATCAGGAGTGGACCCGCCTGCACAAGGCCGCCGATCCCTTCATCGACATCAAGGACGAGCTGTTCGAGGATCAGTATGGGGCTCACCGCGACGCCCTGCCGGACCGGATGTGGTTCGTCGACACGGACGACGACACCACGGTGGCCAGCATCAGCGCGTGGTGGGAGACGGGACCTCACGTGGCCAACGATCGCGGACGGATCCACTGGGTTGTCGTGCACCCCGATCATCAGCGGCGCGGATTGAGCAAGCCGATGATGACGAAGGCGATGGCGCGACTCGCCCAGAGCCACTCCGCCACGATCCTGGGAACCTCCTCTGGCCGTCCCTGGGCCGTGAAGGTTTATTTGGATTTCGGATTTCTGCCGGACGGCGACCAGCTGGCGGACCCGCAGATCCTCCAGGCCTGGCAAGATGTCCAATCCGTCATCAACCATCCGGTACTGGCAGCCTTCCTGGCCGAAGGATGAAGGCCGGGGTTACTCGACAAAGTCGATGCGGTGCGAACCAGCCGGGATGTGAACCCGCCAGCCGCCCGCCGCTGGCGTGGCTGAGAGGCGCTTGCCGTCGAGATGAATCTCACCTGTCACCAGATCCGAGTGGAAGTTCACGTCGGTCCCCGGTGACAGGATCTGTCCGGTCCGCCCCTCCATGACCAGGCTGATCGGCTCGTCGGAGTCGAAGCCGATGGCACCCGGTGCCACCAGCTGCTGTGACCGGCGCACCAGATAGAGCACCGTCCGCTGGTCCCGACGTCGCAGGATTGCTGCTCGACCGGTCCACTCCACGTCGCCGTGGGCGACTTGGCGCATGCCATTACTGGCGAGGGCCAAGTCGGCCGTCTTCTCGTTGTGAACGATCTTCGCCCCGGAGAACCCGTCACCACCGATGCGCGTCATGGCAGGAGCCGATGTCTCGCCGTGGTGGGGGAACAGCACGGTCAGCGCCTGGGTTTGCTCTGCTTCGAAGGCGAACTCAGCGTGGAGATACAGGGGTGCCTCTTCGAACTGTGACAGGCCCCCTCGTTTCAGACGGGTCTCCTCAGTGGCCTCTGAAGCCAGATAGATCGTGAGGAACACATCCTGGTCGTAAGCCCAGCGATAGCTTCGACGAGGCGTGATCGTCTGCTGCTGGTTCGACGCCGGGTGGAGGGCCAGACGCAGCGGCGCTTCTAGTAAGGAGCTATCGGTAGAAGCATGACGGGTCATCTCATCGAACAGCAGGAAGTAAGGTCTTTCGCCCCGGGTTCGATCCTTGACCAGCACGATACTGCGAGCGTGCTGGCCACCGTTCACGGCATCACCCGCGTCCCCGGCGGCATAGTCGATGGACGGATGCAGGATTCCCTCCTGCAGTCCGCCACCCGCCTTGGACCTGTGTGGCTTGTCTCGGTGGAGATAGGCGATGTTGCCGCCCACGGCGTGATCCGATTCCGGCCACATGTCAAAGCGGCTCACGTACTTCCAGCTGAATCCGGCGACCGGGTTTCCCCACCCTTCGTATCCTGCATTGCGCAGCAGCGTTTGACTGTAGCCTGTCAGATGGACGGCATTGATCTCGAAGTGATCGTGCTGGAAGGCCCGGTTTGGAGCCCACAGGGCGGCCATTAGGGCATCGGCATGGGGGGCTTCCCACAGCGCCGCGTAGCCGGACTTCCACAGACGACTGGCCGGCGCCCGCGGTTCGGGCAAGGGCTCGTCGACCAGGACATAGCCGAGGATCCCCGGCGTCAGGTCTTCAGGTTCAAACCAGGCCGCATGGGCGGCGGCGGTCCGGGAGAATCGGTGTGCCCGCCAGTTGGCGATGACGCCGCTGGTTCCCGAGTGCGTCGTCTCCCCGCAATCTTGGAAGATGGCAAACCGGCGGGTCGGGGTGACCATGCCCGCATAGAACCACTCGTAAAAAGCACCGAGGAGCGGATCGTTGTAGTAATCGTGCCAGCCATGCAAGGCGAGCACGTCCATGAAGTAGGTCTTAGCCAGCTCTCCGCCGGCCAGCCGGGCGGAGGCGTAGTTGCCGCCAACCAGCGCTACACCGTCTTCGGTGAAGTGCTGACGAAGCCGTCTATCGTAGGCGCCGGCATAGGCCTCGAAGGCCTCACGGTCGTCCAGGTAGAGCGCCCAGAGCCCCATGGCGCCATACTTGGCCAGAACCCACGAGCCGGTTGACTCATCACGTTCGTAATCGAACCACGTCTGCAGTCGCTGCTCGATCGCGGTGCGCTGAGAGTCGGTGAGGTCGTCGTGGATGACGTCGAGGGCCAGGACGGACATGAAGAAGGCGTCACCCCCGGTGACCATGCTCGACCAGTCAGACCGGGGCTGACGTTCTCTCGTGGCATTGAGATCATCCCAATGACCGAGTTGTTCGACGATGTGGGTGACGTATCGTGAGCGCTCCTGCGGGAACAGGATACAGGCCAGGGCGGCCTGCCGCATAACGTGTCTCATGCTGGCGTACTGCCGATAGGCACTACCATCCGGGCGATAGGTGAGGCTCGTGCAGGATTGCACGGCCTCTCGCATGGAGCGCCAAGGCTCCTTGTCGGCCCGCTGGCGCAGGGCTTCGTAGTGCGCGGCTCGCACAAGCAATCTCGGGTGCTCTCCGGCCGCCTGTGCCCCGCACACACTCATCATCAGCCAACACACCATCCACGGAAGGATCCGATGGACCGGTCTTCCCGCAACTAAGTGGTTCACGTCGACAGGTGTCGTCCCTCCATCATCTTGTCGATCATTGCCACGACATCACCCCGATCACGTCGTTCACGACTGCCACATCTCCCCTCCCTTGCCGTCGGTCGATGTCGTCCCCAGCCAGTGTAGATTGTCGATATTTTACAAAGCTTCCGGATTAGTACCAAGGGTTCCGCCCTCTGGAGCACCCGGCGGTCTACAGAAGAATAGGCAGGCGACGGCCAAGACCAGGGGAAGGGCGGCAAAGCCCGTGAGCACGGTGGCGTAACCCCCCATCAGGTCGCGGGCGACGCCGATGGGCATGGGTCCGAGAGCGGAACTGGCAACCAGCAAAGTATAAGCGAGCCCGGAGATGCTGCCCAGATGGCGGCGTCCGAAGTAGTTGGCGTAGACGACGCTGGCGACAAGCATCTCCAGACCGCCCTGCATCCCCATGCACACGCCGAAGCCATAGGCCATGGACAGCGAGTTGAGGAAAGGCGCCATAATCAGGATGAGCGCTTCCAGCGCCAGCGCCAGCGCCAGCAACACGTGCGCCGGAACTCGGCCTATGAGCAGGCCGCTGACCAGTTGCACCAGCGCGGTGGTGATGGCGATGGGCACGAAGACCGAGGCGGCCGACGACGCCGACAGACCGCTGTCCTCGAAGATGCTGAACAAGTGGAAGGTCAGGCCGGTAGTGAGCATGCTCATCGACGCCAGCCCCGACGTTATCAGCCAGAACGCCGAACAGCGCAGCGCCTGCGCCAGGGTCCAGTTCGATTCCAGAGGTTCGCCCAGGCCCGCGCCTTCACCCTCTCCGGGAGCCGCCGCGTCGTCTGGCAGCAGGCCGTGGTCCTCCGGCCTGTCACGCGTAAAGATCCAGCCCGTGGGCAGCATGACCAGCAGCACGAGGGCGCCGAGGAGCGCATAGGTGATGCGCCAACTGTAGTGCGAATTCAGTGAATTGACGAGATAGGGGAAGAGCCCCCCCAGGAGGGCGGCGAACACCCCGGAGATACCCATGACCACGCCGCGCCGCCGTACCCACCACAGATTGATGACATTCTTGCTGACCAGACTGAGGCTGCCCTGACCTAGCTGGCGCAGCAGAAAAAAGCCGATGCCCAACATCAGCGCGTTACTGACGAAACCCATATACATGCAGGCCAGCCCCAGGAGCAGGCTAATCAGGGTTATCATCAAGCGCGCCCCGTGCCGATCGAACTGGCGGCCGACAAAGGGCAGCACCAGGCTGGCGGTCAGGGTGCCGACGGTGTAGAGGGTGCTGACCAGCGAGCGACTGAGCCCCAGATCCTCGATAAAATGGTTGATGAAGGCGGAGAACACGTAGGTCTGACCGGGGCTGGTCATGACGCCCCCGATTGAGCCCACGGCGAGGATCACCCAGCCGTAGTACACCGGGGAGGCGGCTACAAGACGGCTACGACTGCGCTCAGACGAAGATTTCGCCATCGCTGTCCTTCGGGCTCAACTCCGCGGAGTTGACCTTGCCTCTGCGTAGCCGCATGTCTCCGAACCGCGTGATTATCAACTGCAGGTGCAGGGAGGAGCCATGCAATTAGGCTGTCAGGTTTCACAAGAAGATCTCGGGTTGTGGCAATTGGTGGTAAACGAAAAGGTGATTGACCTGGAAGGCAAGGGGATGTCTGAACTGAGGCCAGGCGTGGATAAGGTGTTCGTGCGTCAGGCCGTATGCCCCGGGAATATGCTCTGGGACAGAATTTCCCCAATCCCTTTAATCCGGTCACCACGATTCATATAGTTTGGCTCCGAACCGGTCGGCGCCGACAGCACCCAGGCGCCAGGACCGGCGTGGGTGGTCAGCAGCTCGGCTTCGATGTCGTAGACGGGCAGTTTCATCACAGCTGCTCAGCCGGCGGTCAGTTGACCGTAGCGAACGAGGTTGCTGTCGCCACCCAGAGGCCCGTGCCAGTA